>NZ_JBEXXO010000029.1:0-101370 GCF_040630435.1 Streptomyces sp. NPDC005803 | reverse complement strand
CAAGGAACGGACGCTTCCTTCGTACTCACCCTCTCGGGCTTTCCTCCGGGCGCTTCCCTTCGGTCTTGCGTTTCCGACTCTATCAGACTCTTTCGGGCCTGACTCCCAGTCAGCGGGTTTTGTCTTTCCGGCTGTTGGGCCGTTCCGACGTCCAAAACTCTAGCGACTTTTCCCGGCAACTCATAATCGAGTCTTCGAAAGCGAATTCCGGCATGCCGAAATTGTCCCGAGTGGGAGATCGTGCGGAGAGTTGGTTGCCGCATGCGCGGCGGATGTTTGCCGAAGAACCGTTCCGGCTCCGTGACAACTCGAAGAACCTTACGGATCGCGGCGGGCCGTGTCAACCCCGCCTCACCGCGCGGTGCGGTGGCCCCGGTGCGGGCGCGGAGCCTTCGGCCGGGTGGGGCTCAGGCCAGGTCGTTGAGGCGGCCGCCGGCGTCCGGCTGGGCGTGTTCGACGCGGCGCAGGAGGCGGATGAGCATCTCGCCGAGGACACCCCGCTCGTCGCCCGAGAGGTCCTGGAGCAGGTCCTCCTCGAAGTGCGTGGCCATCCGCATCGCCTCCAGCCACTTCGTACGGCCCTCGTCCGTCAGCTCGACGATGACGCGCACCCGGTTGTTCTCGTCGCGGTCACGGGTCACGAGGCCCTCGCCCGCCATGCGGTCGATGCGATGGGTCATCGCGGCCGGGGTGAGGCCGAGCCGCTTGGCGAGCTCCCCCGGGCCCAGCCGGTAGGGGGCGCCGGACAGGACGAGGGTCTTGAGGACCTCCCACTCGGCGTTGCTGATGCCGAGGGCGGCGACCTGCCGTCCGTACGCCACGTTCATCCGGCGGTTCAGCCGGCCGAGGGCCGAGACGACCTGCTCGACCTGCGGGTCCAGGTCGCGGAACTCGCGCTGATAAGCGGCGATCTGCTCGTCGAGGCTCGGCTCCTGGAGCTCGGGCTCGGTGGTGTCAGACATGGCGGGCAGTATGGCACGCCCTCCGTAGCCGTCGAAGTCCTTCGGCCTGTATTGTTGAGCTTCTAACTTTAGTGCTAAAGTCTTCGGGTTCGAGTCGTTCGGGCACGTGGTTTCGAGACCTTGAGGTAGGTGAGTGTGACCAGGGAAATGGGTGCAGCACTGCGGCGGATCCAGCTGGGGAGCGCGCTGAGCGCGTTCGGGCTGGGGTTCACCGTTCCGTATCTGTACGTCTACGTGGCGCAGGTGCGGGATCTGGGTGCCGGTACGGCGGGAGTCGTACTGGCGGTCTTCGCCATGGCAGCGCTCGCCGTCCTTCCGTTCACCGGCCGGGCCATCGACCGTCGCGGGCCGCTGCCCGTGCTGATCGTCGCCTCGGTCGTGGCTGCCCTGGGCGCCGCCGCGCTGGGCTTCTCCTCGCAGGTGACCGCGTCGGTCCTGTCCGCCGCCGTCCTCGGCGCGGGAACCGCCGTCATGCAGCCGGCCCTCGCCACGATGCTCGTCCGGTGCTCCGACGCCGGCACCCGCACGCGTGCCTTCGCCATGCAGTTCTTCCTGCAGAACCTGGGACTCGGCATCGGTGGACTGGTCGGCGGGCAGATCGTGGACACGAGCCGGCCCGCGTCCTTCATCGTGCTGTTCCTGATCGAAGCCGTCATGTTCCTCGTGCTCGGCGTCATCGCGGCGACCGTGCGGATGCCGCGTACCGCTGCCGTCGCGCAGGAGGCGACGGCCGCCGGATCCGCCGCGCGGGGCGGCCTGCGGGCGCTGCTCTCGCACCGGGCCATGGTGCAGCTGTGCGTGCTGGGCTTCGTGGTGTTCTTCGCTTGCTACGGGCAGTTCGAGTCCGGGCTCGCCGCGTACGGCACCGAGGCTGCCGGGATCCAGCCCTCGACGCTCGGCATCGCGCTGGCCGCCAACACCGCCGTCATCGTCGCGGCCCAGTTCGTGGTGCTGCGTCTGGTCGAGCGCCGCAAGCGCAGCCGGGTCATCGCCTCGGTCGGCCTGATCTGGGCGTTCGCCTGGATCGTGGCGGGTTACGCGGGTCTCGGACACGGGAGCCAGACCATGGCGACCGCCGCGATGATCTCCACGTACGCCCTGTTCGGGCTCGGCGAGTCGATGCTGTCGCCGACCGTCGCGCCGCTGGTCGCGGACCTGGCCCCTGAGTCGATGGTCGGTCAGTACAACTCGGCGTTCGCGCTCTGCAAGCAGCTGGCGCTCGCTGTCGGGCCCGCTGTCGGCGGCCCGATGGGGGCCTCGCTGCACGGGCCGTACATCGTGACCTTCGTCCTGTTCTCCCTGGGCATCACGGTGCTGGCGCTGCGGCTCGGCCGACGGCTCACCCCCGTACAGGACCAGCCCTCGCTCGCGGCCGTGCCGTCGCGTGTGGTGGCCGTGTCGCTGCCGGAGAACGCGTCGGCCGACGTGCCGACGGTCGCCGCCGTGCACTGACGGCACGGGCGCGCGGGCATCGGCCCGCTACCGCGGCAGGTCGAATTCGCACCAGACCGCCTTGCCACCACCGGGGGTGCGGCGGCTGCCCCAGGACGTGGCGATCGACGCGACGATCGAGATGCCACGGCCCGCCTCGTCCCCCGGTTCGGCACGGCGGCGGCGCGGCAGGTGGTCGTCGCCGTCGGTCACCTCGATGATCAGTCTGCGGTCGGTGCGCCGCAGGCCCAGGCGCATGGGCGGCGTCCCGTGCTGCAGGGAGTTGGCCACGAGCTCGCCGGCGGCGAGGACGCCCAGGTCGCACAGCTCCATCGGGAAGCGCCAGGACGTCAGCACGCCCGTCGCGAAGGCGCGGGCGCGCGGGGCCGCCTCGATGCCGCCGAGCAGATCGAGCGAGGCGTTGTGGAACAGCTCCGCCGTCGCGCCCGTGCGGGCGGGGTGCTGGACCACCAGCACCGCCACGTCGTCATCGTGCTCCGCCGTGACGTTCAGGGAGCGGATCAGACGGTCGCAGACCACCTGGGGCGACCCGTTCGCGCCGGACAGTGCCCGCTCCAGCGCGGTCATCCCCTCGTCGATGTCCTCGCTGCGGCGCTCGACCAGGCCGTCCGTGTAGAGGACGGCGGTGGAGCCGGGCGGCAGCGCGATCGTGCCCGAGGTGTGGATCCAGCCGCCGGTGCCGAGCGGGGGGCCGGTCGGGTCCGCTGCGCGACGAACCGTGCCGTCCTCGTCGCGCACCAGGATCGGGAGGTGGCCCGCGGAGGAGTAGACGAGCAGCCCCTCGTTGGGGTCGTGGACGGCGTAGGCGCAGGTCGCGATCTGGCTGGCGTCGATCTCGGCGGCGAGGCCGTCGAGCAGTTGGAGCACCTCGTGCGGCGGGAGGTCGAGGCGGGCGTAGGCGCGCACGGCCGTGCGCAGCTGGCCCATCACCGCGGCGGCGCGCACCCCGCGGCCCATGACGTCGCCGATGACCAGGGCCGTGCGGCCCGCGCCGAGGGTGATGACGTCGTACCAGTCGCCGCCGACCGCGGCGTCCGTGCCGCCCGGCTGGTAGGTGGCGGCGATCCGCAGGTCGTCGGGCTGTTCCAGCTCCTGCGGGAGCAGCGAGCGCTGCAGGGTGACGGCCGTTTCGCGGTGCCGGCTCTCGCTGGTGCGCAGCCGCTCGGCCGCTTCGGCGTGGTCGGTGACATCGGCGGCGTACACGAGGACGCCGCCGTCGTGTCTCCCGGCCTCGTCGCGCCTGAGGGGGGTGCAGGTGACCGTGTACGAGTGGCCGCTGCCGGCCTTGCGGGACTTGACCGTGCGCGGGGTGCCGCTGCGCAGGACCTGGTCCATCAGGGGAAGCAGGCTGAGTTCGGAGAGCTCGGGCATCGCCTCGGCCGCGGGGACACCGCGGGGGCGGGGTCCGAATGCCGCGGTGTAGGCGTCGTTGACGTACGCGATGCGGTGTTCGGGCCCGTGCACCAGGGCGACGAGGGCGGGCAGCTGGCCGAGGATGTCGCGGGCGGAGAGGTCTTCGAGGGCGGGCTCCGAGGGCCGGGCGCCGGGGCCGACCGGCTCGCCGTCCGGAGGGCCCGACCCGGTGTCGGCCTGTGCGTATGCGGCGCGGGCCGCCGGTACGGGACTGCGGTCGTCCCGGGCGGCTCGGCGCTGCGTGCCGGGTAGGCGGGCGCTCCAACGCGTGAAGTTCACGGAATCCATTGCCTCGTGTGTCGGTCTGGTCCGCTCGGGCGGGCTGCTTCCTCGGCAGGGGCGTCACCAGTGTGCGGTGGCGGGCTGTTGCCCCTGCTGTTGCCCCTGGGACGGTCTTCCTCGATGGTCACTGTCGGTCGCTGCCGGCCGGGTCACTCTGTGCAGATGTGAGCCCACCTATGGTCACACGTCCAGTGTGTCGGACCCTACTGACAGTCGTCGTCAGACCGGGGGCGCTTGCCCGCGGCGATCTCGAACTCGGCCCGGGGGTGTTCCAGTGAGCCCAGGGAGACGATCTCGCGTTTGAACAGTCCGGCGAGGGTCCATTCGGCCAGCACCCTGGCCTTGCGGTTGAACGTCGGGACGCGGCTGAGGTGGTACATACGGTGCATGAGCCAGGCCGGATACCCCTTGAGCCGGCGACCGTACACGTGGGCGACGCCCTTGTGGAGGCCGAGCGAGGCGACGGATCCCGCGTAACGGTGCCGGTACTCCTTGAGCGGGCGGCCGTCGAGCGACGCGACGAGGTTGTCGGCGAGGACCTTGGCCTGGCGGACCGCGTGCTGGGCGTTGGGGGCGGTCTCCTTGCCGGGTTCGGCGGCGGTCAGGTCGGGGACCGCAGCGGCGTCACCGGCGGCCCAGGCGTGTTCGGTCCCCTCGACGGTGAGTCGAGCGGTGCAGACGAGCCTGCCGCGTTCGTTCAGAGGCAGGTCGGTGGCGGCGAGCAGGGGGGCGGGTTTGACTCCGGCGGTCCACACGAGCGTGCGGGCCGGGAAGCGGGAGCCGTCGCTGAGCACGGCGATCCGGTCCTCGCAGGACACCAGCCGGGTGTCGAGGCGTACATCGATGTTGCGGCCGCGCAGCTCGCGGACCGCGTACCTGCCCATCGCCTCACCGACCTCGGGGAGGATGCGGCCGGTCGCCTCGACGAGGATCCACTTCAGGTCCTCGGCCTTGATGTTGTGGTAGTACCGCGCGGTGTAGCGGGCCATGTCCTCCAGCTCGGCGAGCGCCTCCACGCCCGCGTACCCGCCGCCCACGAAGACGAAGGTGAGGGCGGCGTCACGGATGGCGGGGTCGCGGGTGGCGGACGCGATGTCCATCTGCTCGATCACGTGGTTGCGCAGGCCGATGGCCTCCTCGATGGTCTTGAAGCCGACGCCGTGATCGGCGAGGCCGGGGACCGGGAGGGTGCGGGAGACGGAGCCGGGGGCGAGGACGAGCTCGTCGTACGCAATCTCCACGGCACCGGTACCGTCCTCGCCCGTGGCGAGCGTGGTCACCGTCGCGGTGCGCTTCGCGTGATCGATGTGCCGGGCCTCCCCGACGACGATCGTGCAGTGCGCCAGGACACGGCGCAGCGGCACGACGACATGGCGGGGCGAGATGGAACCGGCGGCGGCCTCCGGGAGGAACGGCTGATACGTCATATAAGGGTCGGGGGTGACGACGACGATCTCCGCCTCACCGCTTCTCAGTCTCTGCTTCAGCTTCCGTTGGAGACGCAGCGCTGTGTACATCCCGACATAGCCCCCACCGACGACGAGAATGCGCACACCCGGCGGGGGGCCGGGGCGTGTTCCCCCGGAATCTGAAGCCATCACCATCCCATGACGCAACGTGCGCGGGAGTTTGTCCACAGCCCCGGCAAATTGTGTGACCGGAGGTTCTGAACGGGCTTCGGTCCGTCGATGTGCCGTACGGACGGAAGTCCCGCAGGTCAGGGGGGAGGAGAGGGGTCCCGGGAGGGGTACCGGTCGGTGACCGGCCGGTCCGCGCTCCGACCGGCGGACGCTCCCGGCGGGCAGCCCCCTTCTGAATTGACCCTGGCTCAACTATGTTCCTATGTCGTCGGGGTGCCGGACGGTGACCATCGGTCCACCCTCGACTGACACGGCGGGAGTCTCCGGGGGGAGACGTCATAACCGGGGGAACAGTTATGCATATTCAGGAATCGCATTGGCCGACTGCTGCGGTCACGTCCGAAGGGAACGGACGGATCGGGGTGGTCGGCGGCACGGTGAGCGGTGTCGGAGCCGGCGGGGCCGTGGCGCCGTCGGGGGCCGGCACGCTGGGAACCGCGCTCAGCGCCCAGACCGGGGCGCACGGCCGCTCGGCACCGCTGCGCGTGGACGCGCAGCGCAACCTCGAACACGTGCTGAGGGCGGCGCGCGAGGTGTTCGGCGAACTGGGGTACGGCGCTCCGATGGAGGACGTGGCGCGCCGTGCCCGGGTCGGTGTCGGCACGGTGTACCGGCGCTTCCCCAGCAAGGACGTGCTGGTGCGCCGGATAGCCGAGGAGGAGACGGCCCGGCTGACCGACCAGGCCCGGTCCGCACTGGGCCAGGAGGAGGAGCCGTGGTCGGCGCTGTCGCGCTTCCTGCGGACCTCGGTGGCCTCCGGTGCCGGCCGGCTGCTGCCTCCGCAGATACTGCGGGTCGGCGTCGAGGCCGACGACGCCGCCGAGGCCGTCGACGCGGGTGCCGTACGCGCCCCGGAAGCGGCGCCGGTTGACGCGTGGGACGAGCCTCGGGTGCCCCAACAGCGCCAGGAAGCCGGTCAGGTTCCGGTCCAGGCCGGTGTGCGGGTGGCCGAGCAGCGTTCCGCGCCGGCGGACGGGACCGAGGACCTCGGTGCCGGAGCGGCCGACCTGCTGGAGGTCGTGGGCCGGCTGGTCGACCGGGCGCGGGCGTCCGGGGAGCTGCGCCGCGATGTGACGGTGGCCGATGTGCTGCTGGTCATCGCGACGGCGGCACCCTCGCTGCCCGACGCGGCTCAGCAGGCGGCGGCCTCGGCCCGGCTGCTGGACATCCTTCTGGAGGGTTTGCGCTCGCGGCCCGCGTGAGCACGGACCGGCCGGGCCAGGTGGGGCGCGCGGTGGGTGTCGGGGTGCTGTCGCCCTAGGGGCTGCGGGCTGCGGGCGGCACCACCGCGTCGGCCGGGGCTGCGCGGGCGTGCCGGTGGGGGGCGGCTGTGCCGGTGGAGGACGAGTCGCGGTGTTCCCGTGGGGAGCGGGGCCGCGTCCGGCGGATCGGTCCGGCGGGTCGGTTCGGGGGGTCGGTTCGGGGTCGGTTCGGGGTCGGTTCGGGGCGGTTCGGGGCGGTTCTGTCCGGGGAGCTCCGTCTGGAGGGGCGCTTCCTGGTTGTTACTGGGGCGCCGTCCCCGCTCACTGCCCCGTCAACACAACCTGCCAATTCTCCCCCGAATGAGCGCCTCCCCGTGCTCGCATTCGGGAAAACACCCCGGATGAGTGGTTGACGGCGCTGAAGGGTCGCCGCTCCTGCGCTCTGTGGCACGCTTGCCCGGTGTTCGGGTCCGAAAGCGCATACGGGGGCGACCGCGATGAGCGGTGACGGGCAGCAGGAAGAGCGGCTCGACGGTGTCTCCACTGTCGGAGGCGGCGCGGAGGCGGGCGGGCTGCCCGGACACCAGGTGCCGAGCCAGGCCGGCCCCCGGCGCTCGGACACCGGCGAACAGAGTGGCGGCACCGTCCTGCCCGGACCATGGCCGCCCGCGCCGGTCGACAGCCCTGCCACGGACGCGGGCGCGGACTCGGATGCGGGCGCGGACTCGGATGCGGGCGCGGACTCGGATGCGGACTCCGGCACGGGCACGGGCACGGACTCCGGCGCGGACACGAACGCGAAGGCGAACGCGAACGATGTTGTGGCCGCGGTGCCCATGCAACGCTCTCGTCGCGGTCGGCACGCCAGGGATGCCGCCGGGACCGCCCCCGCCGACGTCCAGTTGATTCAGAGGATGCGGGACGGCGACGACCTCGCGTACGAGATGTTGTTCCGCCGCCACTCCGACGCGGTGCGCCGCTATGCGCGTACCTGCTGCCGGGACGCGCACACCGCCGACGACCTGACAGCCGAGGTGTTCGCCAGGACCCTGCAGGCGGTACGGGGCGGCAAGGGCCCCGAGGAGGCCGTACGGGCCTATCTGATGACGGCGGTCCGGCACGTCGGGGCCGCGTGGGCGAAGACCGCGAAGCGTGAGCATCTGGTCGACGACTTCGCGGTGTTCGCGGCGCATGCGTCGCGCACCACGGAGGTGTCCGACGCGGACACGCTCGATCTCGGCGCCGACGTGCTGGCGATGCACGAGGCCGAGCAGTCGTTGGCGATGCAGGCGTTCCGCAGCCTCCCGGAGCGCTGGCAGGCCGTCCTGTGGCACACCACCGTCGAGGAGGAGTCGCCCAGTGACGTCGCCCCGCTGTTCGGACTGACGGCCAATGCCACGTCGGTACTGGCCAGCCGCGCCCGTGAAGGGCTCAAGCAGGCCTATCTGCAAGCCCATGTCAGCCAGGCGCTCACCTCCGGGGGTGACTGTGCGCGGTACGCCGACCGGCTCGGCGCCTACGCCCGGGGCGGCCTGCGGATGCGGGCCGAGCGCGGCCTGCGCGGGCATCTGGACGAGTGCGCGAAATGCCGGCTCGCGGCAGGCGAACTGGCGCACGTCAACGCCGGGATCCCCGCGCTGCTGCCGGTCGCGGTCATCGGCTGGTTCGCCGCCGGGTACGCCCTCAAGGCCGCCGGGATCGTGGCGGGTGGCGCTGCCGGTGCCGCCGGTGCGGGAGCCGCCGCCGCGGCGACCGGAGGCGGCTCGTCCGCGGGTTCGGCCGGAAGCGCCGCCGCTTCCGAGGGGCTCGGCGCCCCGGTGAAGGCCGGCATCGCGGCGGCGGTCGCCGTCGCGGCCGCGGCCGGCCTGGTGTGGGCGCTGATCGGCGGAGATGAACCGCGCCCCGAGGCGAAGGCGGCCGCCAGGCCCCCGGCCGTGGCACCCGCCGTGCCGACCCCCGCACCGCCGAGACCCGCACCGCCGACACCCACACCGACGCCTCCGGCACCCGCGCCGCCCCCCGCTACACCGGCTTCCGCACCGTCGACCCCGGCCCCTGCCCCGACGCCGCCACCTACGCCGACGCCGTCCCCGAGGCCCACTCCCCCGCCGAAACCCACGCCTCCCCCGCCGCCAGCGCCGGAGCCCACCCCGGCGCCCCCGCGGCCTTCCCCGTCGCCGCCCGCTCCGGCCCCGACGTCGTACCGGGTCAGCGAGCTGGGCTCCACCCTGGCCGGCGACCACACCGCCCCCGAGGTGGTGCTCGGCCGGAGCAGCTGGGTCTGGCAGCGTGCCGGCATGTCGATCGGCGGCACCCGGTACGCGCACGGGGTGACCGTCCACAGCAGTTCCTCGGTGTACATCCAGTTGAACCGCGCGTGCACGCGGTACGAGGCGATGGCCGGTGTGGACGACCTGACCATGGGGCTCGGTTCGGTCCGGTTCTCGGTCGTGAACGGCGACGGGACGCGGCTGTGGCAGTCACCCGTGATGAGGGGCGGCGCCCCGGCCGTTCCCGTGAGCGTTGGCATCGAGGGTCAGGAGCGGATCCGGCTCGTCGTGGAGCCGGCGACCCCGTTCGGCGGGGTCGCCCTCGCCGACTGGGCCGCATCCGTCATCAGCTGCCGCTGAGCGGACGGGAGCCGTCCGGCACGGCCTCCCTCATCCCGGGAGGTCTGCGGTGATGCCCTCCAGCAGGCCGATGACGTCGTCGAGGGTCAGTCCGAGTCCCGCGACGCGCTCCTCCTCGTACCGCGACGCACCCAGTTCCTCGCGTGCCTGCCGCTCGGCGGCGTCCACCTCGGCCTGCTCCGCCGGGGTCCTGGGGCCGGACAGCCGCCAGTTGTCGGCGGCGGCCAGGACGCGTACGGCCGCCGCGTGCCGGCCCAACCTCGGCAGCACGGTCACCACGCCGTCCGCCAGGTGTCCCGTGACGATCTCGGCGCACTGCGCCTCCCTCGCCGTGACCAAGGCAGCCGTCAGCCCGAGCAGCGCGGAGACGGGGCCGCCCTCCGGTTCGGGTTCGAATGCGGAGATCCGGGCCGACAGGCCCTCCATCGCCACGGTGAAGTGGGACGGCGGGCCGCCGCGTCCGACCTCCCCCTGGGCCGCGGCGAGCAGGTGGCGGGCGGCGGCCGTGTCGCCATCGTGGAAGGCCATCGTGGCCCGCAGGTAGTGGATGTACGAGGCGGCTTCGTGCACCTGCTGGTTCTCCGCTTCGGCCTCCGAACGGTCCAGCCCCTCCCGTGCGGCCGCCAGGTCGCCCGTGCGGTAGGAGAGTTCGGCGAGCCGGGCCAGGAGGAACGGGGCCTCGGCGTGGGCGCCGACCTCGCGGGCGAGCAGCAGTGCCTCCTCGTACGCCGCACGCGCCTCGTCGTAGCGTCCGCGCATCATGCCCGCCTCGGCCGCGGCGCTCGCGACCTGGGCGCGCATCCACCGGTCACCGATGCGTCGGCTCAGCGTGCGCAGTTCGGCGAGGTCGTCGTCGATGCCGGGCATGCCGCCCGGCATGTCGACGATCATGTGGGTGCGGAACATCAGGGTGACGCCGTACTCCCACGCGTCGCCGTGGACGCGGGCGTTGTCGACGGCAGCGTCGATCTTCCGCCGTACGTCGTCGGTGGTGCCGGTGAGGTACGAGGTCATCGGCCAGAGCAGCCCGGGGAACCGGGCGGCCTGCGGCCCTGAGGAGGCGAACGCGCCGGCCACCCGGGTCACGAACGCGTGGAGCCCGGCGTCGTCCTGGTTCGTCTCGTACTGCCCGCGCTCCGCCGCGTAGAAGAACCACAGCATGTGCAGGTTCATCCGGACCCAGTACCGGGGGTCGTCGGCGTCGGCGGGTTCCGGGCCGAGTGCCAGCGCCTTCTCGGTCCAGGCGAGGCCCTCCGAGCGGTAGTTGCGCAGCCACCAGAACCAGCCCATGCCCAGCACCAGTCGGGCCGCGTCCGGTTCACAGGGGAGAGCCGCGGAGGTGGTGCGCTGGAGGGCGGCCCGGATGTTGTCGAGGTCCGTCTCCAGGCGCTGGATCCAGGGGAGCTGGTCGACGGAGCGCAGGCGCGGCTCGGCCTCCTCGACCAGCGCGGCGAAGTACGCGGTGTGCGCGCGCCCGGCGGCGGTCCGGATGTCCGGGGTCTCGGCGCAGCGCTCGACGGCGTACTCGTGAATGGTCTCCAGCAGGCGGTAGCGCATCGCGCCGTCCGCGGCCGGGGCGGCGACGACCAGGGACTTGTCGACCAGGGCGCCGATCAGGTCGGCGGTACCGGGCGACGCGCGCCGGCCAGGGACGGCCGGTGTGCTGATGACGGCTTCCGCGGCGGTCAGGTCCCAGCCGCCCGCGAAGACGGAGACCTGGCGCAGGGCGGTGCGTTCGTCCTCGTGGAGGAGGTCCCAGGACCAGTCGACGACCGCCCGCAGGGTCTGCTGGCGGGGCAGCACGGTGCGGCTGCCGCCCGTCAGGAGGCGGAACCGGTCGTCGAGCCGGTCGGCGATCTGACGCGGGCCGAGCAACCGCAGCCGGGCGGCCGCGAGTTCGATGGCGAGCGGCAGGCCGTCCAGCCGACGGCAGATCTCGGCGACGGCGTCCGCATCGTGTGCCGGTTCGTGTTCGGGGTCGAAACCGGGGCGTACGGCCCTGGCTCGTTCGGTGAAAAGGCGGTGGGCGGGGTCGGCGGGCAACGGGTCGACCGGTCGTACGGACTCGCCGGGGACGCCGAGCGGTTCGCGGCTGGTGGCGAGGACACGCAGCTGCGGGCAGCGGGTCAGCAGGGTCTCGGCCAGCGCGGCGGCCGCGTCGATGACGTGCTCGCAGTTGTCGAGGATGAGGAGGACGGGACGGGTGCGCGCACCGTGCGCGAGCCGGTCGACGAGCAGGCCGACCGGGTCGGCGCTCGGGGCGGGCCCGTCGTGGGTGCTGTCCCGCAGCAGCGCCGTCTCGCGCAGCCCGAGCGCGGACAGTACGGCCCCCGGGACGGCGTCGGGGTCCTCGACGGGGGCCAGTTCGGCCAGCCAGACGTCGCGGGGGGTGGCGGCGTGGTCGTCGCGTGCCGCGGACTCCTCGGCGAGGCGGGTCTTCCCCGAGCCGCCGGGGCCGGTGAGGGTGACCAGCCGGGAGCGGGCCAGGTCGTCCCGGATGGCACGGAGTTCGGGCTCGCGGCCCACGAAGGAGGTGAGCCGTGGCCGGAGGTTGCCCCGGACGGGCGCCGCTTCGGGCGGCGCGGGCTCGGCGGAGAGGAGTTCACGGTGCAGCGCGGACAGGTCGGGCCCGGGGTCGGTGCCGAGGCCCTCGGCGAGGGTGCGGCGCGCGTCCTCGTACGCGGCGAGCGCGTCGGCCTGCCGGCCGTCGGCGCGAAGGGCGCGGATGAGCTGGGCGCGGAAGCGCTCGTCGTACGGGTGGGTGGCGGTCAGCTCCGTCAGCTCGGCGACGAGGTCGGCGGGGCCGGGGGCGGAGGCTGCCTCGGGGTCGGCGGGCGTTGCGGCCGCTCCCCGCTCCTCGGTCGCCACGCGGCGCAGGTCGGCCTCGATCCGGCGCTCCAGGGTGGCCAGCCGGTGGGTCTCCGGGCGAAGGGCGTGGCCGTGGTCCCCGTCGGGCAGGTCGGCGACGGCGGGGCCGCGCCAGAGGGCGAGTGCGGCGCGCAGGGTGCGGGCGGCCTCGGCCGGGGCGCCGGCCTCCAGCTCGGCCCCGCCCTGCCGGGCCAGCCGCTCGAAGACGTACAGGTCCACGTCGTCCGGACCGGCGGCGAGGCGGTACCCGCCCGGGCTGCTGGCCAGCGCCTCCTTGCCCAGCACCCGGCGCAGCCGCCCGACGAGGGCCTGGAGCGCGGCGGTGGCGTCCGCCGGGGGCTCGTCCGCCCAGACGTCGCCGACGAGCTCGGTGACCGGTACGGCGCGGCCCGGGCGCAGGGCGAGGGCGGCGAGCAGGGCACGCAGCCGCGTACCGCCGAGGGGCAGCGCGGCGCCGCTCTCGTCTCGCGCCTCCGTGACGCCCAGGATCAGATACCGCACCTCGCCATTGTGTCCCGCCGCTCGGACAACGGGACATCGGATCGGCCTCGCCGAACGCGCACCGCGGGTAACGGGGACATCGGATCTGCCTCGCGGGGCGCGCACCGCAGGTAACGGAACGTCCGACTGGCACCGCCACGACAGAGCAGCCTCCGCCCCCGCCCGGCAGCGCACCGGGAAGCCGAAGCCGCCCCGTGCTACCCCTGAAGTGACCGTCGGGCCGGGGCCACTCCGCCGGCGACCGCGCGCTGCCGTGGGGCCGCCGTACCCGTCCAGCAGGTGCCGCGCCGCGACACGAGGCGGCGGAGCCACAGTTCCGTGGAGGCGAGGTCGGCCAGGCCGTCCAGGGGGAGGGGCTCCCCCTCGGAGGCCGCGCGCAGTGCCTTGCGTACGACGCGGGCCTCGACCAGGCCCGCGTCGGCGAGGAGCGGGGCGTCGAAGAGGGCGATCAGTTCGGGTAGCGCGGCGCGCAGGCCGGTCCGGGTGACGGCGGTCGAGGTGGCCTGGGAAGGGGCGCCCCAGCCGGGCGGCAGGTCGTGGATGCCCGCACCCGCCAGGACCCGGCGCAGGATCGCCGCGCGGGCGCCCGGCTGGACCCGGAGGGACTCGGGGAGCGCGCGGGCGGCGCGTACGACCTGGTTGTCCAGGAAGGGGGCGTGCAGCCGCTGGCTGCGGACCTCGGCGGCCTGTTCCAGGATGCGGTGGCCGGCGGCGTGCCGGGCCAGGGCGGCTCTGGCGCGGGCCTCACCGGGGCGCTGGACGGAGGCGGGGCGGATGGCCGCCTCCTGGAGGCGAACCGATACTTCGGCCAGCGCCTCCCCGGTGAGCCACCGGGCGGCCGGGCCCGGCCGGGACCAGGCCAGTGCGGCGAGCGAGGCGTCGGCGGGGGTGTCGAGGCCGGGGGTGAGGCGGTTGGCGTCGGGCAGGTGGTCGGCCGCGGCTTCGAGACCGGTGCGGTAGGAGGTACGGGCCAGCCGACGGGCCGCCCGGTAGACGGTCAGCGGGACGAACAGCGAGTGGGCGGAGGGGCCTTCCGCCTTGGCGAGGGCGGCGACCGGGCGGACGAGATGGCGTCGTCTGCGGTCGATCAGCAGGTCGGCGAGGCGGGCCGGATGGGCGTCGAGCACCTGCCGGGCGCCGTCGCCCACGAAGTGGTCGGCGCTGCCTGCCGAGAGTCTGCGGCGGTGGCGTTCGACGAGGACGAGGGAGGGGGCCGGCTCATCGGTGAGCGGGCCGTTCTCCAGGTCGGCGTAGGGGAGGGCCTCTTCGCCCGCGGCGACCACGACATGGTGCAGCCGCGGGTTGGCGGCGATGACGCGCGCGCGTTCGAGCTCGTCCTCGTGAGCGCGGGTCGTCAGGTCGTTGAAGGTGACCGCGAGCAGCCGCTCGCCCGCTCCCGTGCCGTGGCCCAGGATCGTGCCGGGCAGGCCGGGGAGCCCGGCGGCGAGGAGGGCGAGCGTCGCGGACGCGCTGCCCCCGGAGAGGTCGGAGCCGATGCCGGGGACGGGTGCGCCCCGGGCGGCGCGGCGTTCGGCGGGGCCCATGCCGGGGACTGGGCCGGGGTCGGGCGGCTGGGTCTGCGGAGCGTGGCGCGGGGCCAGCAGCCGGGCGCGCACCGCTTCGACGAGGGCGTCGCGCACCCCTTCCACGGCGCTCACCGGGTCCTTCTCGGGCGCGGCCACGGCGAGGGAGGCCACCGCCTCGTACCCCGTGATCTCCCGCGAGCCCTCGCGGAGGATCAGCGCGTGCCCGGGCGGAATGCGCTTCACCCCCTCGTACGGAGTGCCGTCGCGCAGCGCCTCCGGGGTTTCGGGGCAGGCGAGCAGGGCGGCGAGGTGGCCGATGTCCAGCTGCGCCTCGATGAGGTCGGCGAGGGGGAGCGCGGCGGTGGCGTAGGCCGTGCCGCCGGCCCAGGGCGTGTAGAAGACCGGGCGGGCTCCGGCGAGGTCGCCGGCCACGGTGATCCGGCGGCCTATCTGGACGACGGCCGTGTAGCTGCCGGTCCATGCGGTGAGGTGGCGCAGTGCTCCGCCGCGGGCGGCGAGCAGGCCGACGCGCAGTTGTTCGTCGGTGGCCCCGCAGCAGCCGAGGACGGCGAGCCGTGCGGTGGGGGCGCCTTCGGCGGTGTCCAGCCGGACGGTGCGGATCTCGTCGGGCCGCCAGTCGCCCACCGCCCAGAGCGGATCCGGGTCCCCCCACAGGAGTTGGGAGCCCACGGGGTGCATCGTGCGCCCCTCGTCACTGCCGCCGACCGCTCCGACCGTGCCGAAGCTCGCGGCGATACTGCTCCAACCCACCAACCAACGCACCGCCGCCTCCACAGGCTGTGGACAAAACGGCGCAGCAGGGCAGTATCGGGAGAACTCCGGTAACGCGCGGCGCCGTTGCGGACATGCTGCCACGACAACGGCGCGCAGGAGTGGCTACGGACGGCGCACGTCGTGAGCGCATGCGCCCCTGGCAAAGGCCGGAGGGCGGCCGCCGGACCTGGCGTTCGTCGCACGGCCCGCGCGCGTCGGACCCGAAGGCGACGGGGCGAAGGATGCCGTGCGTCGCGTTCCCCGTACGCGTCCCGGAGTAACGGCCCGGAACCGGCCATGAAGCGCGTCCCGCCGGGGCGGCGGCCGGGATGTCCGCGCACCCCTCGGCCCGACCTCGTCCGACGGGCGACATCCGGCCAATCTCAGGAGGCGTGGGAACCGATCGACCACCCCAACGCGACCTTATATACACACTTTTATACCTGTTTGTTCTCCGGTGCGCTCAGGACGGCGGCACTCCTCACCCGTGCCCGGACGAACTCGGGAAGAGCCGGGCCGTCGCCCTGCGGCCCGATGGGGCGGCCACCGCGCCACCCGGCTCGTCGCACGGTCCGGGAGGCGCGGTCCGCCCCCCGGACCGGTCCGCCGCCTGCGGGGAATGAGGCGGCGGTGTTCCCCCAGCCCGCTGTGTCCAGTGCAGCGGGCCGACCCACGCAGCACCATGCAAGCGCTCCCGCAGGGGCCGAGCCAGAGCGCACGGCCGGGCGCACGGCCACACGCCAGGAGCACGCGCGGGGCACCTCGGACGGGGCCCCCGGCGAGGGTCGCCGAGGCCGTGCGGGCCGGGCGCCGGACGCGCTCCGGCGCTCGATCCGGGCTGGTCGGCGGGTGGGGAAGGCCGGCACCGCACCCCCTTCCCGCGCTCCGCCCCGCGCCGGCCGCCTCCGGCCGCCCCCTTCCGGGAGGGCCGTCCCGGCGATCTCTTCGCGGGGTGCGGGCGGGGCTCCACAAGGCCTCCTCCCCGCCCCCGCTCTTTCTCCGCCCTTCCTTCGCGCGGCGTTCGCCTCCCGCTCGCCCGCTCCGCCCCTTTGGCCCCTCGCGCCTCCCGGCTCCCCGCCGTTCCCCGCGCGTGGCCGGTACGGACAACAATCCCGCCATACGGACGTCTGGCCCTTAACGGTAGGGATGCGGCGAACTACGCTGGGTTTACTGATGTTCTCAGCAGGGCGGCATATTCCTCGGGGCTCGGCCAAATGCGTGTGCGGCCGGAGTGCCGGGGTTCGTCCCTGGGGAGAACCCGGTACGAATGCCGCGCGCCGCATCGGTGACGCGGCTGCCGTCTGTGTGTCGAGGGGTGGCGCATGTCCAGGGAGCAACGCGGACCGAACGACAAGCTCGGAACCGTTCTCGCCCTCGCGGGAATCAGCAACGCCGGGCTCGCCCGGCGGGTCAACGACCTCGGGGCGCAGCGCGGACTGACACTTCGGTACGACAAGACGTCGGTGGCCCGGTGGGTCTCCAAAGGCATGGTGCCCCAGGGCGCCGCGCCCCATCTCATCGCCGCGGCGATCGGCGCCAAGCTCGGCCGCCCGGTGCCGCTGCACGAGATCGGGCTGGCCGACGCCGATCCGGCGCCGGAGGTCGGGCTGGCGTTCCCCCGCGATGTGGGGGAGGCCGTCCGCTCGGCGACCGAGCTGTACCGGCTGGATCTGGCCGGGCGGCGGGCGGGCAGCGGCGGGATCTGGCAGTCGCTGGCCGGTTCGTTCTCGGTGAGCGCGTACGCGACCCCCGCGTCCCGCTGGCTGATATCCCCCGCCGACCCGTCGGTGGAACGGGCCTCGACGGCGGCCGTGACGGCGCCTCGGCCCCAGCAGGGCGCACGGGGCGCATCGGGGGCGCAGGCGGCATCGGGTGCGCCCGGCACGTCACTTCCGCCCGCCGCCCACGGGCAGCAGAGCGGGCCGGGCTCCGCACCGGTGCGGGACGCCTCCGGACAGTCGGCGGCAACGGCGGCCGGCCGCCACGCGCCCGGCACCTCGCTGCTGCCGCCGACGTCGCCCGGACAGGGCCTCTCGATCCCCGTACAGCCCGGCCCGGACTCCGCGCACGACGTCTCGCCGCTGCGGGTGGGCCACAGCGATGTGTCCAAACTGCGGGAGGCCGCCCAGGACGCGCGCCGCTGGGACTCCAAGTACGGCGGCGGGGACTGGCGTTCGTCCATGGTCCCGGAGTGCTTACGGGTCGACGCGGCGCCGCTGCTGCTGGGGTCGTACAGCGACGAGGTCGGCCGGGCGCTCTTCGGCGCGGCGGCCGAACTGACCAGGCTCGCGGGGTGGATGGCCTTCGACACGGGCCAGCAGGAAGCGGCCCAGCGCTACTACATCCAGGCGCTGCGCCTGGCACGGGCCGCGGCCGACGTACCGCTCGGTGGCTACGTCCTCGCGTCCATGTCGCTCCAGGCCACCTACCGCGGCTTCGCCGACGAGGGCGTCGACCTCGCGCAGGCGGCGGTCGAACGCAACCGTGGCCTCGCGACGGCACGCACCATGAGCTTCTTCCGCCTGGTGGAGGCGCGGGCCCACGCGAAGGCGAACGACGCGCCGGCCGCCGGAGCCGCGCTGAAGGCCGCCGAGGGGTGGCTGGAGCGCTCCCGGGACGGCGACGCGGACCCGTCGTGGCTGGGCTTCTACTCGTACGACCGGTTCGCGGCCGACGCCGCGGAGTGCCACCTCGACCTGAAGGCACCGCGGCAGGTGCGCCGCTTCACCGAGCAGGCGCTCTCCCGACCCACCGAGGAGTTCGTCCGCTCGCACGGTCTGCGGCTCGTCGTCTCGGCGGTCGCCGAGCTGGAGTCGGGGAACCTGGACGCGGCCTGCGCGGCGGGCACCCGGGCCGTGGAGGTGGCGGGCCGTATCTCGTCCGCCCGGACCACCGAGTACGTGCGCGATCTGCTGCACCGGCTGGAGCCCTACGGGGACGAGCCGCGCGTCGCCGAGCTGCGGGAGCGCGCCCGCCCGCTGCTGGTCGCCCCCGCCTAGCCGGGCCCGCGCCCCGGCCGGGCCGACGCGATATGCGCCACGCTGTGCCCGCAGGGGTTTGAGTGCGTTGTCAGTGGGTCAGTGCACTATCGGGGTGGGAGGTGGCGTGATGATGACGCACGCGGCGTACGACTGCGATGTGCTGGTGATCGGCGGCGGGATCGTCGGCCTGTCGACCGCGTACGCGATCACACGGACCGCACCGGGCACGCGGGTGACGGTGCTGGAGAAGGAGTGGGGCCCCGCGCGCCACCAGACCGGGCGCAACAGCGGGGTGATCCACAGCGGCATCTACTACCCCCCGGGCTCGCTGAAGGCGCGGTACGCGTTGCGCGGCGCGGCCGAGATGACCGAATTCTGCCGGGAGCACGGCATCGCGCACGCGGTGACCGGCAAGCTGATCGTCGCGACCGACCGCTCCGAGCTGCCCCGGCTGCACGCCCTGGTGCAGCGCGGCCGGGAGCACGGGCTGCCGGTGCGCGAGCTGGGACCGGCCCAGATCGCCGAGTACGAGCCACAGGTCCGGGGCCTCGCCGCGATCCGGGTGGGCACCACGGGGGTGTGCGACTTCGGCGCGGTCGCCGAGCGCTTCGCCACCGAGGTCCGGGGCGGCGGCGGCCTGATCAGGTACGGCGCCGAGGTCACCGCGATCGACCGGCGGCCGTGGGGCGTGGCGGTGCGGACGGCGGACGGCCTGGTGGTGCGGGCCCGGGTGCTGGTCAACTGCGCGGGGCTGCACTGCGACCGGGTGGCCCGCCTGGCGGGCGACGACCCGGGGATGCGCATCGTGCCCTTCCGGGGGGAGTACTACGAGCTGGCCCGGCCCGAGCTGGTGCGCGGCCTGGTCTATCCGGTGCCCGATCCGGCGTTCCCGTTCCTCGGCGTCCACCTGACCCGCGGCCACGACGGCGGCGTGCACGTCGGGCCGAACGCGGTACCGGCACTGGCACGCGAGGGATACGGCTGGCCGGTCGTACGCCCCCGCGAACTGCTGTCCACGGTGAGCTGGCCGGGTTCCTGGCAGATCGCCCGCAGGCACTGGAGGTACGGGGCGGGCGAGGTGCACCGCTCGCTGTCGAAGCGGGCGTTCACCACGGCCGTGCGGCGCCTCCTGCCCGCGGTGACGGAGGACGACCTGCGCCCGGCCCCGGCGGGGGTCAGGGCCCAGGCCGTGCTGCGGGACGGCACGCTCGTGGACGACTTCCTGTTCCGTGAGGCCCCGCACACCGTGCACGTGCTGAACGCCCCGTCGCCCGCGGCCACCGCCTCGCTGCCCATCGGGCGGGAGGTGGCACGCAGGGCGCTGCTCCGGGCACAGGGGACGGGGTGGAAGCCGCCCGCCGTAGAATCAGGGCATTGTGTCTGAGCCCTTGAACCCCTCCCCCGCGACGCCCGGCGACGCCGCTGCCGAGACGGACAGCACGCCCCCCTCCGGGACGACGCGCCCCACCGATCCGCCCTCCACCGGGACGGACGCCGCCGCGCCCGGCACCGACGCCGCCGTGCCCGCGACCGCCGGAATCCCGGCCGAGCTGCGCGCCGCGGCCCTGGACCGCGCCCGCAGGCTGCGCCAGGAGCCCCGCTTCCCCGGCGGTCCCGCGGCCGATCCGGCCGGTTCGCACCACGAGCGCCGGATCCGCAGCTTCCAGCCGCGCCGCAGCCGGGTCACGCCGGGCCAGCAGGACGCCCTGGAGCGGCTCTGGCCGAAGTGGGGCCTGGACATCGACGGGCTGCGCGTCCTCGATCTGCCCGAGCTGTTCGACGGGCTCCCGGTGGTCCTGGAGATCGGCTTCGGCATGGGCGAAGCCACCGCGCAGATGGCCGCCGACGACCCGGGCACCGGCATCCTCGCCGTCGACGTGCACACCCCCGGGCAGGGCAATCTGCTCGGTCTCGCGGACCGGAACGGCATGTCCAACATCCGGGTCGCCAACGGTGACGCGATCATCCTGCTGCGCGAGATGCTGGAGCCGGACGCGCTGGACGGGCTGCGGGTGTACTTCCCCGACCCCTGGCCCAAGTCGCGCCACCACAAGCGCCGGCTGATCCAGCCGGAGTTCCTCGACCTGGCGGCGCGGCGGCTGAAGCCCGGAGCGGTCCTGCACTGCGCGACCGACTGGGAGCCGTACGCCGAGCAGATGCTGGAGGTGCTGACCGCGCACCCCCGCTTCGAGAACACGGCGGCGGACGGCGGCTACGCACCACGCCCCGCGTTCCGGCCGCTGACCCGGTTCGAGGGGCAGGGTCTGGACAAGGGCCACGTGGTCCATGACCTGCTCTTCGCCCGCCACTGAGCGGGCGTCCCACGGCCCGCACACAGGTCGGCGCCCGCTCCCCCGGCTGACCGGGCACGGGCCCGCACCGGCCGGCCGGCGGGCGGCCCGCACCGGTCCGGGCGGGCGCCGCCCACGCGCCATGGCCGTTGTCAGTCCCGCTCGTTAGGGTCGTGGAATGTCCGACGGGTCTGTCCAGCAGCAGCGGCAGTCGCAGCCGGCCGTCCCGGTGCTCGAGGAGCACCTCGTCGGCGAGGTCCTGGCTGCCGTGCCGGACCGGAGCCAGTGGCGCTATCACCCGCGCCGTGTCGGCATGCTGTGGCGGAGCAGGACGTTCCGCGTCGTCGCCGTCTTCACCGTGCTGGCGCTCTGCGGCCTGGTGATCCTCGCGCTGGTCCGCGACCAGACGGGGACCCAGGGGTTCCTCGTCGGTCTGGGCCTGGCCGTCCTGCCCGTCCCGGTGCTGATGACGGCGTTCCGCTGGCTGGACCGGGTCGAACCGGGCCCGTGGCGCAGCATGCTGTTCGCCTTCGCCTGGGGCGCCTGTGCGGCCGCCCTGGTCGCGATCCTCGCGAATTCCTTCGCGACGCGGTGGATCGCCACCGCCACGGCCGACCCGGGCGGCGCGGACACCCTCGGTGCGACGGTCATCGCGCCGGTCGTGGAGGAGAGCGCCAAGGCGGCGGCCGTCTTCCTGCTCTTCCTGTTCCGGCGACGGGACTTCGACGGGATCGTCGACGGTGTGGTCGTCGCGGGCTTCACCGCGACGGGTTTCGCCTTCACCGAGAACATCCTCTACCTGGGCAACGCCTTCGGCGAGGACCAGCAGACGGGGTCGGGTTTCGCCGCCGTGACCGCGGCGACGTTCTTCGTGCGCGCGGTGATGTCGCCGTTCGCCCATCCGCTCTTCACGGTGCTGACCGGCATCGGCTTCGGGATCGCCGCGAGCAGTGCGCGCCGTCAGCGGGTCCGGCGCATCGCGTCTCCGCTCCTGGGCCTGCTCCTCGCCATGGGCATGCACGCCCTGTGGAACGGGTCGTCCTCGTTCGGCCCGTACGGCTTCTACGTCGTGTACGGGGCCTTCATGGTCCCGGCCTTCGGGCTGGTGACCTGGCTGGCGATCTGGGCCCGTCTGCGCGAACTGCGCACCCTCGGCGTCGAGCTTCCGGTGTACGCCGAGGCCGGCTGGCTGTCCCCCGCCGAACCCGCCGCCCTGTCTTCGATGCGGGCCCGGGGCATGGCCAGGGACGTCGCGCGCCAACGCGCGGGGGCGGCGGCGGCCGGCGCCCCGTACGGCAGGCCCCAGGACCACGCCTCCCGCCCGGCGCATGCCTTCCACCCCGCTCACGCCCGCATACCCGCCACATCGCTGAAAGAAGTGCGGACCCGGGGCAGGGCGGCGGCCCGTACGGTCGCCGAGTACGAGTCGTTCGCGACCTCGCTGGCCTTTCTGCGCCGCCAGGCCCGCCGCGGCACGGCGGGCCCGGACTTCGCCGAACGCGAGCGGGAGTTGCTGCACCACCTGTGGCAGCGCAGGGAGACCGCCGGCCCCGCCCTGGCGTACGCGGCGCACGCCACGGGCCGTCTGCGCCCCCGGTACGTGCCCGCGATGCGCCGGCCGTACCAGGACCAGGCCCACGGGACGTACCGGCCCCACGGCGGCCACGCCCCCTACCCGCACCCCGGGAACCCGTACGCCGGGCAGCCCTACAGCGCACCGCCGTACAACCCGGCTCCGCACCACCCCGGGCCGTACAGCCCCACGCCGTACGACTCCGCGTACGACCGGCCCCACCTGCCGCACACCGACCCACCGCGGTAAGGGCGGCGGAGGGTCAGGCGGAGGCCTCGGTGAGCTCGGCCAGCTCCTGGTCCGTGAGCTGCAGACCGGCGACGGCGACCAGCGCGGGAAGCTGCTCGACCGTACGGGCCGAGGCGATCGGTGCGGCGACGGTCGGCCGGGCGGCCAGCCACGCCAGCGCCACGGTCGCGATCTCCGCATCCCGCTCCCGCGCCACCTTGTCGAGCGCGGCGAGCACCTTCCGCCCCCGCTCCGACTCCAGGTGCGTGCCCGCACTGCCCGCGCGGGCACTGTCCACGGCCGTACCCGGACGGTACTTGCCGGTGAGGAACCCGGAGGCGAGGGCGAAGTAGGGGACGGCCGCGAGCCCGGCTTCGGCGGCGGTGTCCTGGAGCTCACCCTCGTACGTGTCACGGGAGACGAGGTTGTAGTGCGGCTGCAGGGCCACGTACCGGGCGAGACCCTCGCGCTCGGAGAAGTCCAGCGAGGCGCGCAGCCGCTGCGGGCTGATGTTGGACGCGGCGATCTCGCGGACCTTTCCGTCCTTCACCAGCTGGTCGAGGGCGGTGATGATCTCCTCGACCGGGACCGTCTCGTCGTCGAAGTGCGTGTAGTAGAGATCGATGTGGTCGGTACCGAGCCGGCGCAGCGACTCCTCGGCGGCGGCCTTGACGGTGGTGGCGGAGAGCCCCTTGTGCGCGGGGTGGGCGCCGACCTTGGTGGCCACGACGATGTCGGACCGGTTGCCGCGTGCGGCGAGCCACTTGCCGATGAGCGTCTCCGACTCGCCGCCCTCGTTGCCGGGGACCCAGTGCGAGTAGGAGTCGGCGGTGTCGACGAAGTTGCCGCCTGCCGCCGCGTACGCGTCGAGGACGGCGAAGGACTGCGCCTCGTCGGCGGTCCAGCCGAAGACGTTGCCCCCGAGCGCGAGCGGGAAGACCTGGAGGCCGGAGGAGCCGAGCTTTCGGAGAGAAGTCATAAAGGGAACAACCGATTCCGCCGGTTCCGCTATTCCATGCCTTGTACACCTGATTCCGCGACCACGACGTCGGCCGATCTCGTCGACCGTGGACCGTGCCCTGCCGGTCCTTCGGGCAGGCAGACGGGCAGATGGGCAGACGAGGAGCCAGGGCGTCTGGGCGACGGATCGGCGGCCGGACCGGCAGCCCTGACGTCGGGGGTGAGCGTCAGGGCTGCCGGGGTTGCGTGGGCCGGAGAACGAAGCGGCGTGCGGGGCGGTCTCAGACCGTCAGGCCCCGGGCGCGCAGCCAGGTCATCGGGTCGACGCCGGTGCCGTCCGCGGTGTGGACCTCCAGGTGGAGGTGCGGACCGGTCACGTTGCCGGTCGCGCCGACGCGTCCGATGGTGTCACCCGTCGTGACCTTCTGGCCGACGCTGACGTCGATCGAGGACTGGTGGCAGAACCACACCTCCGTGCCGTCCTCCAGCTCCAGGACCGTGCGGTAGCCGTAAGAGCCGGAGTATCCGGCCGACTTGACCGTGCCGGTGTGGACGGCCTTGATCGGGGTACCGGTAGGCGCGGCGAAGTCGAGGCCCGTGTGGAAGCCGGAGGACCACATCGATCCGGCCTCACCGAAGGTCGAGGTGATCGTGTACGAGGAGGTGGGAATGGCGTAGCTGGCGGCGAGCTTGGCGAGGCGCAGGGCCTCCGCCTTCTTCTTCGCCTCTTCCGCGGCCTTCTTCTTCTCCGCGGCGATCTTCGCCTCGGCGGCGTCCTGCTGCTTCTTCGCCTCGGCGGCGGCCTTCTCCGCAGCGGCCTTCTCGGCGGCCGCCTTGACCTCGGCGTCGGCGGCGTCCTGCTGCTGCTCGGCCTGCTGGAGGATGCGGGCGCGCAGCGCCTCACCCGCGTCGGTGGTGCCCTGCTCGGCCTCGGCGGTGGTGATGCCGGCGCTCGTCAGCGGGGCGGAAGCGGTCGCGGCCTCGTCCGCCTCGGACCCGCTCGAGAAGAGTGCGCCGACGCCCGGAAGGGACTTGGCGTCGGGGAGATTGTCCGCGATGGAATCGGGAAGAGAGATGGAGACCGGCGGCTTGCTCTGGGCGGTGGCCATGCCACCCGCACCGACGGCCGCGATGACGCCGACGCCGAGGACGGTGGAGCTGCGGGCCAGACCATTGCGCTGCTTGGCGACGCGGTGCTTGCCGCGGACGGGGCGGACGGACTCCTCGGTGGGATTCCATTCCTCCCAGGTCCGGTCGGGCCCGGCCGCATCGGCGCGGAAGTCGTTTCCGAAGTCGCTGCCCCGATCGGTCCCGTAGTCGGTCGCGTAGTCGGCCCCGCACTCCGTGAGAGCGGTGGCGGGCCGGGTCGCGAAGTCATCGCCGTACTCGGACCCGAACCGTGAGGGAGCTTCGGGGGCAGGCTTGTTGGACGCCACGGGGGCGCACTCCTTTCCTTCCTTCTCGCCTACCGGGTTAGCTGACGGGTTCGGAGCAGGAAGGTCTCCTACGGGTACCTCTGCCTCGTCACAGGACAGAGTTGCCCGATTCACCCCATGTAGGTGGTTCCCCGGTTCCCTTGCGGAATTCGGCGCTCGCGCACGGTGCCGCCACTGACGGCGGCTGGGACAACCGCGCTGCGTTATCGAACGTTAATAGACACCAGGGTCCGAATCCAAGCTGTTCCCACTGATCGTTCACGTCTTTGGCCTGGACTTTACGGGACACAACCGGGTGGAATCGGACGAGTTGATCGCCCCTCAGGCGTCACCCGTTTTCTGACGTTGTGTCAAATGTTATGCGGAGCGGTGTCCTTCGGTCACGGACGGTGGCATCGTGGACAACCGCTCCCACCCCGCCGGTCACCGCGGGGCTCAGGCCGGGCCGCCGCCGCCCAAGCCCACGATCTTCACGGTCCTGCGCCGGACGGGCTGGCCCTCGGCGGGCCGCGCGACCGCGAGCAGCGCCATGTCGTCCGTCGACTCGCCGCCCGTGTGCAGCCGCACGTCGTCGGTCAGCGCGGACAGCAGCTCCTCGGGCCCCGGGAAGATCCGCCCCCGCAGCCGCTCGGCGGGGTCGTAGAAGACGCCTTCGGCGTTACGGGCTTCGGAGAGGCCGTCCGTATAAAGGAGGAGCGTCGCGCCGGCCGGCAGGTCCCACTCGTCCGCCCGGTCCGGCCACACCCCCAGGTCCATCCCCAGCGGGAGCGCGGGCACCGACGGGCCGAGCACCTCCAGTGCCCCGTCCGTGTGCAGCAGCAGCGGCTCGGGGTGACCGCGGTTGACGATCCGCACCCGGTCCGCACCCGGCGGGATCTCCACGAGCACGGCGGTGATGAAGCCCTCGACCGCGTCGAGGCCGCCGCGCCGGCTCGACTCCCGCGCCAGCGCACGCTCCAGCCGCCCCGCCACCCCCTCCAGCGTCTCCTCGTCCTCGGCCACCTCCCGGAAGGCACCGATGATCACCGCGACCGCCTCCACGGCGTCCAGCCCCTTGCCGCGCACGTCCCCGACCACCAGCCGCACCCCCTGCGGGGTGTCCGTCACCGAGAACAGGTCGCCGCCGACGAACTCGTCCGCCTGCGCCGCCTCGTACCTCGCGGCCACGCTCAGCCCGCCGATCCGGTCGGACGGCGTCGGCAGCACCGCCCGCATGGCCGTCTCCGCGATGACGCGGGCCGAGGCCAGCTGCTCGTTGCCGCGCCGCACGACCCCGTTGATCACGACGGCGAGGACGGAGACGGTGAGGACCGTGAGCAGTTCGATGGAGGGCACGACCTGGAAGAGGGTGCCGCTGTAGAGCCGGAGCGCGGCGACCGCCAGCAGCGCCGCGACACCGGTACGGACCGTGCTGGCCAGTGAGAAGAACGGCGCGGCGATCAGCGGAGCCGCCGCGAACAACGGGACGGCCGTGAAGGAGGGCGGGCTGGCGGCATCGAACAGCACGCCCCCGGCGATCATCAGCGCAGGCAGCGCCCGGACGAACCGGCGGGTCCGCACACCCCCGGCACGCCTCCGCCGCCGCTCCTCCCGCTTCCCCACCTTTTGTTCTCCTACCCCGTGCATCCACGGCCGCGGACGGTACCGCGCACCACCCTCCAGGCTTCCCGCAACGGGGTCGCGGGGCGACTCGTCATCGGCCAATGGGGGGACGTACGCGGCATGCGGCTCACGCCGGGCGACCCGGCGGGCCGACGGCGCACACACGACTCAGGCCCGGCACGCTGCATGCGTGCCGGGCCTGAACCTTCAGTAGCGGGGACAGGATTTGAACCTGCGACCTCTGGGTTATGAGCCCAGCGAGCTACCGAGCTGCTCCACCCCGCGTCGGTGAACACAACTCTACGGCATGTTCGACGCACTCATGACCACCCGGCGCGCACGCCCACGCGACCGGCACCCGCAGCGGCCCGCCGACCGGCCCCGCGTCCCGCGCCACCCGCACCCGGAGCGGCCCGCCGACCGGCCCCGCGTCCGCGCACCTGTCCAGGTCAGTCCGGTGCCCGCCCTCCGCGTCCACCACCCCTCAACCGCCGCTGACCGGCCGGGGATCGGCGTCAGCGGGCCCGAACAAACCGACACAGCAGCCCCGTTGGGGCCCAGAGACATCACCGCCTCCTCGGGCGATCTCCCCCGAGCCCTCAAAGTGGCGAAAACGAGAAGGTGTTGCAAGGAACACGTGTTCTGCCGCAAGGTAACTGCTGCATCCCCCGGATCGGCGGGCTGCCCGGGCGAGCCGGTCCCGGAGCGCGCATGTCGCCGCGCCCCGCGAGCCGCTCCCGGTCTCTCATCGCAGCCTGTCTGGAGGGCCCTCGACGATGACCGCACCGCTCACCCCCGCCCCTGCCCCCGCCCCGGCCACCCCGGCCACCCCGCCCTCCCCCGTACGCGGCGCCGTCATCAGCGGTCTCATCGGCGGCCTGATGGGCGCGGTGATGAGTGCGGCGGTGAACTACGTGGCCATCGGTCTGCCGGACAGCGAATCGGTCAACGCGGCCAACCACGCGGTATCGGGCCTGATCAGCGGGTTCATCGCGGGCTTCATAGGCATCCTGGCGCACAGCCGCAAGACCTCGCAGGCCGCACGCGCGGCCCAGGCGGCGACCACGCCCGCTTCCACGGTCCCGCGGCCGGCCGACCCCGAGCCCACGGAGCGCTCCGCCGACGCGGCCGCCGCCACCCCCGTACCGGAGAAGTAGCCACCTCACTCCACGCCGCACCGGTCCGCACCCCGCGCGCCCGCCCGTTCCCCTCCCCCCCCCCCGGCGGAACAAGGGAAACTCCAACGGGCGCATGCAGGAATGCGGTGATATGACTTATTTCAGATTCAGTCATATCGACGCAGACCCAGTCATTCGACGCGGCGCCAGGAGTGGACCGATGGACGACTATCCCCTGCTCAACCTGTTCTGGACCATGCTCTGGTTCTTCCTCTGGGTCATGTGGCTCTTCCTGCTGTTCCGGGTCATCACGGACATCTTCCGCAGTGACGACCTCAACGGCTGGGCCAAGGCGGGCTGGCTGATCCTGGCCCTGGTACTGCCGTACCTCGGCGTCCTCGTCTACGTGATCGCGCGCGGCAGAACCATGGGCCAGCGCGACATCAAGGACGCGAAGGAACGTGACGCGGCCTTCAAGGCGTACGTGAGGGACGCCGCGGGCACGTCCGACGCGCACGGCGCGGCGAAGACCGGCCACGTGGAGGACCTGTCGAAACTCGCCGACCTCAGGGACAAGGGCGCGATCACGGAAGACGAGTACCTGCGGGCGAAGACGAAGCTCCTCGTCTGACCACCCGCACCCACGGCGCCGGCGCCCTCCCGCCCACGGCGGGCACCGGCGCCGCCGTCGTAGGGACATGCGGAAGCCGGCCGGCACACCGGCGAGCGGTCACCGAGTCACGCGGTGGCCCGGCCCATCAGCTCCGCGACCCGGACCGCCGGCGCCGAACCGGCCGGTTCCCCGGCCCCGCCGTCCGCATCGGTGATCCGCACCGCGCACGCGATCAGCCCTCCCTCGCCCGTCCGGGCGTACGACACGAACCACGCGGTCGCCCCGTCCCCGTACGACGGACTGGGCGTGACCCGACCGGACGTTCCGCCGATCACCGCGCCCGTACCGCCTCCGGCGCGCGCCCCGGCAGCGGATGTCTCCAGTGCCGACCGGAGCTGCTCCGCCGTCCCGCGCCGCATGATCCGCTTCGCACGCCTGGCGGCATCCTCCGCCGGCTTGACCACGCTGCCGTCGGCCCGCACCACCTTCGCGACCATCTGGGGGTCGACGCGCTCCCCGCCGTTGGCGACAGCGGCCACGACCCGGGCCATCTGCACCGGTGTGGCGGTGACGCCCCCCAGACCGGCCCCCGCGAACGCCACGTCGGCCCCGTTCACACCGCTTCGGGGGTACACGCTCGCCTCGAGCCGGACAGGGGTGCGCAGTTCTTCCCCGTTGAAGCCGAACGCCTCCGCCATGGCGGCCACCGCCGGCTGCCCCATCTCCACGGCCATGGCGGCGAAGACGTTGTGGCACCCGTGACGCAAGGCGTTCCGGATGGACGCGTTCCGGCAGTGCGCCGGATCGTCCGAGAACTCCGAAGCGCTTCCCGGCGCCGTGTAGGGGGCGGGACTGCGCGTGCTGTCGTCCACCGACGCGTACAGGCCCCGCTCCAGCGCGGCGGCCGCCACCACGACGCCGAACGTCCCCTCCGGCGCCAGCGCCTCACGCAGCGCCCGGTTCAGCATCGGCTTGTCCGGGTCCCGCATCAGCCGCTTCCACGCCTCGGTGTCCGCCGTCGTATTGCCGCTGAACCGCCCCGGGTCGTACGACGGTGTGCTCGCCACGGCCAGCAGCTGCCCGGTTCCGGCGTCCAGCGCGACGGCGGCGCCCTTGTGGCCCCTCAGCCCTTCCATCGCGGCCCGCTGGACGGAGGGGTCGATGGTGGTCGTCACGTCGCCCGACGTCCGGCCGCCGCCGGAGACTCCCGCGGTCAGCTCGTCGCCGTACACGCCTTCCAGGCCGGCGGCTCCGAAGGCCGTCGACCGGTATCCGGTGACGGGGGCGTACAACTCCCCGTCGGTGTAGGTGCGCCGGTACGGGACCTTCGCGTTCCCGGACGGCTCGGAACCCGTGACCGCCCTGCCGCCGACGAGGATGCGGCCCAGTCCCGGGGTGGCTGGGCGCTCGGGCGAGGGCTTGCCGTCCGCGGGTCCGTCCGGAGCGGCGGACCCGTCCCCGTTCGCGCATCCCCAGACCGGAGCGAGGAGCGCCACGAGAAGGGCGGCGCGGACAACGAGACGTCTGTTCGTCGAAGGCATGAAGATCACCTTATGAAGCGGCGCCGCCCGACCGGCCTGGAATGCCGAAAGAGCGGCCGTCCTGGTACCAGGAGCACGCGGACACGGCGGCCGCGCAACGGGCCGCGTCCGTGGGCGGTTCGGGCGGCAGCCCCGCGGGGTCCCGAGAGCGCGCCGGGGGTGGGATCGGCGGGGGACACGGCCAGGAACACCGCGAAGGTGCCGTTGTCCGACGGGAAGACCCCGCCGCCGGCCGGGAACGACGCAGCGCCTCGACCGGACGAAGCCGGTCGAGGCGCTGAGCAGCAGGTCGGGGAGGTCACCCCGCCCCGCCGGAGGTAGGCCGTGTGGGACTCGAACCCACAACCAACGGATTAAAAGTCCGCTGCTCTGACCAATTGAGCTAACGGCCCTCGGCGAATCACCCCCGAGCATAGCCCGCCGTAGCCCGGCCGCCGATCGGGTATCGGTTGCCGGGCCCCGTCGCCGTGGAACCGGCCCCGTTCAGCGAGGCGTTTTACGGGCGAGCGTGCGTGGGTGATCCGGGTTGAGGAACCAGTGGCGGGCCGAGGCGAACCACCAGGTGGCGGCGAAGCCCAGGACCACCAGGACCGCGACCGGGGCGTAGTTGAAGGTCTCCCAGGTGACGGGCGAGACCTGGGGCAGCATGAACAGCACGGTGATGACCACGACCCACACCACCGCGACGATCCCGATGGGACGGGACCAGCGGCCCAGGTGCCAGGGGCCGGGGCGGAAGTCGTCGCCGCGCAGGAGGCGGAGCAGGGTCGGGATGACGTACGCGATGTAGAGGCCGATCACCGCGATGGAGGTGACGGCCGCGTACGCGGTGACGTTGATCAGGTACGGGAGGCCCAGGACCAGCGCGCCGGCGGCGGCCAGCCAGACCGCCGCCACGGGGGTGCGGGTGCGGGGGCTGACCGTGTGCCAGACCCGGGAGAACGGCAGGGCGCCGTCCCGGGAGAAGGCGTAGATCATCCGGCTGTTGGCGGTCACGGACGCCATGCCGCAGAAGAGCTGGGCGCCGATCACCACGAGGAGCAGGAGCTTGCCGGCGGTGGCGCCCAGGGCGTCGAGGAGGATCTGGGCGGGCGGGGCGCCGGTCGGGGAGGCCAGGGCCCCGTCGTACGACTGGATGGCGAAGGTGAAGCCGAGGAGGAGGACGAAACCGGCGATCCAGGAGGTCCAGATCGACTGGACGATGCCGCGCGGGCCGGCGGTCGCGGCGTCGTGGGTCTCCTCGGTCATGTGGGCGGAGGCGTCGTAGCCGGTGAAGGTGTACTGCGCCATCAGCAGCCCGATCATCACCACGTAGAACCCGCTGCCCCAGCCGGTGTTGTTCACGAACTCGGTGAAGACGAACGACGCCGACTGATGCGAGTCGGGTACGAAGGTCAGGGCGCCGACGATGACCGCCACCCCCAGCACGTGCCACCAGACGCTGACGCTGTTGAGGATCGCGACGATCCGCACGCCGAAGGTGTTCAGCAGGCCGTGCAGCAGCAGGATCGCGGCGAAGAGCAGGATCGTGCGGCCGGGGGTGACCTCGAAGTCGAACTGGAGGTTCAGATAGGCGCCCAGGAACGACGCCGCCCCGAAGTCGATCCCGGCGGTCACGGCGACCTGGCCCAGCACGTTGAACCAGCCGGTGAACCACGCCCACGCGGCGGCCGAGCGGGGCGGGGCCAGCCGGTGGGCCCAGAAGTACAGGCCCGCCGACGTCGGGTACGCCGAACAGATCTCGGCCATCGCCAGGCCGACGAACAGCGTCATCAGCCCGACGCCGACCCAGCCCCAGGTGATCAGGACCGGGCCGCCGGTGTTCATGCCGAACAGGTAGAGCGTCAGGCAGCCGGAGAGCACCGAGATGATCGTGAAGGAGACCGCGTAGTTGGAGAAGGCGGACATCCGGCGGGCGAGGACCTGTGTGTAGCCGAGCTCGGCCAGCCTCGCCTCGTCGGAACCGGCGGGCGGGGCGGGAGTGGCGGGCGGGGCCGTGGTGTCGGACGGGTGCTTCGACAGGTCGGGCGGGCCGGCCGCGGAGGGCGGGGACGGTTGCCCGGCAGGCGCTCCAGGTGGGTTGCTTGTCATGCCCCCAGCGATTCCCGCGCCGGGGGCACGGCATGCGCGGGACGCGGTCCCGTGTGGCGGCTCGCGCGGCCCGGCCCCCGCGTAGAGAGCCGGACCGCGCCGTGCTCAGGCGAGCCTGGAGTACATCTTCCAGCCGCCGCCGACCTTCACCCGGCTCGCGAACAGGCCCTTGCCGTCGCCTCGGTAGCTCCACAGCACACCGGACGTGTCCCGGGCGAGGAGATCGGCCTTGCCGTCACCGCTCACGTCGCCCACCCCGACCAGCGCGTCGTAGATCTGCCAGCCGCCGCCGACCTTCACGCGGGTCGCCAACGTGCCCTGGCCCGTCCCGGCGTACCGCCACAACGCCCCGGCCGCGTCCCGGGCGAGCAGATCGCCCTTGCCGTCACCGTTCAGGTCACCGGCCCCGGTGAGCAGGTAGCCCTTCCAGCCCGTACCGATCCTCACGCGCGCCTTGAAGACACCGGCGCCCTCGCTCTCGTAGAGGAACAGGTATCCGGTCGTCGTCTCCCGGGCGATCAGATCCGCCCGCCCGTCACCGGTGAGGTCACCGGGCGAGGTCAGGACGTCGTACACGTTCCAGCCCGGGCCCACCTTCGTGAACGGCGTCGTCGACTCCAACGCCCCACCGCACGACGGCTTGTACGCCCGCAGCTCACCGCTCTTCACCCGCACCAGCACGTCGTTGCACCGGTCACCGCTCACATCGTCGAACGGCACCGCCGCCGTCACGCTGTTCGCACCCGTCCAGCCCGAACCCGACACCGCGGCGTTCACCAGGCCCGTACCCGTACCGGCCCGGAAGTCGGCCCCACCCGCCGGCGTGAATGCCAGAAGGTCGCCGAAGCCGTCGTTGCCGACGAAGTCGCGGCTGACAGCCGCACCGCCTGTCACCTTCACCGAACCCGACACCGCGAGGGCCGCGCCCTGTCCGTCGGCCGGCTTCGCCGACAGGGTCCAGGTGTACGTGCCGTTGGCGACGAGCTTGCCGGCCGCGTCCTTGCCGTCCCACGAAGCAGCCACCAGTCCGTGCGCCGTGCCGCCCGAGAGCGTCCGCGCCACTGCTCCGGTCGCCGTGTTCCGCAACGTCAGCGCCCACGAGCTGACCGGCTTGGTCACCCACCAGCGCGGCGTCCAGGGGGCCTTGCCCCCGTTCACCGCCTGGGACCTGGCGGCATCGCTGTCCCTGAGGGCGACGGCGGCCGTCTCGACGCCGCTGTCCGCGAGGTGGATGTCCCCGGTCGTGTCCGACCAGGCGAGCGTCCCGGTGGCAGGGTCGACCGTCCACACGGTCCTGGAGGACGACACGTCGGCGCCGGTGTCGTGCGTCGTCCCGCCGGCGCCCAGATCCTTCACCATCAGGCGGCCGCCCGACGGATAGGCGACGAACCCGTCCCCCAGCTGGGCGCCCGCACCGTAGCCGATGCCCAGGGGAGTGATGGTGCGGGTCCGGAGGTCGTAGATCCCCTCGTCGTCCCTCGGTCCGGCGCAGTTCCAGAGCACCCAGTGGCCGATCCCCTGGACGCCGTCGAGGAGGCAGCCGGGCACATAGGCGGACTCGGTGCGCGCGCCGGTCCTGATGTCGTAGCCGACGGCCGTGTCGTTGCCCTCGACGGTCCACAGGGTGGTGCCGGACAGCGCGTACGGACGGACGGGGAACGTCCGGGTCACCGCACCGGTGTCGGTGTTCACCACCCGAGCCTGCGGGGACCCGTCGTCCAGGGTCGCGAAGACGACCGCCCACCGCCCCGAACTGCCGATGAAGCCCTTCGACCGCGTGCCGACGTCGATCGTGACGCCGGGCAGCTGGGCCCCTTCCGGGACACGGTGCAGCGGCAGCACGCTCTTGGTCCCCGCCCTGAAGGGACCGCCGTAGACGAGCCTGCCGTCTCCGCTCTCCTCCACCTTCGGGCAGTCGGGGGCGGAGCACTCGTCCGCCAGCTCAGGCAGCGTGCCGCGCTCCTGGCGGGGGCCGTACGCCCACGCGTCGCCCGTACGCTCCGCCGTCCAGGTGTAGACGCCGGTGCGGCCCGTCGTCGCGATGCCCTCGGCACTCGTCAGGCGCCCCTGCTGGAAGGACAGCTGCTGCACGGTGTGGGGCACGGGACGGGAGGGGATGTCCGTCTCGGCGGTCGCCCGGACCTCGCGCGCCGCGTTCTCCTCGATCAGCTGGACGCCCCAGGCCGACTCCGTCGGTCCCCCCTGGACCAGCAGTCCCCCGCCCGGGGTGGACACCGCCCGGCCGATCGACCTGGCCAGGACGGTGTGGACGGGGGCGCCGTCCAGGGGCTCGGCGTCGACCCGCCACACCGGAAGGTATTCCGACAGCGCGCCCAGCGCGGGGTCGTGACGGGCGACGATCACCTCGTTGCCGACCATGCCGAGAAGGCGGGTGCCGGCGCCCTCCTCGAGCAGGCGGACGCTCTGCGCCTGGGTGAGGTCATCCCGTCGGTAGACGGTGACTTTGCCGCCCTCGCGGACCAGCAGGTGATCGCGGGTCAGGGCCAGATCGTCGGCCCTCAGCTGGCCACTGATCGGCAGGGGCACCGCACGCCGCTCCGTGACGTCCAGCCAGACGTTCCGTCCGCCTGCGGCGATCACCATGCCGTTCTCGTCCCCGAGCCCGGGTATGACGGCGTACGAACCGAGGCCCGCCATGTCGTCGATGAGGCGGTCCCGGACCTGACCGGTCTGCATGTCCAGCACGTGGAAGCGGGTTTCGGCGCCGAAACCGTCCCGCGTCAGCACGTTCCAGCCGAACGACCCCAGGTAGGTGTGTCCGGACGGCAGGGCCACGGCAACGGTCGTGCCCGTCGCCATGTCCCGCAGGTCCACCGTGTCCGTGGCGGAGCGGTACTGGGCGACGACGTCCGAGCCCGTGCCCCACTCGAAGACGCGGCCGTCGAGCGTCGCCGCGGGGTCGACCTGGACGTCTCGCGTCGCGTGGTACGAGCGCCAGATCGCGCCGCGCCCCTCCTCGACACGCAGGTAACCGTGCGGCCCGGCGTTCACCAGCCTGCCCTTGGCCGGGACGTCGCTGGTGGCGCCCTTGATGATCACGTGGGACAGGGGCTCGGCCTGCGCGGGGGAGGCCATCGGAACGGTGAGGACGGCCGCTCCCAGAGCGACCGCGGTGGTGACGCCCACGAAGGTGGCGAAGGATCTCTTGCCGGACACGTGTCTCCTGTTCGGACATCGAAGCGAAGGAGGACGCGAGAGGTGGTTCCAGGAGTGACGTGCGAGCCGGACAGGGAGCGCGGAACGAGTCCGCGCCGCCCCTCCCCGTGCACGAGCCGCTGATCCGGGCAGCGCGCGGGTGTGCCCGCGACCGCGATCACCGGTGGCCGACTCCTCGACCCGCCTGGCCTGTTGCCCCCCACATCCAGGTCGCCGGATCGTAACAGCCGCCCGGCCGGGGCCGTAAGCCAAAAAAGCGGGCCCGTCCACGAAGGACGGGCCCGCTTCCTGAGGTCGAAGACCTACCGACGATCAGCCGTTGCGCTTCCAGCGCGGCTTGTCGTCGCGGCGGCCGAAGGTGCCGGTGCCGGTACCCGTGCCGGTGCCACCGCGGTGGTCGTCACGACGGCCGGTCGGGCGGTCGCTGGAGCCGCCGGAGCGGAAGCCGCCCGCCGGACGGTCGTCACGACGGTCACGGTTGAACGGACGGTCGCTGCCACCGGAGCGGAAGCCACCGGACGGGCGGTCGTCACGACGGTCGCGGTTGAACGACGGGCGGTCGTTGTCGCGGTTGAACGACGGGCGGTCGTTGTCGCGGTTGAACGACGGGCGGTCGTTGTCGCGACGCTCGAAGGAGCGGCCGCCGCGGTCGTCGCGACGGTCACCGCCACCGGAGCGGAAACCGCCCGAGGGACGGTCGTCACGACGGTCGCGGTTGAACGACGGGCGGTCGTTGTCACGGCGCTCGAAGGAGCGGCCGCCGCGGTCGTCGCGACGGTCACCGCCACCGGAGCGGAAACCGCCACCGACCGGACGGTCCTCACGGCGGTCGTTGCTGCCGCGGAAGGACGGACGGTCGCTGCTGCCGCGGTAACCGTTGCTGCCGGCCGGACGGCCGCTGCGCTCACCGACGCGGTCGTTGCCGCCACGGTAACCACCGCGGTCGCCACCGCGGTTGTCCCGGCGCTCGTAGTTGCCGCGCTCGTCACGACGCTCTTCGCGCGGGGCGGGCTGCTCCGGCACGGAGGTGGCGGCCAGCAGTGCGGCCTCCGCCTCGGCGGCGACCTCGGCCACCGCCGCCTCGGGGTCGTCGCCCCGCTCGCGTGCGGCGCGGGCGACCAGGCGGTCGGCCTCCTCGCGCAGCTCCACGGCGCGGCGCTGGACGCGCTCCAGCTGCTTGGTCAGGTCGGCGGCCTCGCGCTCGGCCTGCTTGGCGGCGTTGTTCGCGGAGTCGGCCTGGACCTCGGTGAGCGAGCGGGCGCCGGTGATCTCGGCCACCTCCGGCTCGAAGACGCCCGCGCCCTGGACGATGTGACGCGACGCGTCGACGCCGGCGTCCTCCATCAGGCGGAAGATCTGGCGGCGCTGGTGCGGCAGCGCCAGCGAGACGACGACACCGGACTTGCCGGCCCGGGCGGTACGGCCCGAGCGGTGCAGGTAGTCCTTGTGGTCACCGGCCGGGTCCACGTTCAGGACCAGGTCGATGCCGTCGACGTGGATACCGCGGGCGGCGACGTCGGTCGCGACGAGCGCGTTGACGTAGCCCTTCTTGAAGTCCTCGAGGACGCGGGTACGCGCACCCTGGGTCATGCCACCGTGCAGCGCGTCGGCCTTCACGCCGGACTCGATGAGCTGCTCGGCGATGCGGTCGGCGCCCAGCTGGGTGCGGACGAAGATGATCGTCCGGCCCTTGCGGGCGGCGATGGCGGAGGTGACCGGCGCCTTGTCCTTCGGCTTCACGACGAGGACGTGGTGCGACATGGTCGAGACGTTGCCCTGGGCGGAGTCGACCTCGTGGGTGACCGGGTTGCTCAGGTAGCGCTTGACCAGGGTGCCGATCTCGTTCTCCATGGTGGCGGAGAAGAGCATGCGCTGGCCGCCGCCGGGGATCTGGTCGAGCAGCTCGGTGACCTCGGGCAGGAAGCCCAGGTCGGACATCTGGTCGGCCTCGTCGAGGACGGCGACCTGGACGTTCTCCAGGGAGCAGGCTCCCCGGTTGATGATGTCGCGCAGTCGGCCCGGGGTGGCGACGAGGACGTCGACACCGCGCTCCAGCGCGTAGATCTGGTTGCCCATCGACGTACCGCCGCAGACGACCTTCATCTTGAGGCCGAGCACGTCGCCGTAGGGCTGCAGCGCGTCCGCGACCTGCATCGCGAGCTCACGGGTCGGGGTGAGGATGATCGCGCGGGGCTTCTTCTTCTCGGTGTGCCCACCGGCCAGCGCGGCCAGGGTCGGCAGACCGAAGGAGAGGGTCTTGCCGGAGCCGGTACGGCCGCGGCCCAGGATGTCCTTGCCGGCCAGGGCGTCCGGGATGGTCGCCGCCTGGATCGGGAAGGGTGCGGTCACACCGTTCTGCGCGAGCTTGCGGACGATGCCCTCGGGCAGGCCCAGGTCGCCGAACGTGAGGGTCGGCTCGGCGTCCGCCGTGTCGGCGGCGTCGGTGTCGGCCTGCTCGGCCGGGGCGTCGGTCTCGACGGCGTCGGCGGACTCGGCGACGACGGCCTCTGCGGCCTCGATGATTTCGGTGCTCTCGACGTCGTTCTCGACGTTCTCGGGCATGACGGTGTGGTCAGAACTGGAAATTGACATGCGAAATGCGAAACCTCTCGGAGTCTCGGCACGCGCCCGTAACTCCGTGTTTTCGCAATTTCGACCGCCTCAATGCGGTCCAGCCACGGCAAGGGAGAGTACGCGCCACACGGCGCTCTTCTGTGTCGGCGCCGGGCAATGGGATCAAACGATCTACCACCATACGCACTCTCCCCCACATCGCGCAAGCCCCCCCTGCCGCCTCCCCCGTCAGACCGGTCCCACCTGCGGTGATGCCTCCGGAGTGCGCATCGCGTACACCCCGTCCGGCGCGCCCGCCGCGCCGTCGTGGGACTGAGCGGCCGGTGAGACCGACGGCGCCGGAGGCGCCGGCTCGGAGGGCTCCGGGTCGGGGTCCGGCGGGGGCGGCGACTGCGGGGGCTCAGGGGTGCCGGGACCGGGGTCGGACGGGCCCGGCGGCTCCGGCTGCTGCGGCCCGCCCGGCGCCGAGGGCGTCGGCGCCGGCGGATGGCCGCCAGGGGCCGGAGCGGTCCGGCCGGGCTTCGTGCCGGGGCTGCCCGAGGGGGCGGCCGAGGCGCTCGGGCCGGCGGGCCGGGCGGTCCTGTGCTCGGAGTGCGCCCCGGCGCCGCCCCCCGGACGGGCCCGGCCGGTACCGGCCACCGTCGCTCCGTCCGGGTCGGCCACCGCACCGTCCGGCGCGGCCGTGCGGGAGGGGGCCGGTTTCCCGTCGTCGGAGCCGATGCTCATGCAGCCGGTGGACGCGGCGATCGTCACCGCGGTGACGGCGGCCCAGCGGACGGGAACGGGCAACTGGCGCACGGGGGCACCTCCGGGGGCGCGAAGAAGGACGAGGCATCACGGGAACGAGCGGGAGCGCTGTGCCCAACTCCCGCCGCCCCGCCGGGGACACGCCCCGGCGCCCGCACACCTCGTTCACCCCGCGCGGTATGGCGCACATCACCCCTTCCGGGGCGCGTGCGGCCTCCCCCTCACCCGTAACCGAGCGCGTGCAGCCGCTCGTCGTCGATGCCGAAGTGGTGGGCGATCTCGTGCACGACCGTGATCTCCGTCTCGGCGACGACGTCCTCCCGTGACGCGCACATCCGCAGCGTGGGCCCCCGGTAGATGGTGATCCGGTCCGGCAGCACGCCCGCGTACCACTCACCGCGCTCGGTCAGCGGGGTGCCCTCGTAGAGGCCGAGCAGTTCTGGATCGTCGGATTCCGGTTCGTCCTCGACGAAGACCGCGACGTTGTCCATCAGCCGGGTGAGCTCCGGCGGGATCCGGTCCAGCGCCTCGCCGACCAGTTCCTCGAACGCTTCCCGCGTCATCTCCAGCACCCCGCCATTGTCACGTACGGCCGCCGGATGCGCCCCGGTGCGCGGGGAAGCGCATATCCGCTTCCCCGCCGGGGCATACGCGCCCAATGGCCCGCGACCCGTTCCGTGCCGCGGCAGTCCGCGTCCGGCACCTCGTCCACCCCCGCCCGCGCTCCGGCCGCCGGTCCGGACACCTCCCCCGCCCCAGCGGCGCGCTCGCCGGCTCGCCGCGTCCGTTCGCCCGGGCGCTCGGCCTGGTCGCCGTCGTGCTGTTCGGCGCCTGGCTGGGGCTGCTGGTCGTCGGCAGCGTCCGCACGCCCGTCGGTCCGATGGACACGACCATGACCCTGCGGCCGTCCCTCAGCGGCGGCACCAAGATCAACGTGTCGCCGCTCGGTGCCCTGGAACTGGACTCGCACCACGCCCCGGTCCGGCTCGACGTCGACGTCGACCGCCTCGACCCGGTCCGCTCCGAGGCGCTGGTCCAGCACCCCGAACGGCTCGCGGGGCTGGAGGCGGAGGTCGGTGACGACGTCGGCGCCGGCGCCCGCGAGCTCGCCGTGCGCTCCTGCGTCGCGGTCGTCTCCGGGGCCACCGCGCTCGGCCTCGCCGTCTACCGCAGGCCCCGGCGCGCCCTGGCCGCCGGCGGGCTCGCGCTCGCCCTGCTGGCCGCCTCGGGCGTCGGGGCGTACGCCACGTGGAACCCCGAGTCGGTCCTGGAGCCGAAGTTCTCCGGGCTGCTCTCCAGCGCCCCCTCCGTCGTGGGCGACGCGCGCTCGATCGTCACCGACTTCGACGTCTACCAGCAGGAACTCGCCCGGCTGGTCACCAACGTCACCAAGCTGTACGACGCCACCTCGACGCTCCCCGTGTACAGCCCGAACCCCGCCACGCTCCGCGTCCTGCACGTCTCCGACATCCACCTCAACCCCGCGGCGTGGCACATCATCGGCTCCCTCGTGGAGCAGTACGACATCGACGTGATCATCGATTCCGGCGACACGATGGATCACGGGGCAGCCGTGGAGAACAGCTTCCTCGACCCGATCAGCGATCTGGGCGCGCCCTACGTCTGGGTCCGCGGCAACCACGACTCGGCGGTGACGCAGAAGTACCTGGAGGGGAACAAGCGGTTCAAGAACGTGCACGTGCTCGACGAGGGCCGCGCGGTGAACGTCGGCGGCCTGCGGGTGGCGGGCGTCGGGGACCCGCAGTTCACCCCGGACCGCACGGGCCCGGAGCAGGCCGAGGGCGCCGAACGGGCGGCGGGCCTGCGCCTCGCCGACGCGCTGCGCGACCAGCGGCGGGCCGGCACCCCGGCCGACATCGCCGTCGCCCACGAGCCGGAGGCGGCCCGGCAGACGGACGGAACGGTCCCCCTCGTCCTCGCCGGCCACGTGCACCACCGGCAGAACGAGCTCATGAAGCACGGCACCCGGATGATGATCGAGGGGTCCACGGGAGGCGGCGGGCTGCGGGCCGTACAGAACGCGAAGCCGGAGCAGGTGCTCGCGTCGGTGCTCTATCTGGACCGCTCGACCCGCCGTCTGCAGGCCTGGGACGAGATCACCCTGGGCGGGCTCGGCCTCACGACCGCCGAGGTCAGCCGCCATCTGCCCAAGGAGAACCGACCCGACGCGACGCCCTCCCCTATTCGGTTTGGCTGACACCGAAACGCCGTAGTACAGTCTCCGACGTGCCCAAGGGCGCCGGTCGGACTCGGCCGTTCTGAGACCTTGAAGGTCGAAGGAGAAGCGGAACCTCTTGAGGGGAAGCGGAGTCGCCGCTTCTCACTTCCCCTTCGGGCGACAGACGCAGAAGCAAGCTGTACCAGCAGTTCTGCCCTCATCGTCTAGTGGCCCAGGACGCCGCCCTTTCAAGGCGGTAGCACGGGTTCGAATCCCGTTGGGGGCACGCACAACCTGTGCGACACTTAGTCGCACAAAGCTTGGTCCTGTGGAGCAGTTTGGAGTGCTCGCCACCCTGTCAAGGTGGAGGCCGCGGGTTCAAATCCCGTCAGGACCGCTGCAGCCCGTATGAGCTGCGTGGCTGGGTAGCTCAGTTGGTACGAGCGATCGCCTGAAAAGCGATAGGTCGCCGGTTCGATCCCGGCCCCAGCCACAGCGTGGGAAACGCCCCGGACATGCCGTCCGGGGCGTTTTCGTATGCCGGACATGTCAGGGCGGTGTGCGCCCGCTCGTGTCGGTTCTCGGCCGGGCGTCGGGGCTCCTGCCCCGCCGTATCGAGCGCGCAGCAGCGTGATGGTGCGCCCGGAGGGTGTCCTCCGCCGGGAGGGCCGGGGGTGGCCGGCGCCGCCGTGCACCGGCCGGTGAGGCACCGGATGTCCCTCGGCGCCGGATGTGTCGCACGCCGCGGACCCCGTTGCTCACTTCTGAGCGGTTGATCCCACGGCGGCCCCGGCCGCCACAGGGTCCAGTCGGCGCAACGTGGCCAGCAGGCAGAGCTGGAGGCGGGAGAGCCCGCGGTGCTTCACCCGGAGGTTCGCCACATGGAACTTCACGGTACGGATCGTGATACCCAGATGGGCGGCGATCGCCGCGTTGCTCGGCCCACCCCGCAGCAGGCCGAGGATCTTCTCCTCGGTCTCGGTGAGAGGGGGATCGAGGGCGAGTGCGCGGAGGAGTGCGTCCGCGGCTGCCGTGGTACCACCGACCCCGTCCGGCGAGCAGCCCTCGTCCACCTGATCAACAGAACGCATGGCCCCCCCGGGCTTCGATAGCCGCACGGCTGGCCGGAGCCCGCGCAATCCTGATGCGTCTGGATCGTAACTGATCTGCTCAGCCGTTGAGTTGTGCTGCGAGGCGAAGCCGGTCCTGGGTCTGTTGCTTGAACAGGGCGAGGGTCTCGGCGTGCTCCTCCACCAGTGCCTTCTCGTACGCGCTCTGCACGGCGTAGCGGATGCCGATGTAGTTGACCCGCGTCTTGCAGGCGACGTCCGCCTTGGCGATGGTGATGGCCTCGGGGCTGGAGAGCTTGCCTTGCACCAGTCCCAGGTCCGACTGGACGTTGTCGGGACTGGAGGTCGTGAAGCCGGAATCAGCCATGCACTGTGACCACTTGGTCGTGGCCTTCCTCACCCTGGAGTCCTCCAGCGCCCTGGACTCGGCCTCACCACCCAGGTTGAAGACGAAGAGGATGTCGACGGCTCCCGGATTCGGGGCGAACAGCTTCAGGGCGGACTCCCGACCGCAGCCGCCGACGGGCACTTCCTTGCCGTTGACCATGATGCCGGTGCCCGGCGCCTTCTCCGCCTCGGCCTGCGACTTGGGTTCATCGGTGGGGGCGGCCGCCTTGCCTTGTTCCTTCGCCTCGGCCTCGGCAACCAGGTCCACCCCGTTGAGCACCGTCTGGCCGGTCCTGCTGAGAGGGGGTGCCGGCTGCCTCTTGGCGGGTGCCGGGTCGGTCGCCCGGCGAGGGCTCGCGTAGCCGAACTGGGCGGCATCCTTCGCGCTGGCCAGCCCGAAGACACGCGAGCTCGAGTCGTTCCTGCTCGGAGGTGTCGGGGCCGGGCGGGCGTACTCGAAGCCGAAGCGCTTCATGCACTGCTCGATCAGCCGGTTCTGGGCCTTTTTCACCTGATACTGCTGATCGGAGGTGACCTCATATGCCGCGACCGGGAATTTCAGGCCTTCGGTGCTGCTCAGTTTCGCGATGCTGCCGATGTCCGGTTCCTTCCCCGCACCAGCGGCTTCGGGCTCATCGCCCGCGCAGCCGCCGAGAGTCAGCACGGCGGCGCTCACCAGACAGGTGGCAGCCAGGAGTCGGGCTGGGTGAGCCATGGCGGGGATCCTCGCGATCGTCGTGCGGGTAGCGTGGAACAACCGCTGTCCCGCTTGATATCGGCAAGCGGGACAGCGGGCGGTGCGAGCTCGGGCGGGTGCCGCCCGGTGCGCTCCAGGGCGTCTTTCGAAAGTAGCGCCGTCCGCCCAAAGGGCGGGCTCGGCGGCGTCCGGTGCGTGCGATCGCACGGCGCAGGCCGCCCCCGGTACTGGATGTACCGGGGTGCTCCCGGCAACGCGGCGGGCGTGCGTGCCAGGCGTCACCGAGCGGGCGGGACTTTCGAGGGCCGCCTAGTAAGGGGCGCAGTACTCGACCAGGTAGCAGGTCGACTCGATGTTGTTCTTGAAGTTGCTGGTCGCGTTACCGACGTAGTAGGCGGGAATCTCGCCGTGGTACGTGCCTCCGCTGTTGGGGCCGGTGTGGACGTACCAGGACTCGTCGGTCCGGTTCTTGTACGAGGCCGTGTTGTTGCCGACGACCTGTCCCTTGCCGTTGCACGAGGCAGAGGTCGGAAAGGCCCTGAAATTGTCGTTGTTGAAGTTCTGGTCCTTGTCGTACAGGTCGAAGACGCAGCCGGCCTGGTCCGAGTTGTAGTAGAAGCCGATCTCCTCCGGGTCCAGGTAACCGTCGTAGGCGACCTGCTCCGCTGCCGCCGTGCCGGCAGCGGCCAGACCGAAGCCGCCGAGGGCGGAGACGGCCAGCGCGACTGTGGCCACGCGGCGGGTGAGGTTGGTCATGAACAGAACTCCTTGCTCCAGAGGTGGCGTTGTACGTGCAAGTGTTCGATGATGTGCCGCGTCATTACAGACCGCCAACGGGGCGACGTCTACTGTCCCTTGGGGCAGTAGACGTCGGCTCTCACCACGTGGTGGGGTCAGTCGCGGCTGGACCGCTCTGCGGCGGACGGTCCCGGGGGAAGACGGCCGGGCGTGACGTGCCGCAGACGACTACGCCGCCCCCTCCCCACGACCAAGCGGAGTTACTCATGCCCTCCCCCACTCGCGTCACGCAATCACTGTGCGCAGCACTGCTGGCAGCCGCTGTCCTGGTCGGATGCGGCGGTGCCGAGAAGGACAGCGCGGGCGGCGGGAAGGACTCCACCACGAAGCCCACCGCGGAGGGGAAGCCCTCGGCGGCCAGTGACTCGGACCGTGACTACTACGGGTGCCTGGAGAAGAACGGCGTCAAGATCGAGACCACCCCCGACGGCGAACTCCGTGTGGTCAAGACCGGTGGGAACGAGGCCGGGCTGACCAAGGCAGAGGCGGAGTGTGCGGACCTCCTGCCGGACACCCCCAAGGACACGGGCGAGGCGGCGAACGCGGACCCGGCCTTCGCCGCATGCATGAAGGCCGAGGGCTTCGCCGAATACAAGCGGGACGACATCGACGACAAGGACGCCCTCGTCGCGGCCGTGGAGAAGTGCAGCCACGGCAAGAACGGCGGCCAGGACCCCGTCGTCGGCGGCTGACCGACCCCGGCAGGACACGACGAAGCAGGTCTGCACGGTGCGACGAGGAATGTGATGACGTGACCGCACAACCGGATGCCGGGGACGAACCCGTTGTAGAGACGACGCAGGAGGTCGCGGTGACCGCCGCAGGCCCGGCTCCCGCCGACGGACTTGTGCGCAGGCGCCGCTGGATCGCCGCCGTCGCGGGTGGGGCGATGCTGCTCGCGGGGGCCGGGGTGGTGGCGTCCACGCTGATCAAGTCGCCTTCGCAGGCGGCGGCGGAGGCGAGGCCGCCGGAGCGGTCGGTGCTGACGTCACCGGTGGAACACCGGGTGCTGACGTCGTCGGTGATCGTGCGCGGGCAGGTCGTTGCCGGACAGAGTGTGGACGTGGCGCCGCAGGTGGCCGGCGGGGAGGACGGTGCCGCACCCGTCGTGACCAAGTTGCCGGTCAAGCAGGGCGATCGGCTGAAGGCCGGGCAGGTGCTGCTCGAGGTCTCCGGGCGGCCGGTGTTCGCCCTGCCCGGACGGATACCCGTCTACCGCGATCTCAAGCCCGGCGCGGTGGGCGACGACGTGAAGCAGTTGCAGGGGGCGCTGCAAGGCCTGGGCCACGGCACGGGCGGCGACACCGCCGGGACCTTCGGAGCGGGTACCAAGGCCGCGCTCAACGCCTTCTACGCCGCGATAGGTTACGACCCGCTGCCGGCCGTGGACGACAACGGGGTGGGGCTGAAGACGGCCCAGGGCGCGGTGACGGCGGCCGAGCGGGCTGTGGAGGAGGCCAAGGACACCGAGGGCAAGGGGTCGGCCCGTGCGGTGCAGTACGCGCAGGCCGATCTGGCGGCCGCGCAGGCCGATCTGGCGACCGCGCAGGCCGCGTCGGGCCCTCGGCTGCCGGCCGGCGAAGTGGTCTTCCTGCAGGGCTTTCCCGCCCGGGTGGATGCGGTGCCGGGGCGGGTGGGTTCGCCCGTGAACGGGACGATGCTGACGGTGTCCGGCGGGAAGCTCACGGTCCAGGCCTATCTGCAGGAGTACCAGAAGGGTCTGGTGCGCAAGGGGCAGCGGGTGCAGATCTACTCGGAGCTCACCGGCATCGAGGCGCGGGCGAAGGTGGGGTCGCTGGCCGCGTCACTGACCGCGCCGGACAGCGGCGGAGGCGGCGACGAGGGCGAGCAGAGCGGTGAGGCGCCCGGGGCGACGGGGCAGAGCGGCTATCTGCTGCGAGTCGATCCGGACAAGACGTTGGACGCCCAGCTGGCCGGGCAGGATGTGCGGCTGACCATCGAAGCGGCCCGTACCGACGGCAAGGCGCTGGTCGTACCGATCACCGCGCTGACCGCGGGGGCCGACGGCCGGACCACGGTCACGGTGCTCCAGCCGGACGGCAAGCAGCGTCGGGTGGAGGTGCGCACGGGCACCGCGGGCGACGGCTTCGTCGCCGTGGAGCCGGTGGGGACCGCCCGGCTGGACAAGGGAGAGCAGGTCATCTCGGGTGTGAAGAGGGGGGCGGCGGGCCAGTGACGCCGGTCATCGAGTTCCGCCAGGTCGGCCTCACCTATCCCGGGCCGCCGCCCGTGCCTGCCCTCGAACCGTGTGATCTGGTCGTCGAGCCGGGGGAATTCGTCACGGTCGTCGGGCCCTCGGGCTCGGGCAAGTCCACCTTCCTCAACATAGCCGGGCTGCTGGACGCCCCCACCCACGGCACGTACCTCCTCGACGGCTACGACACGGGCGCGCTGTGCGACGCCGACCGGACCGCGCTGCGCGGTCGTCGCATCGGCTTCGTCTTCCAGTCCTTCCACCTGCTGCCGCACCGCTCGGCGTTGGAGAACGTCACCCTGGCCATGGTCTACAACGGCGTCCCCCACGCCGAGCGGGCCCCGCGCGCCCGCGACGCCCTGGTCCGCGTGGGCCTCGGCCACCGCGTCGACTCGCTGCCCACCCGGCTCTCGGGCGGTGAGCGCCAACGCGTCGCCATCGCCCGGGCGCTGGTCGCCGGCCCCTCTCTGCTGCTGTGCGACGAGCCCACCGGCAACCTCGACACCGCCAACGCCAAGGCGGTCCTGGGGCTGCTGGACGAACTGCACGCCGATGGGATGACCATCTTGCTGATCACGCACGACCCGGAGGTGGCCGCCCGTGGTGCCCGCACCGTGGCCATCCGCGACGGTGTCCTTCGTGAGCAGCGGGTGGCCGTGTGAAGCTGCGCATCCGGCGGGGACGCGCCACCGCCGTCCTGCCCTCCGTCTTCACCCCCCGCGACATGCTCGCCGAGGCCACGGCCGGAATGCTGCAGCGGCCCGCCCGCTCCGCGCTGACCGCGCTCGGCACGGTGCTCGGCGTCGGCACCTTCGTGGCGATCCTCGGGCTGACCGCGACCACCTCGTCCCAGATCGACGCCCGGTTCAATGCGCTGACCGCGACCGAGGTGACGATCGAGGAGACGGTGGACGACCCCGACCAGCTCACCGGGCCCGCCTTCCCCGCGGACGCCGACGCCCGGATGCTCAGGGTGAACGGGGTGAGGGCCGCGGGGGTCTACTGGACCGTGAAGGACGACCGCGCGCGCAACATCCGCTCCGCGCCCCTCGGCAACAACGCCGGAGGCGAGCGGATCGATGTGGTCGCGGCCTCGCCCGGTGTCCTGAAGGCCGCCGTACCGGCCCTGTCCGAGGGGCGGCTGTACGACGAGCGGATGGCCCGGGCCGGCCGAGTCGCCGTGATCGGCGCGGGAACCGCGAGCCGGCTGGGCATCACCACCCTGGAGACCCATCCCGCGCTGTTCGTCGGCGACGAGTCGTTCACCGTCGTCGGCATCGTCGACGATGTGGAGCGCAAGGCCGACCTGCTGCTTTCCGTCGTCGTCCCGCGCACCACCGCCGAGCAGATCTGGGGCGCCCCGGGCCCCACCGAGTCCAGCATGCTGATCTCCACCGAACTGGGCGCCGCCCAGCAGGTCGCCACCGAAACGGCTACCGCACTGCGCCCCGACCACCCCGAGTACTTCAAGGCCATCCCGCCCCCGGACCCCAAGACCCTGCGCTCGACCGTGGGCTCCGACCTGAGTCAGCTCTTTCTGCTGCTGGCCGGGATCTGCCTGATCATCGGCGCGGTCGGCATCGCCAACACCACCCTGGTCGCGGTACTGGAGCGGACGGGCGAGATCGGGCTGCGCCGCGCCCTGGGTGCCCGCGCCCGGCACATCACCACCCAGTTCCTGGCCGAGTCCGGCGCCCTCGGCGCCCTCGGCGGCCTGGTGGGCACCAGCCTGGGCACCGTGACGGTGGTCGCCGTCGCTCTGGCCCGGGACTGGACGCCGGTCGTGCACCCCGCGACCGTCGCCGCCGCCCCCCTGATCGGGCTGGTGACCGGCGTGCTGGCCGGCCTCTACCCGGCCTGGCGGGCCTCGCGCATCCAGCCGGTGGAGGCCCTTCGGCGCTGAGCGGTGAGGCCCGATGGGCCTCCCCGGAACGCCGGCCGCGCCCCCGGAGGTTCCTGAGGGCTGTCCCGCAGCCTCCGGGGGCGCGGTCCACACCGGCCGCCTCCCGGCGTCAGCACCTCCGCCGCGTCCGCACCCCGGCCCGCCGAGTGGCGAACCGGGCACCGTCCTGACGGCGTTACCGAGGCGCACGTCCGCGGGATCGACGGGTCGCCGGGGAACGCGGTGGGTCTCCGGCTGGGCCCCGGCCCGGCCACCACCCGGGAGCCCCGTCCGCCGGACGGGGCTCCCGGCGTGTCAGGCGCCCTCCTGGTCCGCGGCCTCCGCCCCGGCCGCGCCCTCCTCGCCCCGGCGCCGACCGGACCGCACCGCGAGCACCAGCAGCACCACAGCCACCACCGCGACCAGCAGCACCGCGTCCGGTACGTGCGTACCGAGGGACCGCGCCCATTCCTCGGCGGCGAAGGACTGGTCCACGTTGAGCAGGCCGGGCAGCGCCGTCGTCCCGTCGTACACGAGGAAGAGGGCGCCGAGGCAGATGAAGAAGAGCCCCGACAGCAGCGTCGTGGTGTGCAGCTCGAAGCGGCCGAACCGCACGGCACGGCCACGCAGCCACGCCCGGCGGCCCAGCTCGAACCGCTCCCAGACCAGCGCGAGCAGGAAGAGCGGCACCGCCATGCCCAGCGCGTAGACGGCGAGCAGCAGTCCTCCGTACGCCGGGCTGCCGCTGACGGCCGCGACGGTGAGGACACTGCCGAGGATGGGCCCCGCGCAGAAGCCGGCCAGGCCGTAGACGGCGCCGAGTGCGTAGACCGACACGGCGGTCGTGGGGCGGATCCGGCCGCTGAGCGCGGAGATCCGGCGGGAGGCGAAGCCGAGTCCGATGATCTGGGCAGACCCGAGGCCGATGATCAGCCAGCCGGCGCCGAGGACGAGGGCGTCGCGATGGCTGTAGAAAAGCCGTCCGGCGTACGACCCTGCCGCCCCGAGCGGGACCAGGGTGGTGGCCAGGCCCGCGTAGAAGATGCCGGTCCGGGCGAGCAGCCGGGAGGCGGAGTCGATGGAGTACGCGAAGAAGGCGGGGAGCAGCAGCGCGCTGCACGGGCTGAGCAGGGCCAGCAGCCCGCCGAGGAACGCGGCGAAGTAGCCGATGTCCGCCGTCACTTCGCGAAGCCCTCACCGGGAGATGCCAAGCCCCCGGCACGGGGTGCGGAGCCTTTTTCGGGGGATGCGGCAGCCGCTCCCGGAGAGGGGGTGGCGTCTGCGGGGGATGCGGAGCCCTGGGCTTCCTGGCCCGCGGCGCCGGGCTTCTCCGCCCGGGCAGCCGCCTGTTCGACGGCCTGGGTGAAGGCCTCCGTCGGCTGCGCCCCGGCGACCGGGCGGCCGTTGATCAGGAAGGAAGGGGTGGACGTGGCGCCGATTCCGTACCCCTGCTCCTGGTCCTTGCTCACGGCTGCCGCGGCGGCCGCGCCGTCCGCGTCACGGACGAAGCGGTCGAGGTCGGGCACCCCGGCCTGGCGGGCGAGCTCCTTCAGCCGGTCCTCGCCGAACCCCTTCTCCTTCGCCCCTTCGGCGTACGCGGCACGGTGGAACTCCCAGAAACGGCCCTGCTGGCCGGCGGCCCACGAGGCGCGCGCGGCGGCCTCGGACTCGGCCCCGAAGATCGGGAAGTTGCGCCACTCGATGCGCAGGGTGCCGGCGTCGACGTACTTCTCCACCAGGGCGGGTTCGGTGTCCCGGGCGAACTTTCCGCAGTAGCCGCACGCGAAGTCGGCGTACTCGATGAGGACGACGGGCGCGTCCGCCCGGCCGAGCGCCAGCTTGTCGCCGGCGTCGCGCCGGGCGAGCCCGGCCAGTTCCCGGTAGAGGTCCTCGTCCGGGCCCGCGGTGACGCCGGCCACGACCGAGGACGAGGAACCGGCGCCGGGGGAATCGGGGGCGGTGGCCCGGTAGGACACGTATCCGAACAGCGCCGCGGCGACGACGACCCCGACGCCGTAGGCCAGGGGCTTCCTGCTGGGTGTCCGGGACGACTGCCGGCGGGGCGGCTTCGGGGACGGCGTGGGCAGGGATGTGGGCATGCGGAACTCCGAGCTGGTGATGCGAGAAGGAAGGGCGGCCGTGAAGCGGGGGCGGGCCGTCTACACCCTCAGTACGGAGAGTTCCACCGGGGTCGGAGCGGCCGCGTCGGGTCCGCGCGGCGTCGTCGGGGCGGGCTGCCGGACCGGCCCGGGGACGACGGCTGCCGGCAGGCCCCGTTCGGCGAGGCCGGGTGCCTGGTCATGGGCGGCGCGGGCCCGTCCCGGCAGGGCCGGCTCGGTGCCGTCGTGCTTGCCGCCCCTGCCGCAGCCCGGGACGCCGTCTCCCGGCCCGATGCTCACCGACACGGCGACGGCCGGACCCGAAGGCTCCGGCGCCACAGCCGTCGGCGGTCCCCCGAAGAGCCCCACGACGACCGCGAGAACCGCCACCAGGCAGCACCACGACGAACGGGACACGGAGAAAGGCCTTCCGGCGGAGAGGGCGGCAGCGACATCAGCGGGGATCAGCTGTCCGGAATGGTACGTGCTGTGATCACGCCCTCCCCGGCCGTAGGGACGGGTGACCGAGGCCGCGCGAAATAGGTTCGCCGTTCCCCGGGCCCGGGTGAGATCCTGGGACCCGTATGTCTACTTCCTTTGCCGATCTCCAGTCCCAGCTCGGTCAGCTCTCGCTCCGCGACGCGCACCGGCTCGGCCGCCGCCTCGAAGGCGCGCGCCGCATTCGCAAGCCCGAGGCCCAGCAGGCCGTGCTGGACGAGATCGCGGCCCAGGCCACGAAGGCAGCCGGCCGGCTCGCGCTGCGGGCCGGGCGGATGCCTGCCCTCTCGTACCCGGAACAGCTGCCGGTCAGCCAGAAGAAGGACGAGATCCTGGAGGCGATACGCGACCACCAGGTCGTGATCGTCGCCGGTGAGACCGGCTCCGGCAAGACCACCCAGATCCCCAAGATCTGCATGGAGCTGGGCCGTGGCGTCCGCGGCATGATCGGGCACACCCAGCCGCGCCGGATCGCGGCCCGTACGGTGGCCGAGCGCGTCGCCGAGGAGCTGAAGACGCCGCTGGGCGAGGCCGTCGGCTGGAAGGTCCGCTTCACCGACCAGGTCAACCAGGACGCGACCTTCGTCAAGCTGATGACGGACGGCATCCTGCTCGCCGAGATCCAGACGGACCGCGAGCTGCTCGCGTACGACACGATCATCATCGACGAGGCCCACGAGCGGTCGCTGAACATCGACTTCCTGCTCGGCTACCTGGCCCGGCTGCTGCCCAAGCGCCCGGATCTGAAGGTCGTCATCACCTCGGCGACCATCGACCCGGAGCGCTTCGCGCGCCACTTCGGCGAGGCGCCGATCGTCGAGGTCAGCGGGCGTACGTACCCCGTGGAGGTGCGCTACCGCCCGCTCCTCGAAGAGGACAGCGACGACTCCGACCGCGACCAGATCACCGCGATCTGCGACGCCGTCGACGAGCTCCAGTCCGAGGGGCCCGGTGACGTCCTGGTCTTCCTCTCCGGCGAGCGGGAGATCCGCGACACCGCCGACGCGCTCGGCAAACGCAACCTCCGGCACACCGAGGTGCTCCCCCTCTACGCGCGCCTGTCGCACGCCGAGCAGCACCGCGTGTTCCAGCGCCACACCGGCCGCCGGATCGTCCTGGCGACGAATGTCGCCGAGACCTCGCTGACCGTCCCCGGCATCAAGTACGTGATCGACCCGGGCAACGCCCGCATCTCCCGCTACAGCCACCGCACCAAGGTCCAGCGGCTGCCGATCGAACGGATCTCGCAGGCCAGCGCCAACCAGCGCAAGGGCCGTTGCGGCCGTACGTCGGACGGCATCTGCATCCGGCTGTACTCCGAGGACGACTTCCTGACCCGTCCGGAGTTCACCGATCCGGAGATCCTCCGTACGAACCTGGCCTCCGTCATCCTCCAGATGACCGCGGCCGGCCTCGGCGACATCGAGAAGTTCCCCTTCATCGACCCGCCGGACCACCGCAACATCCGCGACGGCGTGCAGCTCCTCCAGGAGCTGGGCGCGCTGGACCCGGAGGAGAAGGACCCCAAGAAGCGGCTCACCCCGCTGGGCCGCAAGCTCTCGCAGCTTCCGGTGGACCCGCGCCTGGCCCGCATGGTCATCGAGGCCGACCGCAACGGCTGTGTCCGCGAGGTCATGGTCATCGCCTCCGCGCTCTCCATCCAGGAGCCGCGCGAACGGCCTTCCGAGAAGCAGACGCAGGCCGATCAGCAGCACGCCCGGTTCAAGGACGAGACGTCCGACTTCCTGGCGTTCCTGAACCTCTGGCGCTACATCCGCGAACAGCAGAAGGAGCGCGGCTCCTCCAGCTTCCGCCGGATGTGCAAGCAGGAGTACCTGAACTTCCTCCGCATCCGGGAATGGCAGGACATCTACGCGCAGCTGCGCACGGTCGCCAAGCAGATGGGGATCGAGCTCAATGAGGACGACGCCCCCGAGCAGTCGGTGCACACCTCGCTGCTCGCCGGTCTGCTCTCGCACATCGGGCTGAAGGACACCGAGAAGAACGAGTACCTGGGCGCCCGCAGCGCCAAGTTCGCGATCTTCCCGGGCTCGGCGCTCTTCAAGAAGCAGCCGCGGTTCGTGATGTCGGCCGAGCTGGTCGAGACGTCCCGCCTGTGGGCGCGGGTCAACGCCCGGGTCGAGCCGGAGTGGATCGAGCCGCTGGCCCAGCACCTGCTGAAGCGCACCTACAGCGAACCGCACTGGGAGAAGGACCAGGCGGCGGTCATGGCGTACGAGCGGGTCACGCTGTACGGCGTACCGATCGTGGCCCAACGCAAGATCAACTTCGGCCGCATCGACCAGGAGGCCTCGCGGGACCTCTTCATCCGCAACGCCCTGGTCGAGGGCGACTGGCGCACGCACCACCAGTTCTTCCACGACAACCGCAAGCTCCTGGGCGAGGTCGAGGAGCTGGAGCACCGCGCCAGGCGCCGCGACATCCTCGTGGACGACGAGACGCTCTTCGACTTCTACGACCAGCGCATCCCGGAGCACGTCGTCTCCGGTGCGCACTTCGACTCGTGGTGGAAGCACAAGCGCCGGGACGAGCCGGACGCGCTGGACTTCGAGCGCTCGATGCTCATCAACGAGAAGGCGGGGCCCGTCACCAAGGACGACTACCCGGACTCCTGGCGGCAGGGGAAGCTCAAGTTCCGGGTTACGTACCAGTTCGAGCCCGGCGCGGACGCCGACGGGGTGACCGTCCACATCCCGCTCCAGGTGCTCAACCAGGTCACGTCCGAGGGCTTCGACTGGCAGATCCCGGGCCTGCGCGAGGAAGTGGTCACCGAGCTGATCCGTTCCCTGCCCAAGCCGATCCGCCGGCACTACGTCCCCGCGCCGAACTACGCCGACAAGTTCCTGGACCGCGCCGTACCCCTGCAGGAGCCGCTGCCGGTGACACTGGCCCGCGAGCTCCAGCGGATGGTCGGCGTGCCCGTCACCGCGGACGACTTCGACCTGAGCCGCATCCCGGACCACCTGAAGATCACCTTCCGGGTGGTCGACGAGCGACGCCGCAAGGTCGCCGAGGACAAGGACCTGGAGGCGCTGCGGGTCCAGCTGCGCCCCAAGGCGCGTCAGGCCCTCTCCCAGGCCGCCGCGGCGACCGCGGGGCCGTCAGGCGAGTCCATCGAGCGTTCGGGCCTCACGGACTGGACGATCGGCACGCTGGACCGGGTGTTCGAGACCCGGAGGGCGGGGCAGCCGGTCAAGGCCTTCCCCGCCCTGGTCGACCAGGGCGAAACGGTGGCCGTACGCCTCTTCGACACCGAGGCCGAGCAGCAGCAGGCCATGTGGCGCGGCACCCGGAAGCTGATCCTGCTGAACATCCCGGTGAACCCGGCGAAGTTCGCCTCGGACAAGCTGACGAACCAGCAGAAGCTGGCCCTGTCCCGCAACCCGCACGGCTCCGTCCAGGCGCTGTTCGACGACTGCGCGACGGCGGCCGCGGACCGGCTGATCGCCGCCCACGGCGGTCCCGCCTGGGACGAGGCGTCATTCCGGAAGCTGTACGACAAGGTGCGCGCGGACCTGGTGGACCTGACCGTCCGCACGATCGGCCAGGTCCAGCAGATCCTGGCGGCCTGGCAGGCGTGCGAGCGCCGGCTGAAGACCACCAACAGCCTGGTCCTGATCAACAACGTCACGGATGTACGGGAGCACCTCGCCCGTCTCGTGCCGGCCGGGTTCGTCACCCTGACGGGGCTGCGCCGGCTGCCCGACCTGATGCGCTACCTGGTCGCCGAGGACCGCCGGCTCCAGCAGATGCCGACCAACGTCCAGCGCGACACCACGCGCATGGAGAAGGTCCACGAGATGCAGGACGAGTACGCCTGGCTGCTGGAGCAACTGCCGCAGGGCAGGCCCGTGCCGCAGGAGGTCCTGGACATCCGCTGGATGATCGAGGAGCTGCGGGTCAGCTACTTCGCGCACGCGCTGGGCACCGCGTTCCCCGTCTCCGACAAGCGGATCGTGAAGGCGATCGACGCCGCAGCCCCGTAGGACTCCCGGTGGTGACCGGGTGACCGCTCCACCACCGGGAGTGAGGTCGACCGCACCCTCTGACCTCCTGTAGAGTCTGTCTTCGCAGGCAGCCGCAAGGCAGCCGCGAAAACCTGGTCCTGTGGAGCAGTTTGGAGTGCTCGCCACCCTGTCAAGGTGGAGGCCGCGGGTTCAAATCCCGTCAGGACCGCAGTAACGAAAGCCCGGATCCCCTGGATCCGGGCTTTCGCGCGTCTTGACTCCGGCCTTCGCCGACGAGTACTCAGAAACCAAGGGCTGCCCCTGGTTTCCCGGGCGGGGCGGCGCGCATCCACCGGGAGGTGGCGCGAATGGCGGCATCCACGGGCGAGGACTTCCTGCCGGACCGCTCCGGTCCCCGCGAGCCGGCCACGGCCTCGCCCCCCTTCCCTGCCCGCGGGGCGACACCCCGGCACGAGATCCGCGCCCTGCTGCGCGCCCATCTGGCGGCGGCTTCGGGCTATCGCCACCTGATGCGACGTTGCGCGGTCTGCGCGCGGATACTGCGGCTCGCCATGGAGCCCCTGACGGCCCCGGAGCGGCCGGGGGTGGCCGTAGCACCCCTGGCGGCTCTCGGACCGCCGGAGGCGGCTTCGGCGCCTCTGGCAGCTCTCGCGCCGCCGGAGACGGCGGCGGTACCCCTGGCGGCTCTCGGACCGCCGGAGGCGGCTTCGGCGCCTCTGACCGCCCTCGCGCCGCCGCGGACGGATGCAGGACCCCTGGCTGCTCTCGCACCGCGGGAAGCTGCTGCGGCATCACTGCCGGCTGCCGGGCCTCCGGAAGCAGCCACGCAAGGCTCTACGGGCCCCCCGAGCGCCGGGCGCGAGCCCGGAGAGCACGACGCCTCCCCGAGCGCCGGGCGCGAGCCCGGAGAGCGCGACGCCGCCCCGAGCGCCGGAAACGACCACGGGGGACGGGGCGGCCCCGTGCGCGCGGAGCGTGACGCGTCCCCGGGTGCCGGAACAGACCGTGCAGCCCGTGACGGGCCGGCCAAACTCCCCCTCCGCAGCCCCGACAGAGACGGCTGAGCCGCCGATCGAAGCGCTCCGGCGGCCCTCGGTGGCCGCCTCCGGACCCTCGTCGGGCGGGCGGCGACCCTCGCCCGGCCGACGGCACACCTCACCCCGCACGCGCCTCCGCGTCGCGCGACGGTGCCGGAGCAAGGCCGGTCGCGCTGTACGGCCCCCGTCGGGGGAAGGTCGGAAGTCCCCCCGACGCGTGACCAACGGCGCGGGCTTCCCCTCCCTGACAGTGGCAGGCTCGTACTTGGCAAGACTCATGCGGTGTGACGGGTGTCACCGAATCAGTTTTCAGAAGGGGTGGCTTTACACCCTTCCTACAACTGGCGAATTTAATATGTGCAATTGCACCACTCGGCGGGGACGCCCCCCGGGAACCCCCGCGCCGCCCGGACCCGGCCTCCGGAGAGCCGGGCGGACCACCTCACACAGAGGTGAGCGGGCCCACAGAAGTCCCGTCGGGAGCCAACCGGACGCCCGGTTTCCAGTGGCCGGATACGGACAGGAGACGGGGAGTCGACGGGATCCGAGGCCGGCCGCGCGCACAAAAAAGATCGCGCTGGACCCGGCGGAGTCCAGCGCGATCTCATGACGAAACCCTCATGGCACAGGTATGGCGCCCGTTGGGGCGGGCGCCCGTCATATGGAGCTATGGGTGGGCTGTACGGGTTGGGGGACCCAAAAGCCCAGTTGTGACGCGGCGACAGGGGTATGTCAGGCCTCGCTGCGCTGCTGCGGAATACCCGCAAGCAGTGCGCGGACCTCTGCCTCGCGGTACCGGCGATGTCCACCGAGCGTGCGGATGGACGTGAGCTTGCCTGCTTTGGCCCAACGGGTAACCGTCTTCGGGTCCACGCGGAACATCGTGGCAACCTCAGCCGGGGTCAGCAGCGGCTCGGCATCAGGGGTGCGAGCGGTCATGAGCGGCCTCCTCGGGAGAACCGAACCATCTCGGTTCTTTCCTCTAAATTCTGCACCTTGACCCGCGTTGCCCGAAATGGCGGACGCGGGCCGAGTCGGTTATAGGACGAACGGCTTGTCCTCGGCACTACAACTACACCATCCGTCCAGCCACGTCGGCCAAACCGATGGAATTGCCCTCCCAGGTGTTCATCAGCGACGGAAGCCGATGGACCATGCCATAGCGGACAGTCACACCACCGTGACGATCAGTCACAGAGCGATCAGGAGTCGTCAGACCCCCCATAGAGTGCAATGCAGAGCAATCCGCCCTTACTTGGACGGATGGAGTCCTCCCCGGACTCCTTGTCCTATTTTGGCACGAGGAGTAGGGAAGGACGCAAGGGCCCCGTAAGTGCTATCCATCACGCTTGAGGCAAAGGCCCGGTTCGGGACGTAGGTCCCGAGGCCCCTGGCGTACGGTTCCGCCCCTTCACCCTCACGTGTCACACAGGTCACAGGTTCACGGGTCGTCAGTTCGCGAACTGGCGGTCCCTCACGGCCCTCCAGCGCTCGGCGAGACGCGCATACGCCTCGCTCGCCCCCTCGGCGTCCCCGGCGCCCAGCGCCGCGATGCCCTCGGCCACGTCCGCGGCGCTCCGGTCCCCGGCGAGCTGCTCGGCCGGCAGGGCGTGCACCAGCCCCCCGTAGTCCAGCTCCACGAGCGCGCGCGGATGGAACTCCTCCAGCCACCGCCCGACATCCACCAGCCCCTCGGTCAGCGGACCCTCGTCCGTCGACTCGCGCAGCGTCTTCAGCCCTCGCGCCAGCCTGCGCCGCGCCTGGACCATCGGGGTCCGGTAACGCAGCAGGGGCGGCTCACCGCCCTCCCCCGCCTCCAGGTACTCGCGCTCCTCGTCCGCGAAGAGGACGAACCAGCGCACCGGAACCTGCCACACCGCCGTCCTGATCCACGGCCGGGCGTCCGGATTGCGCTCCGCCCACCGCTCGTGGTCGGCCACGGCCTGCCCGCGCACCACCGGCGGCAGCACCGCGTCGAGCACCGCCGGGGGAAACATGTCCGCCAGACCGTCCAGCGCCAGCCAACCGCGCAGCCGGGTCCGCCACGGGCAGACGCACACCACGCCGTCCACCTCGGTGACGAACGCGTCGGCGCTCTCGTGGGCCGGCACGCCGACCGGCGGGGTCGCCGCCAAATCCGCCAGGGAACGGCGCAGTTCGTCCTGGGCCGTGGGGATCCGCCCGCGGCCCGCATAGCGAGCCCAGTGCGCACGTTCCGCTTCCGGGAAGGCCGCCAGTGGCTCGTACACCCGGAGGTAGGACGCGTAAGGGACGAGCACCGAAGACACCACCGACATGCAGCGATCGTGTCACGCCCTTACTCCTGTAGTGGGTGATCCACGGCACTGGACCGGATCTGCGCCCCCGGAGGACTTACGCTCTTGCCCAGTCGGACCGTCCGTGCCGGTCGGTCCGGGACCCTCCCCACCTTCAGGAGGGTCTTTCCGCCGCTTCGTACTTGGGAGTCACCACAGTGACCGATGTGACCGGCGTGCCTGTCGACGTTCTGCACACCCTGTTCCGCTCGGACCAGGGCGGCCATGAACAAGTCGTGCTCTGCCAGGACCGCGCCAGCGGGCTCAAGGCCGTCATCGCACTCCACTCCACCGCTCTGGGCCCTGCCCTGGGCGGCACCCGCTTCTACCCGTACGCCTCCGAGCAGGAGGCCGTCGCGGACGCGCTGAACCTGGCGCGCGGCATGTCGTACAAGAACGCCATGGCCGGCCTCGACCACGGTGGCGGCAAGGCCGTCATCATCGGCGACCCCGAGCAGATCAAGACCGAGGAACTGCTGCTGGCCTACGGCCGCTTCGTGGCCTCGCTCGGCGGCCGCTACGTGACGGCGTGCGACGTCGGCACGTACGTCGCCGACATGGACGTCGTGGCCCGCGAGTGCCGCTGGACCACCGGCCGCTCGCCCGAGAACGGCGGCGCCGGCGACTCCTCCGTGCTCACCGCGTTCGGCGTCTTCCAGGGCATGCGGGCCTCGGCCCAGCACCTCTGGGGCGATCCGACGCTGCGTGGCCGGAAAGTGGGGGTCGCGGGCGTCGGCAAGGTGGGCCACCACCTCGTCGAGCACCTGCTGTCGGACGGCGCCGAGGTCGTGATCACGGATGTGCGGGACGAGTCCGTGCGCCGGGTCACCCAGAAGCATCCCGAGGTCGCCGTCGCGGCGGACACGGCGGCGCTGATCCGTACCGAGGGCCTGGACATCTACGCGCCGTGCGCGCTCGGCGGCGCCCTCGACGACGACACCGTCGCGGTGCTCACCGCCAAGGTGGTGTGCGGGGCGGCCAACAACCAGCTCGCGCACCCCGGGGTCGAGAAGGACCTGTCGGACCGGTCGATCCTGTACGCACCCGACTACGTGGTCAACGCGGGCGGTGTCATCCAGGTCGCGGACGAACTGCACGGCTTCGACTTCGACCGGTGCAAGGCGAAGGCGTCGAAGATCTTCGACACGACCCTGGACATCTTTGCGCGTGCGAAGGCAGACGGCATTCCGCCGGCCGCCGCGGCCGACCGGATCGCCGAGCAGCGGATGGCGGAAGCCCGCCGTAGCTGATCGCGCCGGGGAGCCTCACAGGGCGTCGTTCCCGCGCACGGGAAGCCGGCCCGCCGACCGGCGAGACAAGACTCACTCCGGTCGGCGGGTCGCATGCCAATAAGAGGTTAAAATCGCAGTTGACCAGCGAGGACAAGCTCCTCACGGGTCCTCTTGCGGGGCACGTGACGCGGGCGGCGTACCGTATGGCCACAGAAGCAGGTACCGTTAAAGCACTACAGGCACGGCCTCTCTGTCGAGAGTCCGTCCTGAAACATGAACGCGTGTCAAGACTCTGGGGCCGTCGAGCCCCGTCACCGAGGGGGTCGAGCCATGGGGCGCGGCCGGGCAAAGGCCAAGCAGACAAAGGTCGCCCGCCAGCTGAAGTACAGCAGCGGCGGGACTGACCTGTCGCGTCTGGCCAATGAGCTGGGCGCATCGCCTTCGAGTCAACCACCGAACGCAGAGCCGTTCGAGGATGACGACGAGGAAGATGACCCGTACGCACAGTACGCGGATCTGTACAACGACGATGACGAGGACGAGGACGATCAGTCCGGTCCGTCGTCACAGCGCCGCGGCGCTTGACCTCGCGCTGACACATCAACCCGGTCCGGGCCTGCCCCGGGCCGGGTTCTGTGTTGTCCCGGTCCGGAGCGTGCGCGCTCCCAGGCGGCCGTGGGCCGCCTCACCGACACGGGAGGGGCGTGCGAGCCGCCCGCCCTCTCCTGCGTGTCCAGCCGGTACGGACGGGCGTTTCCGCCCCGACCGTGACCGGGGTGAGCGCCGGGGAACCTGCACTCCGTGCCCTCGGTTCCGGACGGGCCTTCGCGGCCCGTCCGCCACCTGAGGGCATCCGGCGCGCTCGCGCTCAGCGCGCGTACCCGCCCACGAGCTCCGCGCCCGTCGCGTGCGCCCCGCGGTCGGTGATCTCGCCCGCGACCCAGGACTCGACGCCGCGGTCGGCCAGTGTCGTCAGGGCCGCGTCCACCGATTCGGCGGGGACGATCGCGATCATGCCGACGCCCATGTTCAGCGTCTTCTCCAGCTCCAGCTGCTCGACCTGGCCGGCCTTGCCCACGAGGTCGAAGACCGCGCCGGGCGTCCAGGTCGAACGGTCCACCGTCGCGTGCAGCGCGTCCGGGATGACCCGGGCCAGGTTGTTGGCGAGACCGCCGCCGGTGACGTGGCTGAAGCCGTGCACCTCGGTGGTGCGGGTCAGCGCCAGGCAGTCCAGGGAGTAGATCCGGGTGGGCTCCAGGAGCTCCTCGCCGAGCGTCCGGCCGAACTCCTCGACCTCGCGGTCCAGTGCCCAGCCGGCCCGGTCGAAGACGACGTGGCGGACGAGCGAGTACCCGTTCGAGTGAAGGCCGGACGACGCCATCGCGATGACGGCGTCGCCCTTGCGGATGCGGTCCGGGCCCAGGAGGCGGTCGGCCTCCACCACGCCCGTACCGGCGCCGGCGACATCGAAGTCGTCCGGGCCGAGCAGGCCGGGGTGCTCGGCGGTCTCGCCGCCGACCAGGGCGCAGCCGGCCAGCACACAGCCTTCGGCGATGCCCTTGACGATCGCCGCGACACGCTCGGGGTGCACCTTGCCGACACAGATGTAGTCGGTCATGAAGAGCGGCTCGGCCCCGCAGACGACGAGGTCGTCCACGACCATGCCCACGAGGTCGTGGCCGATCGTGTCGTACACGCCCATCTGGCGGGCGAGGTCGACCTTCGTGCCGACTCCGTCCGTGGCGGAGGCGAGCAGCGGACGCTCGTAGCGCTTGAGTGCCGAGGCGTCGAAGAGTCCGGCGAAGCCGCCCAGGCCGCCGAGGCCGGCGACCTCGGGGCGCTGCGTCTTCTTCACCCACTGCTTCATCAGCTCTACGGCGCGGTCGCCGGCCTCGATGTCGACGCCCGCTGCCGCGTAGGAAGCACCTGTTGTCTCAGACATTGCCTGGGATCTTTCGTGTGGAGATACGGGGCTGGTGGGAAGGCTGCCGAGCGGTCCGGGTCACGGACGGCGCAGCGCGTCGGCCGCGGCGGTCGCCGCAGGGCCTGCCGCCAGCTCGGTCTCCAGCAGCTGCTTGCCGAGCAGCTCCGGGTCCGGAAGCTCCATCGGGTATTCGCCGTCGAAGCAGGCGCGGCACAGATTCGGCTTGTCGATCGTCGTCGCCTCGATCATCGCGTCGATCGAGATGTACGAGAGCGAGTCGGCCCCCATCGACGTGGCGATCTCGTCGACGGACATGCCGTTGGCGATCAGCTCGGCGCGGGTGGCGAAGTCGATGCCGAAGAAGCACGGCCACTTCACCGGCGGGGACGAGATCCGGATGTGGATCTCGGCGGCGCCGGCCTCGCGGAGCATCCGGACGAGTGCGCGCTGGGTGTTCCCGCGGACGATCGAGTCGTCGACGACCACCAGGCGCTTGCCCTTGATGACTTCCTTGAGCGGGTTCAGCTTGAGGCGGATGCCCAGCTGCCGGATGGTCTGGGACGGCTGGATGAAGGTCCGGCCGACATAGGCGTTCTTCACCAGCCCGGCGCCGAAGGGAATGCCGCTGGCTTCGGCGTAGCCGATGGCGGCCGGGGTGCCGGATTCCGGGGTCGCTATGACCAGATCGGCCTCGACCGGCGCTTCGGCGGCCAGCTTGCGGCCCATCTCCACCCGGGAGAGGTAGACGTTGCGCCCGGCGATGTCGGTGTCGGGGCGGGCCAGGTAGACGTACTCGAAGACACAGCCCTTGGGCTTCGCTTCTGCGAAGCGAGAGGTGCGCAGGCCGTTCTCGTCGATGGCGACGAGCTCGCCCGGCTCGATCTCGCGGACGAAGCTGGCGCCGCAGATGTCGAGGGCGGCGGACTCGGACGCCACCACCCAGCCACGCTCCAGGCGGCCGAGGACCAGCGGGCGGATGCCCTGCGGGTCACGGGCCGCGTAGAGGGTGTGCTCATCCATGAAGACCAGGGAGAAGGCGCCCTTCACCTCGGGCAGCAGCTTCGCGGCGGCCGCCTCGATGGTGAGCGGCTTGCCGTCCTCATCTGTCTGGCCGGCGAGCAACGCGGTCACCAGGTCGGTGTCGTTGGTCGCGGCGACCTGGGTGGCGCGGCCGTCCTTGCGCGGAAGGTCGGCGACCATCTCGGCGAGCTGGGCCGTGTTGACCAGGTTGCCGTTGTGTCCCAGGGCGATCGAGCCGTGCGCGGTCGCACGGAACGTCGGCTGCGCGTTCTCCCACACCGAGGCACCGGTGGTGGAGTAGCGGGCATGACCGACCGCGATATGGCCCTGGAGCGAACCCAGAGACGTTTCGTCGAAGACTTGCGAGACCAGTCCCATGTCCTTGAAGACCAGGATCTGGGACCCGTTGCTCACTGCGATGCCCGCGGACTCCTGTCCACGGTGCTGCAGGGCATACAGTCCGAAATAGGTGAGCTTGGCGACCTCTTCGCCCGGAGCCCAGACACCGAAGACGCCGCAAGCGTCCTGGGGGCCTTTCTCTCCGGGGAGCAGGTCGTGGTTGAGTCGTCCATCACCACGAGGCACACCACCGAGTGTAGGCGAGATCGACCACTGGTCCGAATTGGGGACGGCCCGCCGGACCGCAGGAGGAGCGCCCCCTGCCCTCCTCCGCCACCGCATCGAACGGTGACGCGGAGTGATCACCGCGGAGCGCGAGCCGCCGCCCGGAGCCGCCTCGGGGCAAGCGTCGCCCGGATCAACGAGGGGTTACCGAGCGGTTCCAGCCACCGGTCACCGATGCGCCAGGCCGGGGTTCGCGGCGCTCCGCGAGGTGGCCCGCGGCGGTTTCGGCCGAGGTGGCCGAACGCTCGTTTCGTGGTGAGCCTCACACCGGGTGCGCGCCGCGAGGACCGGTATGCGGCTGTTGCGACGCCGGGGAGGTCTTCGGGGGGGCGGGGCGGGAGGGGCGGCTTCAGGGGGCGGGGGACGGCTTGGGGGGCGCGGAGGCAGGGGGCGGGGAACTGCCGGGTGGGGAAGGGCTTCGGCACGGGGGCCGGGAGGGGGCGGGGAACTGCCGGGTCGGGGAGGGCTTCGGCTCGGGGACCGGGAGAGGGCGGGGAACTGCCAGGTCGGGAAGGGCTCCGGCTCGGGGACCGGGAGAAGGCGGGTAGCTCCCGGGTCGGGAAGGGCTCGGCACGGGCACCGGGAGAGGGCCGGTAGCTCCCGGGTCGGGAACGGCTCGGCACGGGCACCGGCAGGGGCGGGGAACTGCCAGGTCGGGAAGGGCTTCGGCACGGGGACCGGCAGGGACCCGGGTCTGGAGGCATTCCGGGGGGACTCGGGACGGCGTTTCGTGAGCCGGAGCGGTTGCCGATGGTCCGCCGAAACCGTCCGAGGCGCGAGACCGCCGTTGACAGGCGCATGCCTCATTGGCAGGCTCCTGCCCCATGCAGCCCCTCGGTGATCACTCGATCACGCTCGTGGAGCGCCGTCACGTCGATCTGGGACGTGTCTCGAGCGCCATCTGTCGCCGCGCCTGATTCCCCGGCGCACGCGAGGGTTCCGCTTTTCCCGGTTCCACGCCCGTCCCACCCCTTTCGCCTCGGTTTCCCTGAAGCCGCCGGGTTCCGTCGTCCGACGCGACGCCCCGGTCGCTCGGTGACGCCGCGTCCCCCTCACGCCAGGCGCATCCAGCGTCCGCGGCGAGGCGACTCGGGCCCCTCGCGCCCGCTGGGTCTTTCATGCGCCTCCTGAGTCCCAGGCACCTCATGTGCCTGCGCCACCGCATGCACCTCATGCATCTCATGCGCCTCGCATCGCACTGACGCGTCGCGCCCCTGTACTCCTCGCCCCCGTCGCGCTTATCGCGCCTCGCGGACATCCGTAGCTGTCCGGCCGGCCCGCAGGCGTCCCTGCGCGGCGGAGCCCTGTCCTGCCCTGGAGCAGTCATGACCACGCTCGACCCGAACACCGGTTCCAGTCCCACCAACCCTCTGACACGGCGTGCTTTCGGAACCGCTGTCGGCGTCACCGCCGCCACCGCGTTGGGGCTGCCGGCGGCCACTCCCGCCGCCGCCGCACCGGTGGAGTCGGCGCACGAGCGGCCCTTCCGGGCGGCCCGGGGCCGCCACTCGCGGCGGCCCAACATCCTCTTCATCCTCGGGGACGACCTCGGCTGGGCCGACCTCTCCTCCTACGGGTCGCCCGACATCCGCACCCCGAACCTGGACCGGCTCGGCCGGCAGGGCGTGCGGTTCACCGACGCCTACGCCGGGTCCGCGACCTGCTCGCCGACCCGGTTCAGCCTGTACACAGGCCGCTACCCCGGGCGTACGAGGGGCGGCCTCGCCGAACCGATCGCAGACCGGTCGGTCGGTCTCGACCCCACACACCCGACCCTCGCCTCACTGCTGCGCGGTGCCGGGTACGCCACCGCGCTGATCGGCAAGTGGCACTGCGGCTATCTGCCGGACTACAGCCCGACCAAGTCCGGCTGGGACGAGTTCTTCGCCAATTTCGGCGGGGCCCTGGAGTACTACTCGAAGCTTGGTCTCGGCGGTGAGTACGACCTGTACGAGGGCGATGCCGAGTACAAGGACCTGCGGTACTACACGCGCATCCTCACCGAACGGGCCAGCGAGTACGTACAGCGCGACCACGACGCGCCGTGGCTGCTGAACCTCAACTTCACCACCCCGCACTGGCCCTGGATCGCCGAAGGCGACACGGCCGAGAGCGCCGAGATCGTACGGAAGATCAAGGAGGGCGGCCTCGGAGGGCTGTTCCATGCCGACGGGGGCTCCGTCGCCAAGTACAAGGAGATGGTCGAGGACCTGGACCGGTCGGTCGGCGAGGTACTGAAGGCACTGCAGCGGTCCGGCCAGGAGGAGGACACCCTGGTCTTCTTCGCCAGCGACAACGGCGGCGAGCGCTTCTCCTACCAGTGGCCCCTCTCCGGCAACAAGAGCTCCCTCCAGGAGGGAGGCATCCGGGTCCCGGCCGTGCTGCGCTGGCCGGCCCGGATCGAGCCGCATCAGGTGAGCGACCTGCCGCTTTTCTCGCCGGACTGGACGGCGACGCTGCTGGAGCTCGGCGGGGCCCGGCCCGATCCGGCGTACCCGCTGGACGGCATCAGCCTGGCGGGATACCTCCTGCGGGGCGAGCAGCCGAAGGAACGCGACCTGTTCTGGCGGGTGCGCGGGGAGCGCGCGCTGCGGCGCGGTGACTGGAAGTACTACCGGGGCAAGGGAGGGACGGATCAGCTCTTCCACCTGACGCAGGACCAGCGCGAGCAGGCCGACCGCGCCGCCGCCGAGCCGGAGCTGCTGGCCGCACTGCGAGCGTCCTGGGAACGGACGGACGCCGGTCTGCTGCCCTACCCGAAGAGCTCCTGACCTCCGCCCCCACCGCCGCCCTCTTCGGCCCCTCCTCCGCTCCCCACCGCCGGCCTCTTCGGCCCCTCCTTCCTCCGGGGCCGAGGCCACGTGTCCCTCACCGTCCGGACCGGTGAGGGACGCGTGGCGTGGCCGATTCCGTGGGCCGTGAGCGAGCCGGTGTCCCCGTCACCCCATCAGGGGCAGCAGCGCGGCCAGATCCGCTCGTTCCCCACTGGCGCTGACCTTGGCCGCGTCGAGTTCCCGTGCCCATTGCGTACGCCCGGTGGCGAGCCTGATCCAGGTGAGCGCGTCGGTCTCGACGACGTTGGGCGGCGTGCCGCGGGTGTGGCGGGGCCCCTGGACGCACTGCACGACCGCGAACGGCGGGACCCGCACCTCGACCGAGCCGCCCGGCGCCTTCTCCGCCAGGGCGTCGGCGAGCAACCGGGTGCAGGCGGCGAGCGCCTGCCGGTCGTACGGGATGTCGAGCCCGACCGCCTCGTTGAGGTCATACGTGTGGACCACGAGCTCCACGGTGCGGGTGACCAGGAAGTCCCCGAGCCGCATGACGCCGACCCGGGTAGCCACCGGCCGGTCGTCCGGCACGCCCCGCACCAGCGCCTCGAAGCGGTCGCCCACCTCTGCGTACAGCGCGTCCACGTCGGGGTTGCCGGCGGCGAGAGCCGCGGTGTCGTCAGCGATCCGGTCAGCCCGCGCGGCTGTGGAGAACGGCCACTCCAGCAAGCCCACCTCGGCCTTGGCGAGAGCGGGCTCGGGCAGCTCCAACTTCCCGCTGACGTGCGACAGCGCCATGGTCAGGTGCACGACGAGCTCACGCACCGACCATGCGCCGAGCCCGCTCGGCCCGTCCAGTTGCTGGGGTGTCAGGGCGGCTACGGCGGCCCGGACATGGGAGAACTGCGCCAGGATCGCGGTGCGGGTCCTGACCGGGTCGTAGCGGCGGGCGCGCTTCTGGGACGGCGGCATGGAGGGAGCCTACGGCGTACCGCGGAACCTCCACCCCCAGCACCGACAACGGCACCCTGAGGACACGACACCCCACGCCACCGCACCGCACATCACGTCACCGCGCGGCCACCCCCCGCGCCCCCACACTGCCCGGCACCCCGCGATCCCACCGTCCGGCACGGCACCGCAGGTCACGGCAGCACCGAACGTCACGGCACGACCACCACCTCACGGCACCGCAGGTCACGGCACGGCACCGCACGTCACGGAAACAGCGCAGGGCCGCGGCCGGGGTCGGGGCCGGGTCGGGGGCCGTCACCGGCGCGGGGTCAGACACGGGCGCGGGGGCCGACACCGGGCCGGGGACAGACACCAGCGCGGGGTCAGACACGGGCGCCGGGGTCGACACCGGCGCGGAGTCCGACACCGGCGCGGGGTCAGGGCCGCGTCGCGAAGTCGCCCAGGCCCTTCTCGAGCAGGTCGAACGCTCGCCCGGCGAGAACGACGGCATCCGACGCGATGGCGTCGGCGGACTCACCGGCCAGCAGCCTTCGATGGTTCTCGGCGATCAAGGCGTTGCGTGTGCCGATCAGCTGGGCAGCCACGACGCGTGCGACGGCCCGGTCCTCTCCCTCCCCCACCAGGGCGTCGACGAGCAGCTCGTCGGTCCGGGCGAAGAACGCGTGAGCCCGGGTGAGCAGAGCCGGCGTCTGCTGGATCAACTGGAGGAGCCCGAGCGCCACCGGCGAATCGCTCATTCCCACCGACGGATCCCGTCGCTCGATGGCGGCGAGGAACTGGCGGCGCATGCCGGCCACCGCGGACTCCCCGGAGACCCGGTCCCGTACTACTCGGGCCACATCGCCGATGTGCTCCTCCATGGGAGCGAGGACCAGGTCTTCCTTACTGTCGAAGTAATTGAAGACAGTCATCTTCGACACGTCGGCCGCGTCGGCGATTTCCGCTACGGAGACCTGATCGAAACCGCGCTCACTGAAGAGCCTCGTAGCCTCGGCCAGCAGACGGCGTCGCGTCTGGATCTTCTTGCGCTCGCGCAGGCCTATCGCCTCAGTCATGCCATCACTGTACCAGGACGAAATTTGATCCTATGACAAATATTGACTTGGTATACCTGCGTGAATTGAGCGCTGTCTGCCACCGCGCCCGACCCCCCACCCCCGGAAAGGAGCCCGGCCATGCTCGAAAAAAGCGGGGACCGCCCCCACTCACGACACCTGAGCCGCGTCCGCATCGGAATCGGGGAGCCATCCCGCTATCCCCCCGGCCGTGAACGTCTCGCCGTTGGTGGGCAGACCTATTCCCCGCCAGGTGAAGGGGATGCCGACCGCCACGTCCAGATCCGGATCGTCCATCAACTGGAAGTGCACATGGGGCTCGGTGGAGTTTCCCGAGTTTCCGCACTCGGCCACCTGCTGCCCGGCCCGGACGGTCTCCCCCACGCGCACCCGGAGTGAACCTCGCCGCAGATGGGCGTACAGGGCATATGTGCCGTCACCCAGGTCGAGCACGAGGTGGTTGCCTACGATGCTGCCGGGTCCGAGTACGTCCCGCACGGACGCCTCGAACAGCATCAGATAGAGCAGCGCGGGCAGGGAGTTGCGGCTGAGGTGGTCGCGCCTGCCGTGCGCGGCGTACACCACGGTGCCGTCGGCCACCGCGAGCAAAGGGGCCCCGAAAGCCGGGAAGTGGTGGTTGCGGCGGGCGACGGGCCACAGCCGACGGAATCCCGGACGGGACGGGCCGGCCTCCCCCTCGGGCCCCGGCTCGGGCTCAGGCTCGGCGACGATGTCTATCGCGTAGGTCTGCCCGTAGCCGTGTGTGCCGTGGCTGGGCACCTTGTCCGCCGGACTGTTCAACGCGGTCCACCGCCCGGCCACCGGCGGCCCGACCTCCACCGCCGGTCGTGGGTCCGTGGCCATCGCGCGGGCCTTGCGGCCCACCGCCACGCCGAGGGCGACCGCAGCGGCCGCTGGCACCCAGGTCAGCCAGTACGGAAACGGCGGGCGAGTGAAGAGGCTGAGGACCACCATCGCGAAGAAGGTGATCCAGCAGGCCCTGTACAGCACCATGACGGCTTTACGGACAGGCATGACTTTCCCCCTGGTCGTCGGTCAGGTCGCGGGCCGAGCGTCGGTCGTTCACCGGCTCACTGTCGGCTCGCTGTCGGCTCGTTCCTGGCTCGTTCTTGGCTCGGTACTCGGTTGGTCGTACGAGGGCGGCGCCGGCTCAGGTTGTCGCGGCCGTGAGGACCACCAGCAGCGGCACCACACGGGCGCCTGGAACCTCGTATCGCCCCCGCCCCTTCGTGTGCAGCCAGCCCGCGCCCGTCAGCTGACGCAGATGGTGGTAGATCTGCCCCGTCGTCCCCGTCTCGTCGAGCGCGGCAAGCTCCGCGGCCGTGCGCCGGCCGCCGAGGATCTCCCGGAGCAACCGCAACCGCAGCGGATGCCCGAGTGCGGCGAACGACTCGGCGGCATCGGCCCAGCCGACACCCGCAGGTGCCTGCCCATCCGCCTCCTCCGCGCCGCCCGCCTCGCCGGCACCTCCCGCGTCCAGCAACTGCTCGGTCAGCGCCCCGTACTGCCACTCGTACCGCTCGCCCGTGGGCAGCCGCACCGCTCCCGCGTACAGCACGCCGCCGTCAGCCGCCCCCGCCCCCGCGAGCTGCTCCTTCAGCCCTTCCAGAGCCCAGAAGTCGGCCCCCGTGGGACGCGGTGCGTCAGCGTGCTCGCCCACCAGCGCTTCGAGCCGCCGCTCCAGCTCCGAGACCCGCTCCTCAAGCTCCATGTCTCAAGCATTACGTAATTACGTAATCCCCGTCAACGGCCTCAGCCAAACACGCACGCAAAAGCCCCCGCCCGGTCGAACCGGGCGGGGGCTTGCGCGAAGGGTGACGACGGACGCGTCCGCCGGGCTACGCGAGCAGCGCGGGGATCGTCCCCTCGTGTGCCGTACGCAGCTCGCTCAGCGGAATGCTGAACTCGCCCTGGATCTCGATCTCGTCGCCGTCCACGACACCGATCCGGGTCACGGGCAGACCCCGCGCCCCGCACATGTCGTTGAAGCGGAGCTCCTCGCTGCGCGGGATCGAGACGATCGCGCGGCCGGCCGACTCGGAGAACAGGAACGTGAACGCGTCCAGTCCGTCCGGCACGACCAGCCGGGCACCCTTCCCGCCGCGCAGGCAGGACTCGGTGACCGCCTGGATCAAGCCTCCGTCGGACAGGTCGTGCGCCGCGTCGATCATGCCGTCGCGGGACGCCGAGATCAGGATCTCGCCGAGCAGCTTCTCGCGGCCCAGGTCGACCTTGGGCGGCATGCCGCCGAGGTGGTTGTGGACGACCTCGGACCAGGCCGAACCGCCGAACTCCTCGTGCGTGTCACCCAGCAGGTAGAGGAGCTGGCCCTCGTCCTTGAACGCGACCGGCGTACGCCGCGTGACGTCGTCGATCACACCGAGCACGGCCACGACCGGCGTCGGGTGGATCGCCGTGTCCCCGGTTTGGTTGTACAGCGACACATTGCCGCCGGTGACGGGGGTGCCCAGCTCCAGGCAGCCGTCCGCGAGACCACGCGTGGCCTCGGCGAACTGCCACATGACGTCCGGGTCCTCGGGCGAGCCGAAGTTCAGGCAGTCCGAGATGGCCAGCGGCCTGGCGCCGGAGGCGGCGACGTTGCGGTACGACTCCGCCAGTGCGAGCTGCGCGCCGGTGTACGGGTCGAGCTTGGCGTACCGGCCGTTGCCGTCGGTCGCCATGGCCACGCCGAGGTTGGACTCCTCGTCGATGCGGACCATGCCGGCGTCCTCGGGCATCGCGAGCACGGTGTTGCCCTGAACGAACCGGTCGTACTGGTCCGTGATCCACGACTTCGACGCCTGGTTCGGCGAGGAGACGAGCCGCAGGACCTGCTCGCGCAGCTCGGCGCCGTTCGACGGACGGGCCAGCGCGCCGGCGTCGTCGGCCTGCAGGGCGTCCTGCCAGGACGGGCGGGCGAACGGACGGTGGTAGGTCGGGCCCTCGTGGGCGACGGACCGCGGCGGCACGTCCACGATCTGCTCGCCGTGCCAGAAGATCTCCAGCTGGGAGCCCTCGGTCACCTCACCGATGACGGTGGCGATGACGTCCCACTTCTCGCAGATCTCCAGGAAGCGGTCCACGTGCTGCGGCTCGACGATGGCGCACATGCGCTCCTGCGACTCGCTCATGAGGATTTCCTCGGGCGAGAGGGAGGAGTCGCGCAGCGGCACGGTGTCCAGCTCGACGCGCATGCCGCCGGAGCCCGCGGAGGCCAGCTCGGAGGTGGCACAGGAGAGCCCGGCGCCGCCGAGGTCCTGAATGCCCGCGACGAGCTTCTCCTTGAAGATCTCCAGGGTGCACTCGATGAGGAGCTTCTCCTGGAACGGGTCGCCGACCTGGACGGCCGGGCGCTTGGCCGGGCCGGTCGACTCGAAGGTCTCCGATGCCAGCACCGAGACACCGCCGATGCCGTCGCCGCCGGTGCGGGCGCCGTACAGGATGACCTTGTTGCCGGGGCCGGAGGCCTGGGCGAGGTGGATGTCCTCGTGCTTCATGACGCCGATACAGCCGGCGTTGACGAGCGGGTTGCCCTGGTAGCAGGCGTCGAAGACGACCTCACCGCCGATGTTGGGCAGGCCGAGGCAGTTGCCGTAGCCGCCGATGCCCGCGACGACGCCGGGAAGGACGCGCTTGGTGTCGGGGTGGTCGGCCGCGCCGAAGCGCAGGGGGTCGACGACCGCGACCGGGCGGGCACCCATGGCGAGGATGTCGCGGACGATGCCGCCGACGCCGGTGGCCGCGCCCTGGTAGGGCTCGATGTACGAGGGGTGGTTGTGCGACTCGACCTTGAAGGTGACCGCGTATCCCTGGCCGACGTCGACCACACCGGCGTTCTCACCGATGCCGACGAGCATCGCGTCGTTGGCGGGGACCTTCTCGCCGAACTGCTTGAGGTGGACCTTGCTGCTCTTGTAGGAGCAGTGCTCGGACCACATCACGGAGTACATGGCGAGCTCGGCGCCGGTGGGACGGCGGCCCAGGATCTCGCGGATCCGGGCGTACTCGTCCTCCTTGAGGCCGAGCTCCTTCCAGGGCTGCGCGGTGTCCGGGGTTTCGGCCGCGTGCTTGACCGTGTCCAGGCTCATGCGTTGACCAGCTTCTTGATGATCGAGGTGAAGAAACCGAGACCGTCGGTACGGCCGGTGCCGACCAGCGGCTCCACGGCGTGCTCCGGGTGCGGCATCAGGCCGACGACGTTGCCCGCGGCATTGGTGATGCCGGCGATGTCACGCAGCGAGCCGTTGGGGTTGACGTCCATGTAGCGGAAGGCGACGCGGCCCTCGGCCTCCAGCTCGTCGAGCGTGCGCTCGTCGGCGGTGTAGCGGCCGTCCATGTTCTTGAGCGGCACGGAGATTTCCTGGCCCGCGGAGTAGTCCGCGGTCCAGGACGTCTCCGCGTTCTCGACGCGGAGCTTCTGGTCGCGGCAGATGAAGTGCAGGTGGTTGTTGCGCAGCATCGCGCCGGGCAGCAGATGCGCCTCGGTCAGGATCTGGAAGCCGTTGCAGATGCCGAGAACCGGCATGCCCGCCTTCGCCTGCTCGATCACCGTCTCCATGACCGGCGAGAAGCGGGAGATGGCTCCGGCCCGCAGATAGTCGCCGTAGGAGAAACCGCCCGCCAGGATGACCGCGTCGACCTGGTGCAGGTCCTTGTCGCGGTGCCACAGCGATACGGGCTCGCCGCCGGCGACCCGTACGGCCCGCAGGCTGTCCTGGTCGTCGAGCGTGCCCGGAAAGGTGACGACTCCGATACGAGCAGTCACTTCGACTCCTCGGCCTTCTCCACCTTCACGGTGAAGTCCTCGATCACGGTGTTGGCGAGGAACGTCTCGGCCATCTCGTGAATACGGGTGAGGGCGGCGTCATCCACCGGCCCCTCGATCTCCAGCTCGAAACGCTTTCCCTGACGTACGTCCGCGATTCCCTCGAAGCCGAGACGGGGCAGCGCACGCTGCACAGCCTGTCCCTGCGGGTCGAGGATCTCGGGCTTGAGCATGACGTCGACTACGACGCGTGCCACTGGCACTCCCGGTGTGGTGGTGTGGTGCGGCTGTTTCTCCGGGGGGTTCCCCAGACCCCCGCGGGTCCTCTCAGCGTACCTGGCCAGAAATTCTACGCGGGTAGATATCCAGCGGCGCAGATCACGCCGAGATATCGACCGCGACAACGGGGGCAAAAGATCCTGCGAAAAAGATCCCCACCGACAGCACACAAAGCGGGTTGACACGCGCAGGTAATTGGGCGGGCTTCACAATGCGGTGCCCGTCGCTGTACAAATGATTACCGGGGAAAGCAGCATTGCCCCTAAACGGCCGACACCGGTCGGCCCGCATCCGCGCTCACAGCCGGAAGGCCGGCATCCGCGCATGTCAGACGCGGATGCCGTAGGAAAGGACCGATATCCGTGGCTCAGCGCGTAGTGGTCACGCTCTCCGACGACATCGACGGGGGAGCAGCGGCGGAAACGGTCACCTTCGCCCTGGACGGGAAGTCGTACGAGATCGACCTCAACCCGTCCAATGCAAAGAAACTGCGCAAGGCCCTGGCCCCGTACGTGGCGGCCGGTCGCAAGCAGACGAAGGCAGGCCAGCACGGCAAGGCGCCCGTCCCGTACCGGCACACCTCGCTCGCACCCGACCCGGCAGCCGTCCGCGCCTGGGCCCGTTCGCACCGGATGGAGGTGCCGGCCCGGGGCCGGATCCCCAAGAAGGTCTACGAGGCGTTCCAGGAAGCCAGTTGAGCCGACGGGTGGGGGACGGGGGCCGGCGGGCGGGCGTCGGACCGTCCGTCACCGGCCGTCCGGACGACACCTCGCGGGAGCCGACTTGCACAACACCCCTGCAGGTCGGCTAGAGTCTGGAGCACGCCGAAGGGCAAGGCCGCAAGGCCGAACCTCACGCAGCGTGCGGGTGTAGTTCAGTAGTAGAACATCCCCCTTCCAGGGGGAAGGCGCAGTGTGCAATTCCTGTCACCCGCTCTGCATCACTCTCTTCGACCACTCCGGTGGATCGGGTAGAGTAGTGCTCGCTCCACCGGTGAGAGCCGAGTGGCTGCAATGCGGACGTAGCTCAGTTGGTAGAGCGCAACCTTGCCAAGGTTGAGGTCGCCAGTTCGAACCTGGTCGTCCGCTCTTGATCGAAGGCCCTGGTCGATTTCGACCAGGGCCTTCGTCGTATTCCGATTCCGGCCGGATCCCTTCCGCTTTCTTCACTCGCGACGCGTGTCATGCGCCGCGATGCATGACGTTTGTCATGGGCAGCGATGACAGCTCGCACTGCTCCTGGTCCCGGGCGGACGGAAACCTTGGGTGCATGACCAGCGACGAAATTCCCCGTACCCGCGTGATCGACGTGGACGGCGTCCGGCGCAGCTATGCGGGCGGCTTCGAGGCCGTGACCGGAGTCACCTTCTCCGTGGCGCGTGGCGAGCTGTTCGCCCTGCTCGGGACGAACGGCGCCGGCAAGACGTCCACCGTCGAACTCCTCGAGGGCCTGGCCCGGCCCGACGGGGGAGCGATAAGGGTGCTCGGACACGACCCGTTCGCCGATCGCGCCGCGGTCCGGCCGCGCATCGGTGTGATGCTCCAGGAGGGCGGCTTCCCGTCCGACCTGACCGCGGCCGAGACCGTACGGATGTGGGCGGGCTGCACCAGCGGTGCCCGGCCGACCGCCGAGGCCCTGGAGATGGTGGGGCTCGGCCACCGGGCCGGGGTCCGGGTCAAACAGCTCTCCGGCGGCGAGCGACGACGGCTGGACCTCGCGCTGGCCCTGCTCGGCCGCCCCGAGGTGCTCTTCCTCGACGAACCGACCACCGGCCTCGATGCCGAGGGGCGGCGCGACACGTGGGAGCTGGTGCGGGGGCTCAAGGAGGACGGCATCACCGTCCTGCTGACCACGCACTACCTGGAGGAGGCCGAGGCCCTCGCCGACCGTCTGGCGATCATGCACCGGGGCCGGATCGTGACCACAGGCACCCCGGCCGAAGTGACGGCCGCACGCCCGGCGCGCATCCGGTTCGAGCTGCCCGAAGGGATCGCGCCGGGGCAGCTGCCGCTGGGCCTGCGCGCCGCGGCCGAGGGCCGGCGGATCGAGATACGTACGCATCGGCTCCAGGAGTCACTGACCGAACTGCTGGGCTGGGCAGCGGGCTCGAACGTTGCTCTGACCGGGCTCGACGCCCGGTCCGCCTCGCTCGAAGAGGCGTTCCTCGACATCGCCAAGTCCGCGGCGGAGACCGAAGAGGTGACCGTGTCATGACGACCGCAACAACCACTGCGCCGGCCACGAAGGTCCGCTCCACGACAACGCTCCGAGGCCGGCTGACGGCCCTCGGCCGAGCCGAACTGACCCTGCTCGCCCGCAACCGCACGGCCGTCGTCGTCGCGCTGCTGGTGCCCTCCGCCATGATCATGGCGATGAAGTCGACGTTCGAGCAGGTGGACCTCGGCGGGACCGGACTGACCGTCGCCGGAGCCGCGCTCACCGGCGGCATCGGCACCGTACTCATCCAGGCCGTCTACATGAACATGGTCGCCGCCTACGTGGCGCGGCGCGAGGACTTGGTCCTGAAGCGGCTGCGTACCGGCGAGATAAGCGACGGAGAGATCCTGACGGGCACCGCGCTGCCGTCGGCCGCCCTGGCACTGACGCAGTCCGCCCTGATCATCGTGACCGGTGCGGTCTTCTTCGACCTCACCGCACCGCGACGGCCCGACCTGCTCCTCGCAGGACTACTGCTGGCCGTGGTGCTGCTGACGGCGCTGGCCGCGGCCACTTCGATAGTGACCCGCACCGTGCAGACGGCGCAGCTCACCACGTTTCCCCTGTTCCTCGTCTCCATGATGGGCTCGGGGCTCTTCGTCCCGCTGGAGGTCTTTCCCGATCCGCTCGCGTCGGCCTGCGCGTACCTGCCTGTGACCGGAGTGATGACACTCGTACGGGCGGGCTGGCTGGGCGTCCCCGAGGGCGCTGACCTGCTCGGGGCAGCATTGACCGGACTGGTCTGGACGGCACTCGCGGTGTTTGCTGTGCAACGGTGGTTCCGCTGGGATCCGCGACGCTGAGGAGGGGGGCGGCGTGTTGAAGCACGTCCGGGCATGGCACCGCGGCTGGCGGGAGCGCGGCAAGATGGAGCGGATCGACCTGTATTCGCGGTTCACCATCTCCTCGCTTCCCTGGCTCTTCACCCTCTCGTGGCAATTGGCACCCTTCAAGTCGGACATCCGCCACCAGCCGCTCCCGCTGGCTCTGGGATCGGCGCTGCTCCTGGTGAGCATGGCGCAGTGCCTGCTGAGCAATCGCAATGTCCGTCCGTCGTACGAGCACTACCTCGGCGTCTCCGTGTTCCCCACGCGGCGCATGCTCCCTCCCCTGGCCCTCTTGCTGCTGCAGGTGGCGTTGCTGGCGACGCTGGCCGGGGTGGACGGGGTCGGCACGTCCGGACTGCTCCTGATGAGCATGAACACACCGATGGCATTCGTGATCACACGGGTGCTCCTGGTCCCGGTCCGCACGTTCCTGATCGAGTCGCTGCTCCTCGCGGCACTGGCCACCGTCACACTCGCCGCGGCCGGAGTGCGGGGCGGCCCCTTGGCCGGCATGGTGCCGGTGACCCTCTTCGGCTCCGTGCTGGTTCTGATCTCGGTACGGCCCAGCGCCTGGAGCCTGAGCGTGATGTGGCAGGCCGAGGAGGCCCGGCACATACAGGCCAGGCTCGCGGTCGCCGAGGAGCGTCTGCGGTTCGGGCGTGACATGCACGATGTGCTGGGCCGCAATCTCGCGGTGATCGCGCTGAAGAGCGAACTGGCGGTGGAGCTGGCGCAGCGCGGGAGGCCCGAGGCGCTGGCCCAGATGGTCGAGGTGCAGCGGATAGCCCGCGCCTCGCAGCAGGAGGTACGCGATGTCGTGCGCGGCTACCGGGAGGCCAATCTGACGACGGAACTGGCCGGGGCACAGGGAGTCCTGCGGGCAGCCGGCATCGAGTGCGCGGTGACGGGCGGCGACGGTACGGGGCTGCCGGGGCCCGTCCAGTCGGCGCTCGGCTGGGTGGTGCGCGAGGCCGCGACCAATGTGCTGCGCCATGGCGATCCGGCTCACTGCACGATCCGGCTCGACGTCTCGCCGGAGGCGGCGGTGCTGGACGTGGAGAACGATGGGGCGCCTGCGACCTGCCCCGTGGGGACCGGCTCCGGGCTGGCCGGACTGCGCGAACGGCTCGGCGCGCTCAACGGCACCCTGGAGGCCGGCCCGGCAGAGGCCGGCCTGTTCCGGCTGAGCGCACGGATTCCGCTGGCCCGCCCGCGCTCCGCTGCCGCCCCCGCCCCGATCCCGGCTGCCGGTGACCTCCCGCATGCGGCTGCCGGTGGCATGCCCCGTGCGGTCGCCGGTGACCTGTCGCGCAAGGCCCTTCTGGAGGAACGACGATGACCGCGGTGCGGGTCCTGCTCGCCGACGACGAGCACCTGATCCGGGGCGCGCTCGCGGCCCTGCTCGCGCTGGAGGACGACCTGGTGGTGGTCGCGGAGGCCGCGACCGGCCCCGAGGCGCTCGCCATGGCCCGGGCGCACCGTCCCGATGTGGCGGTGCTGGATCTGGAGATGCCGGGGGCGGACGGTGTGAGCGTCGCCACATCGATACGGTCCGAACTCCCGGGCTGCCGAACCATGATCGTGACGAGCCATGGCCTCCCGGGCCACCTCAAGCGGGCCCTCGCGGCGGGGGTGCGGGCGTTCGTGCCGAAGACGGTCAGCGCTCGGCAACTGGCCGGGATCATCCGCACCGTCCATGCCGGAAACCGCTATGTGGACCCGGAGTTGGCGGCCGACGCCATCGCCGCCGGGGACTCGCCGCTGACCGTGCGCGAGGCCGAGGTGCTGGAGCTGGCGGCCGACGGAGCACCGGTCGCCGAGATCGCGGCACGGGCGTCGCTGTCACCGGGGACGGTGCGCAATTACCTCTCAGCGGCGGCCGCCAAGCTCGGGGCGGAGAACCGTCATGCCGCGGTGCGTCTCGCACGCGAACGGGGATGGGTATAGTAGTTCTCGCGCTGCGGCGCTTGCGGACGTAGCTCAGTTGGTAGAGCGCAACCTTGCCAAGGTTGAGGTCGCCAGTTCGAACCTGGTCGTCCGCTCGGTTCAGTGAGAAGCCCCCGGCCTTTTGGCCGGGGGCTTCTTCGTGTGCGGCGGAACGCCTGGGAACCTTTGCGGGAACCTCTGCCGGTTCGGAACGGAACGGCCGCCGCTGGGCGGCGGCCGTTCCGACGTCCGGCCGATCCGAACGAAGAGTCCTAGTTCCAGGGCGTGCCGGTGAGGAGCTCGTACGCCTCCAGGTACTTGGCGCGGGTCGCGTCCACGATCTCCTGGGGCAGCGCCGGCGGCGGCTGCTCGCTCTTGCGGTCCCAGCCGGAGGCCGGCGACGTCAGCCAGTCGCGCACGAACTGCTTGTCGTACGACGGCTGGGCCCGCCCCGGCTCCCAGGCGTCGGCCGGCCAGAAGCGGGAGGAGTCCGGGGTGAGCACCTCGTCCGCGATGATCAGTTCCTCGCCGCCGTCGGCGGTGGGCGCGAAGCCGAACTCGAACTTCGTGTCCGCCAGGATGATGCCGCGCTCGCGTGCGATGTCACGGGCCCGGCCGTATACGCCCAGGGTCGTGCGACGCAGATGTGCGGCCGTTTCGGGACCGACTTGGCGGGCCACTTCCTCGTAGCTCACGTTCTCGTCGTGATCGCCGACGGCCGCCTTGGTGGCGGGGGTGAAGATCGGTCCGGGCAGCTCGGAGCCGTCGACGAGGCCCTCGGGAAGGCCGAGGCCGCAGACGGTGCGCGACGCGTTGTACTCGATGAGGCCGGAGCCGGTCAGATAGCCGCGGGCGACGCACTCGACCGGAACCATCCGCAGCGACTTGCAGACCGTCGTGCGGCCGGCCCAGTCCGCGGGGGCGCCGGCGGGAAGCTCCGTGGACAGCACATGGTTCGGCACGAGATCGGCGAGCTGGTCGAACCACCACAGCGAGAGCCGGGTCAGGACGCGGCCCTTGTCCGGGATCTCTGTGGGCAGGACCCAGTCGTAGGCGGACATCCGGTCGCTGGCGACCATGACGAGGTCGCCCGCCTCGTTCCGGTACAGGTCGCGCACCTTGCCCGTGTGCAGGTGGGTGAGCCCCGGAACCTGCACGGGCTCGGGCTTCTCTACAAATCCGGACACGCTGCCTCCGCGTAGGTTGATCCAGGAGCTGTTCCGATTGTCCCGTATCCGGGTGCGGACGGCTGCGGAGGGGGTGGGGACGCGTCGCCGGTAGCGGGCGGGGCGCCCGAACGGCTCAGGCGCGCTTGCAGATGCGGTCGAGGAGGTTGGCCGTCGCCCGCTGGATGCGTGGATCCACGTGGCCGGGGCGGTCCAGGGCCGGGGACCACGCGAAGGTGCCGGAGGCGAAGACGAGCGCGCCCGACGGCGCCCGGTACAGGGACGTCTCCTGGTGGCGCGTCACACCGTCGCTGTCCTGGTACGGGGAGTGAGCGAGCAGGATGCGGTTGTCGTGCTCGGGGAGCGTGGTGCGCGGGAAGTAGCGGTCGGCCTCGCCCGCGACCAGGCCTTCGATCTCGTCGCCGTCGACGGCGTCGGTGGCGTCCCAGAGCCAGTGCTCCGCGTTCCGCACGACCAACGGGTGCGGGTCGGGGACGCGGCCCGCGTACTGGATGCCGAGCAGTTGCTGCTCGGGACGGTCGAGCTCGCGCCAGAGCGCGGGCTTGCCAGGACCCCGGCGCTTGCGGCAGGTGAGCAGCCGGTCGGGGACCCCCGAGGGCGACGGCGCGAGGCTGACCTGCCAGTACATGGTGTTGGCCGAGAGGAAGACGAGGGAGGTGCCGTTGTCCCGGGCACGTTCGGCGGTACGGCGCATGGGCACCGACCAGTACTCGTCATGGCCGGGGAAGACGAGGCCCCGGTAGCGGGTCGGGTCGATCCGGCCCGCGTGCAGGTCGCGGGTGTCGGCGTAGGCGATGTCGTAGCCGTAGCGCTCGGCCCAGCGGATGAAGTCGTAGGCATGGCCGACGTGCAGCGGGAGCCCGGCGCCCGCGTAGGGACGGTCGAAGGAGACGGTGACCGCCGCGTCCTCCTCGCCCAGCAGCCGGCCCTGTTCGTCCCAGGCGTGGTAGAGGCTGGCCCCGGTCCGGCCGTCCTCGGGATAGAGGTTGTACGCCTGCCACGTGATGTCCGGCAGCACCAGCAGCAGGTCGGCCGGGTGGCCGTCGCGGACCGTGAACGGGATGTGGGAGCGGTAGCCGTCGACCGTGGTGAGCACGGCGACATACGCGCCGATCGACCAGTACGCGGGGATCTGCAGCCGCCAGGACTGCCACCAGTGGTGGCAGGAGACCGTGCGGTCGGCCGTGAGGGGGGCCGGCTGGACGATGCCGGAGAGCCGCGGGCTCGTGGTGATCTTGGCGGCGCCGTCCCCTCCGTAGTGGCCGATCCGGTAGATGTCCACGGAGAACTGCTGGGGCGGGTCGACGGTGATGTGGAAGTCGATCGCCTCGCCCGGGGCCGCGGCTCCGGAGGAGATGAACCCCTTGATCTGACGGCGCACGTCGTCGGCGGTACGGGTACCGCCGCCGGTGGAGCCGCACGGCAGCGTGGGGTCGGCGTACCAGGGCACGACCTGCCCGGTGTCGTCGAAGTAGTTCTCGCTCCCCCGCAGCCAGGGAAGGGGCCCCTGGCCGAAGGGATCGGTGACGGCGTGCGCCAGGGCACCCGATTCCCAACGGCGAATCTGCTCCGCCCCCATGACGCATCCCTCCCTCAGGCCCCCGGAACAACACTGGTGCGCCGACTGTCAGCGCCGGTCCCCAGCACATCACATAACGCATCCACTCCGTCACCGTTCGTCGCGAATTGACGTGAACGGAACCTGACGTTCCGGGTATCGGGGGTGGTGGGCGTGAACAGCCGCGCGCCCACAGGTGTTTCAGACGAGACGCACGGGCTTGTCGGTACGCACCCCGACCGAGGCGAGCCAGGACCGCAGCGGCTGTGGGTCACCGTCCTCGACGAGGCTGAGGACCGGGTTGCCGAGGTCGGCCCGGCGCTCTCCGTCGACCAGCAGCGCGGGTCCGTCGAGCCAGTCCAGCCCGGGTGCGGCACCCGCGGTGTCGATCGCGGCGCAGCAGACCATCGCCGCGACATGGTCCGCCAGCAGCTCGATCCCCGTGCGGGGAGGCTGGAGCGGGAGGAGCGGGAGCGGACCGGGCCCCCAGAGATCCAGCACCGCACCGTCCACGTCCCCTGCTGCGCCGCTGACCGGCTGCGGGGCCTGCGCCTCCTCCCGGGCCACGGCCGCGCTGATCCCGGCCGCGAGCTCCTCGCCCCCGTCCCTGCCCGCGGCGAGGTGTTCGACGACGCGCGCCAGTGTGGGAACCCCTGCGCAGGCGCTGTCGGGGCCGACGCCGGAGGCGGGGGGCACACCCATCGTGTCCAGGACGCGGTGCAGCCGGGCCGCCTCCGTCCGCCACTTCCGGTCGACGACCTCTTCCGGGTACTGCTGCCAGTCCACCGGAGCCCAGTCGGGCCCGGTCTCCGCGGGGCCTCCGTGGAAGAGCCGCGCGGCCAGCAGGGACGCCGCCTCGTCGGCCGCTCCCGGTTCCTCCAGGAGGTCGCAGGCGGGCCGTTCGCCGAGGCGGGTGGTGAAGCCCTCGGCCAGCCGGTCGCGCCGGGAGAGCTCGGTGAGGGCGGAGACGACGCCCGCGTCCAGCCGGGAGGGCCAGCGCCCCATCCGCCAGGCGGGGAGCGCGACGCGGGTGAGCAGCCGGTCCCAGCCCGCGTAGGCGAGACCGACCTGCTCCTGGGCGACGACCCGCAGCCCGTAGTCCACGGCCTGTGCGCGCGTCGACGCGGCGGCGGCGACACCCCGCTCCATCTCGGCGGCGTGGTCACGACAGCTGCGCAGCAGTACCCGGGCGATCCTGCCGACGAAGCGGCCCGGCAGCCGCAGGACCTTGCGCAGCGGCCCCTGGCCTGGCTCGGCCGCGTCGGCGACCGCTCCGTCCAGCCCGCGCACGAAACGCCGGGCCGCGGCTATGTCGGGGTGGGCGGAGGGGCCGGTGCCGGCCACCACCGGGGCCAGCACCGCGCGGAGCTCGGCGACCCGCATCCACCAGAGGAACGGGGAGCCGATCACCAGCACGGGCGCCGCCTGTACCCGGCGACGGCCCGGATGACGGCCCGGACCGTCCGCCGGACCGCTCGGGCCCCGGCTCGCGGCCTCGTGGGCCGCCCGGTCCGCAGCCGGGTGGGTGCGGTCCTCCAGCCAGCTGTCGCAGTCGGGCGTGAGCGCTATGGCCGAGGGCGCGGGCACGCCGAGCCGCTCCGCCAGCTCACGGACCAGCCGGTAGAGGTCCGGGGCCGCCTGCTCGCTGAGCGGGACGGTCGGACTGACCGCCGGCTTCGCCCGCACGACCGCGATCGCGACGGCCGCGGCGACGAGCAGGACGACAACGGCGCAGGCCGTCACGGCCCAGCGCACCGCGTCCCAGCCGCTGCCCTCGGCGAAGCCCCGCGCGCCCGCGGCGAACAGCACGACGGCGAGCGCGGCCGGCAGCAGCGCCGCTGCCGTTGCCCTGCTGCGGATGTGCAGCAGGGCGAGAGCCCGGGCGCGCGCTGCGCGCGCACCCAGCTCCTCACCTGTACCGGTATCGGACACGGCCGGACGTCACCCCCTCTGCCCCCACGGCGGTGTTGGTCACTCCCCCACTGTGGCACCCGCCACTGACATCGCAATGCCGGTGGGCCAAGTGCCGGAACGCTTGCGCCGCACCCTAGTTGGGCCTTCGACGGACGTCATCCGGATGGCCTAGCCGTCACTCGATGGAATGGCTTTGGGTAAAGGTGCTGACGCGCCGTCGCCCGTGGGGCAGCGGCGCGTCACTGGTGGTCGGGACGGTACGGCCGGGGCCCGCACAGCCCCTGCCCCGGGCAGTACGGCCGAGGTTCGGCCGGCCCTCTGCGCAGCGGTACGGCCGAGGCCCGAGCCGGCACCCTCGCCGGGAGTGACGGTGAGGTGTCGGCTCAGGCCTCGGCCGTACGGTGACGCCGGAGGGGTGCGGCTCAGGCCTCCGCAGCCTTCTTGGCGATGTCCGTACGGAGCTGGGAGCCGTCGAGCCGGATCCGGGCCGCCGCCGCGTAGGCACGCTCACGGGCGCCCGCGAGGTCCTTGGCGGTCGCGGTCACGGAGAGCACGCGGCCGCCCGCGCTGACGACCTTGTCGCCGTCCCGCCGGGTCCCGGCGTGCAGGACGTACGCGTGCGGCGCGTCCTGCGCCGCGACCTCGTCGAGGCCCTCGATCGGATCGCCCGTCCGCGGGACGTCCGGATAGTTGTGGGAGGCGATGACCACGGTGACGGCGGCCTCGTCGCGCCACTTCAGCGGGGGCAGCTCGTCCAGGGTCCCGTTGGCGGAGCCCAGCAGCACACCGGCCAGCGGGGTCTTCAGACGGGCCAGGACCACCTGGGTCTCCGGGTCGCCGAAGCGGGCGTTGAACTCGATGACCCGTACGCCCCGCGAGGTGATCGCGAGGCCCGCGTACAGCAGCCCGGAGAAGGGCGTACCGCGGCGGCGGAGCTCGTCGACGGTCGGTTGGAGGACCGACTGCATGACCTCGTCGACCAGCTTCGGGTCGGCCCACGGCAGTGGGGAGTAGGCGCCCATGCCGCCGGTGTTCGGGCCCTCGTCGTTGTCGAGGGCCCGCTTGAAGTCCTGGGCGGGCTGGAGCGGCAGCACGGTGGTGCCGTCGCAGATGGCGAACAGGCTCACCTCGGGGCCGTCGAGGAACTCCTCGATGACCACGCGGTCGCAGGCCAGCGCGTGGGCGCGGGCCGCGTCGATGTCGTCCGTGACGACGACGCCCTTGCCGGCGGCGAGACCGTCGTCCTTGACGACGTACGGGGCGCCGAACGCGTCGAGGGCGGTGTCGATCTCCGCGGGGGTGGTGCAGACGTAACTGCGGGCGGTCGGGACACCCGCGCCGGCCATGACGTCCTTGGCGAAGGCCTTGGAGCCCTCCAGCTGGGCGGCCTTTCCGGACGGCCCGAAGCAGGGGATGCCGGCGGCGCGCACGGCGTCGGCGACCCCGGCGACAAGCGGCGCCTCCGGGCCGACGACCACCAGCTCGGCGCCCAGCTCGGTGGCGAGGCGCGCGACGGCAGCGCCGTCGAGGGCGTCGACCGGGTGCAGTTCGGCCACCTCTGCGATGCCGGCGTTGCCGGGAGCGCAGTACAGAGCGGTGACGTCGGGGTCGAGGGAGAGAGAGCGGCACAGGGCGTGTTCGCGGGCGCCGCCGCCGATGACGAGGACCTTCACGGGGTGCAGCCTAGCCGCCAGGGCGAGAGTCCCTCGCCGGACGCCGATCCGTGGACACCGGAGGCGCCGGTCCGGGACGGCTCTGGGGGACGGCACCCCACGCGCCGGTGGGAGGCCGGAGGAGCCCTGACCGGGACCGGCCGGCCAGGCCGCCACCGCGCCTACTCGTTGGTGAACTCCTCAACGACCGTGGCGCCCAGTTCGCGGACGATCAGCTCGTGCCCGGACAGCGCCGAGTCGACGAGGTCGGGGTCGTCCGCCTCGGGGGTGTCGTCCTCGGGGGCGACCGACCGGGGCGGTTCGGGAGCGGCGTAGGACGGGGGCGCCGGCTCCGGGGCGGGGCCACCGCCGGCCTGCTGCTGCCGCTCCGGCGCGGGCCGGGGCTCGTACGCCTGGGGCGGGGGGGCCGCAGGGCGCTGCGGTGCGGGCGGTACGTAGGCGGAGGGGCGGCCGCCGCCGACCTGCGGGGGCTGTCCGGCACCACCCGACGGGTCGACGATCGCCTCGATCTTCCACTGCGCGTTGAACCGCTCGGCCAGGGCCTGCTTCAGCACCTCCTCGCTGCCGCTGCTCGCGAAGTTGTCGCGGGCGCCGGCGTTGAGGAAGCCGATCTGCAGGGTGGTGCCGTCGAAGCCGGTGACCTGGGCGTTCTGACTGAGCAGGATCCAGGTGAACCGGCGGCGGCCCTTGACCGCTTCCAGGATGTCGGGCCACATCGTGCGCACCTGTCCCGCGCCCTGGGTCATGGCCGGAGCGGGCTCGGCTGCGACGGGCGCCGGGGCGGCGGGTGCGGCAGGGGCCGGTGCGGGGGCCGCCTGTGGCGCGGGAGCCTGGCCCGGGGTGGAGGCGGTGGGCCAGCCTCCCGGCCGCCGTCCCTGCTCGGGCGCGGCCGCGGCGGGCCAGGCACCGGGCCGCTGCCCGGCCGCGGGGGCCTCGGCGGGGGGCGGCTGCACCGGCGCGGGCGGGGGGGCCGCCTGCGGGGGAGCGGGCGCGTCCCCCCGCACCGCCGCACGCGCGGCGGACGGCCCCGGCCCGGCGCCCGGCTGCGCGGCGGGGGGCGGCGCGGGGGCCTGGGGCGCCGCGGGGGTGGGGGCCTGCGGGGCGGCGGGGGCGTGGGCCAGGGCTTCGGGTCCGGGGACGTACCCCATCGAGGGACCGGGGCCGGTGGTGGCGAAGGACGCCCCCCGCTCCAGCCGGTCCAGCCTGGCCTGGAGGGAACGCTCGTCGTCGAAGGCCGCCGGCAGCAGCACCCGGGCGCAGATCAGCTCGACCTGAAGCCGCGGGGAGGTCGCGCCGCGCATTTCCGTGAGTCCCTCGTTGACCAGGTCGGCGGCGCGGCTCAGCTCGGCGGCGCCGAAGACGGACGCCTGGGCCTGCATCCGCTCGACGACGTCGACCGGCGCGTCGATGAGGCCCTTCTCCCCGGCGTCCGGCACGGCGGCCAGGATCACCAGGTCGCGCAGCCGCTCCAGGAGGTCGGCGACGAAGCGGCGCGGGTCGTTGCCGCCCTCGATCACCCGGTCCACGACCTCGAAGGCCGCTGCCCCGTCGCCCGCCGCGAAGGCGTCCACGATCGAATCGAGCAGGGAGCCGTCCGTGTAACCGAGCAGGGACGTCGCCATGGCGTACGTCACACCCTCGTCGCCCGCACCGGCCAGCAGCTGGTCCATGACCGACATCGAGTCACGCACGGAACCGGCACCGGCCCGCACGACGAGCGGGAGGACCCCCTCCTCGACGTAACTGTTCTCCTTGCCGCACACCTCGGCGAGGTACTCGCGCAGCGTCCCGGGCGGCACGAGCCGGAACGGGTAGTGATGCGTACGCGACCGGATGGTGCCGATGACCTTCTCGGGCTCCGTGGTCGCGAAGATGAACTTCAGGTGCTCCGGCGGCTCCTCGACCACCTTCAGCAGGGCGTTGAACCCCGCCGAGGTGACCATGTGCGCCTCGTCGATGATGTAGATCTTGTAACGACTGGACGCGGGCCCGAAGAACGCCTTCTCCCGCAGATCACGGGCATCGTCCACACCACCGTGCGAAGCGGCGTCGATCTCGATCACGTCGATCGATCCCGGTCCGTTGCGCGCGAGGTCCTGGCAGGACTGGCACTCCCCGCAGGGCGTGGGCGTGGGCCCCTGCTCGCAGTTCAGACAGCGGGCGAGGATGCGCGCACTGGTCGTCTTGCCACAGCCGCGCGGACCACTGAACAGGTACGCGTGATTGACCCGGTTGTTCCGCAGGGCCTGCTGCAGCGGGTCAGTGACATGCTCCTGACCGATGACCTCGGCGAACGACTCGGGGCGGTAGCGGCGGTACAGCGCAAGGGACGACACACCTACGAGGTTATCGGGGCGGACTGACAACCGGCTCCGGGCCAGGCACACCACCGGCCCCGGGGACGCTCACCGCCAGATCCGGACGCCACGGACGGCCCCGGACACGCAAGGGCCCCCCACGCACCCGCCAGAGCCGACTTACCCTTGCTGCCTTCCGGCCCTGGGGGAGTTCAGTCAGATAGCGCCACGTGAGGGGCTGACGCCCACCTTAGCCGATCCCCACCCCCGCAAGTCCACCTCCCCCGAACCGGAGACCCCGCCGAGACCACCCGGGGACCTCCGGGACGGAACAGGTTCGCGAGCACTCCTCAACGTCTTGTATTGTTTGCCCCGGAGGATTCGCCTAGTGGCCTAGGGCGCACGCTTGGAAAGCGTGTTGGGGGCAACCCCTCACGAGTTCGAATCTCGTATCCTCCGCCATTGCTCTCACCGGGCAATACGTCGAAGGGCCCCGCAGCTTGCTGCGGGGCCCTTCGACGTGGGTGGTCTCAGTTTTGGTCTCAGTTGGTCGGCAGAGTCCTGGCGGGTCGCCCAGTCATGCCAAGCAAGCTTCCAGAGCGCCTACCGGCGGGACCGACGCCCGTTGCGTCGCGCCTGTGAGGCTGGAGGCACTCAAGTCTTGGCGGGTCATGTTGCTGCGCTCACAGATGAGGCAGCCTAGTCAGCTGGGAGTCGGCGATCTGGCAGATCGCATCCATGGCCTCTGCAATGCTTGGCCCATACCACTGGTAGGCAGAAGGCAGGACCGAGTTGAGCACCCTTGGTAACCTCGTGTGGTCGATTGCTGACCAGCTGCGAGGCGTCTACAGACCGCATCAGTACGGCGGCATCATCCTCCCGTTCACGATTCTGCGGCGCCTGGACTGTCTCCTTGAACCCACACGCGACGACGTGCGCGCCCTAGCTGACAGGTACGACGGCGGAGCTTTGGATGTCCAGGTCAAGCGCAAGACCGGCCTGACCTTCTACAACACTTCGCGGTACGACTTCGTCCGCCTGCTCGAAGACCCTGAGGGCTTGCGCGCCAACCTGATTGACTACATCACGCGCTTCTCCGGCAACATTGACGTCTTCGAGCGCTTCGGGTTCGCAGCCGAGATCAACAGGCTCGAAGAGAAGAACCGGCTCTACCTCATCGTCGCCAGGTTCGCCGAGGTCGACCTACACCCGGACACAGTCCCCAACGCTGTCATGGGGGACCTATACGAGCACCTGATCTACAAGTTCGCGGAAGCGTCCAACGAGGAAGCCGGCGAGCACTACACCCCGCGCGACGCGATCCGCCTCATGGTTGACCTGCTGTTCGCGGAGGAGAGCGAGGCTCTGCTAGAGCCGGGCACCATCCGCACGATCTATGACCCCACCGCAGGCACGGGTGGCATGCTCTCGGTTGCCGAGGAGCGCCTGCTGGAGCGCAACCGTCATGCTCGCCTGCGCCTCTACGGGCAGGAGATCAACGACCTGTCCTACGCCATCTGTAAGTCGGACATGATCGGCAAGGGGCAAGAGGTCAGCAACATCCGCCTCGGTGACACCCTGGCCGACGACAAGTTCTACGACAAGACCTTCGACTTCTGCATGTCTAACCCGCCCTACGGGGTCGACTGGAAGTCTTCGGAGTCCGCGGTCAAGGAGGAACGCAAGAAGGACGGCCCGAACGGGCGCTTTGGCCCGGGGCTGCCACCTGTCTCGGACGGCCAGATGCTCTTCCTGACGCACCTGGCACACAAGATGCGGCCCGCACACGAGGGCGGAGGCCGCGCAGGCATCGTCCTGAACGGCTCCGCGCTGTTCACCGGCGCGGCCGAAACTGGCCCGTCAGAGATCCGTCGCTGGCTTCTGGAGAACGACCTGGTGGACGCGATCATCGCGTTGCCCACCGACATGTTCTTCAACACAGGCATCGCCACGTACATCTGGCTCCTGAACAACACCAAGCAGAGCGAACGGCGCGGCAAGGTCCAGTTGATCGACGCCTCCGGCATGTGGACCAAAATGCGTAAAGGTATGGGTTCCAAGCGCAGGGAGATCGACGCGACTACCCGCGAGCGGATCGTGAAGCTGTACGACGCCTTCGCCGAGACCGAGCACTCCAAGATCCTGAAGACTTCCGAGTTCGGTTACTGGACGATCACCGTCGAGCGCCCGCTGCGGCTGAACTTCTCCACATCGCGCGCTGCTGGCCTTGATAACAAGACGCTCGCTAAGGCGTTCGGTAAGGACACCGACCCGACACCCTTCCTGACCGCGCTGGCCAGCATGGGCAAGCAGATCTACCAGAGCCAGTCCAAGTTCATCGAGGCCGTGCGCAAGGAGTTCGGTACAGCCGAACTGAGGCTGACCCCCGCCCAGTACCGCCACCTGGCCATCGCCCTCGGGGAACACGACGACACTGCAGAGATCATCACGGATACCAAGGGCAACGCCGAGCCGGACGTCCCCAGGCGCGACTCAGAGAGCGTCCCGTTCACCTACGGCGGCAACAACCTCGGCGAAGCAGGCCGGAATGAGACGATCAAGGCGTACTTCGAGGCCGAGGTCGTCCGGCACGTGCCGGATGCCTGGATTGACACGAAGAAGACGAAGGTCGGCTACGAAATCCCGTTCACCCGGCTTTTCTACACATACACCCCGCCGCGTCCGTTGGCCGAAATTGACCACGACCTGGAAGCGCAAATCGCCAAGATCATGGGGCTGCTGCGGAAGGTAGATCATCTGTGATTGAGTACGAATCTGTTAAGGCTTCCCAGTCGCCGTGGCTAGATTCAATTCCATCGCACTGGATCTTCAGTAAATTCCGATACGAGGTTCGGGTTAACGGCGGACTGGTGGACCCACGGCGGGCACCGTGGCATCACATGACCCTCATTGCCCCGAACCATATCGAAGGGCAAACGGGGCGCCTGCTGACCCAAGAGAGCGCTGAAGACCAGGGCGCCGACAGCGGAAAGTATCTTGTTAAAGCGGGTCAGGTGATTTACTCGAAAATTCGCCCGCAACTCAACAAGGCAACGGTCGCCCCGTCAGATTGTCTGTGCAGCGCAGACATGTACGCCCTGTCATTTCGAGATGGCGTCGACACTCGGTACGCGGTGTACTACATTTTGGCACGCCCTTTCCACACCTTCGCATCCGTACTCTCCGCGCGCGTCAAAATGCCGAAGGTTAATCGGGAAGAACTTGGGGATGCGCCGTGGCTTGTGCCACCGCTCGATGAGCAGCGGGCCATCGTTGACTACCTCGACCGCGAGACTTGTCAGATCGACACACTAATCGCTGAACAGAAGCGGCTCGTCGAGATGCTAAAAGAGCGACGTCAAGCAATGATCGACCACGCGTTCGCCGAATCCTCACAGCGAATCCAACTTCGGAGGTTCATCGAATTTCTGACCAGCGGATCGCGCGGATGGGGTGATTATTACGCTGATACCGGCGACGTGTTCGTGCGGATCGCCAATCTACCAAGAGGTTCCCTTTCCCTAGGTGGCGATGTGCAGCGTGTATCGCTCCCTTCGACCGTCTACGAGGGGCAGCGCACAAAACTAAAGGTCGGCGATCTCCTATTTTCGATCACCGCCTACGTCGGTTCGGTTGCAGTTGTTGATCAGGAGTGGGTCGACTCCTACGTCAGCCAGCATGTTGCCCTGTGCCGGATCGACCGTTCCGCACTGGACTCCAAATTTACTGGCTATTTCATGCTCTCTACCGAAGGTCAGGATCAGCTTTCCCAAGGCGCCTTCGGCGGGACCAAAGTTCAGCTTGCGCTTGACGATATTCAAGCACTCCGCGTGCCTGCCCCGCCTCTGGATAAGCAGCGGCAGATCGCCGAACACCTTGATCGAGAGACTTCCCGGATTGACATCCTGATCGCGGAGTCTGAACGGCTGGTCGAACTGTCCCAGGAGCGGCGCACCGCCCTCATCACTGCGGCCGTGACTGGCCAGATCGACGTCCGGCAGGAGGGCTGATGGCCCAGCACAACGAGGTCGAGTTCGAGAAGGAGCTGGGCGAGTACCTAGCCGCACGAGGCTGGCTGTACTCCGAGAACGACATCGGCTACGACCGCGAGCGGGCCCTGTTCCCGAAGGACCTCTTCGAGTGGCTGCAGGACTCGCAGCCCGATGAACTGGCCAAGGTCGTCAAGGCCGTTGCAACGGACGAGGCCAAGCAGCGCGACCAAGTGCTGGATCGGTTGGTGAACTTCCTGGCGATCGATATGGAGAACGGCGGCGGCACGCTCAACGTGCTGCGCCATGGGTTCAAGCACCTTTCAGCCAGACTCCGCATGTGTCAGTTCAAGCCCGAGTCCGCCCTGAACGCCACGACGGTGGCGGACTACGAGAAGGTCCGCCTGCGCGTAATGCGGCAGGTCTACTTCTCCACAGCTGACCAGCGCAGCGTGGATCTGGTGTTCTTCATAAACGGCCTGCCGGTAGCCACGGCCGAGCTCAAGACGGACTTCACACAGACGGTCGAGGACGCGAAGCGTCAGTACAGGACCAGGCGGCAACCGAAGGACCCGGGCAGCAAGCACGTGCAACCGCTGTTCACCTCCGGGCGCGGCGCGCTGGTGCACTTCGCCGTGTCCAACGACGAGGTCTGGATGACCACGCAGCTGGCCGGCGAGAAGACCTTCTTCCTGCCGTTCAATCGGGGCAGCGAGGACGGTGGGGCAGGCAACCCGCTCAACGCGGAGGGGTCGCCCTCGTCCTATCTGTGGGAGCGGGTGCTGCAGCGGGATGCGTGGCTGAACGTCTTCGGCCGGTTCATGTACATCAAGCACGACCGGCACATCGATCCGATTTCCGGCAAGGTGACTCGATCGGCGGCCCTGCGCTTCCCGCGCTTCCACCAGTGGGAGGCCGTCACTAAGGTCACCGACGCCGTGATCGAGGAAGGCGCCGGCCACCGATACCTGATCCAGCACTCGGCGGGCTCAGGCAAGACCGACTCGATCTCCTGGCTGTCCCACCGCCTGGCCCGCCTGCAGGTGGACAACACCAAGGTCTTCGACTCGGTCATCGTCGTCACCGACCGCACTGTGCTGGACGGGCAGTTGCAGGACGCGATCAAGCAGATCGACAACGACCAGGGCATCGTGCTGGCCATCGACCGGAAGCAGGCCGCCCGCGAAGGATCCTCCAAGTCAGGGCTGCTGGCGAAGGCCCTGGCTGACGGCAAGCTGATCATCGTCGTCACGATCCAGACCTTCCCCCACGCGATGGCCGAGATCCGGAAGTCCAAGGGCCTGAAGGGCAAGAAATTCGCCGTCATCGCCGACGAGGCGCACTCTTCTCAGTCCGGGCAGGTCGCCAACAAGCTGAAAGCCGTACTAACGTCCGAGGAGCTCGCAGAGATCGAGGAGAGCGGCGAGGTCGACGTCGAGTCGGTCCTGGCTGCCGAGGCGTCCGATCGGGCTGCCAGCGAAAACATCTCCTACTTCGCGTTCACCGCCACGCCCAAGGGCAAGACGCTGGAGCTCTTCGGCCGGGTGGCCGACGGCACGGATCTGGCGCCGCAGCCGTTCCACGTGTACTCGATGAAGCAGGCCATCGAGGAGGGCTTCATCCTCGACATTCTTCGGGGCTACCACTCGTTCAAGCTGGCCTTCCAGGTTGGGCAGAACGCTGCCAGCGGCAACTCGGAGGTCGACCAGAGCGAGGCGACCAAGCAGGTCATGCGGTGGGTGAAGCTCCATCCGCAGACCGTCTCGCAGAAGGCCGCGATCATCGTCGAACACTTCCGCTCCAACGTCGCGCATCTGCTGGACAGACACGCCAAGGCCATGGTCGTGGCCGACTCTCGCAAGGGCGCCGTGCGCTTCAAACTCGCCATCGACGACTACATAGCCAAGAAGGGCCTGGGCTACGGCACCCTGGTCGCCTTCTCCGGCAAGGTCGACGACCCTGAGTCCGGGCCAGCTGACTTCACCGAAGCGTCGATGAACCCGGGCATACACGACCTGCGGACCGCGTTCAAGGGCGACGAATACAAGGTCATGATCGTCGCGAACAAGTTCCAGACTGGCTTCGACCAGCCGTTACTGTGTGCCATGTACGTCGACCGGCTGCTGTCGGGCGTGACGGCGGTGCAGACGCTTTCGCGCCTCAACCGCACGTTCGTCACCCCGTCAGGCGTCCACAAGACGTCGACAATGACGCAGATCGTGGACTTCGTGAACCCTCCGAACATCATCCAGGAAGCATTCGAGCCGTACTACACCGACGCGCACCTGGAGCAGTCCACCGATCCCAACCTGGTGCACGACCTGTCCGCCAAGCTGGACACCTTCGGTATCTACACGCTCGCCGAGATCGACCAGTGCGCCGAAGCGTTCGTAAAGAACAGGGGCAACAACGCCCTGACGGCTGCGGTGAACCCTGGAAAGCGACGGTTCCAGGACCGGTACACCTCTGCTCTTTCCGCGAACGGCGGTGAGGGCGACAAGGCCGCCCTGGAAGAGCTCGACATGTTCCGCAAGGACGTCGGGAGTTTCGTTCGCCTCTACGACTTCATGAGCCAGATCATCGACTACGGCGACGCTGACCTGGAGAAGCGCAGCATCTACCTGCGGCTACTGGCCCGGCGGATCCAGCCGGACAACTTCACGGCCCCGATCGACCTGTCCGACATCGCACTGCAGAACGTCAAGCAGATCGACAAGGGCAAGGCCGACATAGCCCTCGGCGGGCAGGACATCGCGCTCAAGGGTGTGTCGGGCGCGGGGTCGGCAGGCAAGAAGGACCCGAAGATGGTCGCCTTCCAGGCCGTCCTGGATCGGCTCAACGATCTCTTCGGCAACGAGGACTTCACGGCCACCCAGAAGGTGTCCTTCCTTGAGGCCCTCCTTGGCTCCCTGCTGGAAGACCAAGACCTCGTGCAACAGGCCAAGGTCAACAGCCCCAACCAGTTCGCCGAATCCCCGGACTTCGACGACGCTGTCACGGGAGCAGTCGCGGACAACCAGGGCGCACACAACAAGATGAGCGATTACTTCTTCACGAGCACCATGGGCAGGACACAGTTGGTCGCCGAGGTCGCCAAGTGGTTTTACGCCGTCGTCCTCGATCAGGCTGCGAAGACCGATGACGCCACGGAGCCGACCCTTCAGTAAGGCGGGATAGCAAGACGTTCGGAAGGCGGATTCAGGCGGGCCACGTGCGGGCGTTGGCAGGGGGAGGTAGTCCCATGTCAACGCCCGCACTCCAACTCAGAGGGGGGCCGACGGCGCTACCACTCGTCGGTGTCACCGTACTTTCCTGGGTTCTGAGCGCGGTCCACAGCCTGTGCACACGCCTCGGCGAACGCGGCCTCCACAGATTCCTGGTCCGTACCGCGCGCATCAGCCTCGACCTCCTGGCCCACGCCGGAGAGCCGGACTGTGCGCCAGACCGACGGGCGGCCGGTGTAGGCATCGGTCTCGAAGTCCCAGGCCGGCACCGACCACCGATCGGGGAGCCCGGTCGTTGCGCGCTCCCCACCTGGGACGAAGAGGGCTCGGGCGTGGAAGACAACGGTCCGCTCCGGCATCTGGTCGCGCACTGCGCGCACGCCATTGGGTCCCTGGCGCTCCCAGCGTCCTCGGTCCCACTCCTCGACCTCAGCCGTCCGGCCCGGCCAGTCCTCGCTCCACTGGGCAACAACCTCTGCAGCGTGCGCGCGCTGGACGAAAGGCACCCGCCGCTCGCCGAGGCGGGCAACGTGGACCATCAGCTCCGCGAGTACGGGGCTGTGGTCGGGACTGGGCGCGATTGTTCCGACAGCTTGGCCCGGGTCGGTGCCCCAGAGGAGGCCGCCGATCTTGTCGGCGGTGTCCTTGAGAACACGGCTGGTCAGGTGCTGGTATCGGCGACGCATTCGGGCAGACTTTCCAGGTTCCCAGCCCATGATCGCGTCCACCACAGCGTCGGAGACACCGAGGATCAGCAGGACGGTCGCCGCGGTGTGGCGGGCATCGTGAAGACGGCCATCGCGGACTTTCGCTGCCTTCAGCAGATCCTTCCACTTGTGGAAGTCCGTGTTCGGGTTCAAGGGCTCGCCGATGGGCGACGTGAAGACGTACCCCTTCTCCGTCCAGAGGTCGCGGGCGAGCGCTCGTTCGCGGGTTTGCTCCTCCTTGTGCCGGCGAAGTAGATCCATCAGCTCGTCCGGGGCACCGATAGGCCGCTGCCCAGCCCGTGACTTCACGTTCTTGGTCTCGCGCCGGACGTTGATCTTCTGCGGGCAGAAGCCGGGCTTACGCCCGCAGCGGTCGCCACATCCGTGTTGGTAGCGGGGCCGCAAACGACCTCGTCGGACACGGATCACGCCGAGCTCGAAGTCCACGTCAGTCCACTGCATGCCGAGGACCTCGCCCTGGCGAAGTCCGAGCGCCAAGGCGATGACCCAGCGGGCCGCATTGCGGTGCTTCCCCGCTTCTGCCAGGAGGCGCTGGACTTCCTCAACCGAGTACGGCTCGACTTCGTCCTCTTCGAGGCGCGGGGACTTCGCAATCGTGGCCGGGTTGCGAGTGAGGTGGCCACGCCGTACGGCCTCGTTTAGGGCGGTGCGAATGGTGCGGTGGGTCTGGTGCGCGGTGCCGGCGGCGCTGCCAGCCTCCTGCATCTTCTTGTAGAAGCGCTCCAGGTGCTCTGGCTCCAGCTTCTCCAGGCGGTGGGCACCGAGGCCGGGGATGAGGTGATGATTCACCGCGACGCGGTAGCCGTCGATGGTGTTCTCGGAGACGTTCGGCTCGGCAATGTTCTCGACCCAATGGGTGAGCCAGGTCTCTAGGGTCCAGCTTTGACCAGCCTTGCGGACTGCGCCCTTGTCGCGTTGCCGCTCCAGCTCCCGTACGACTTTGGTGACCTCGGCACGGGTCTTGCGGCTGATGTGACGGCGGTCAGGCTTGCCGTCGTCCTTCACTCCGACGGTGACGCGGCCGTGCCATCGGCCGTCCTTGCCGAGATAGATGCTGGAGGCGCCGTTGGGCTGACGGCTCTTCGCCGTCTCGCCCCGCGTCATGCTGCGGTCCCGAAGTCGCTGGCCATGAGGCGCCGGGTCAGGAAGTCGTTCACCGCCTCCGCTGGGATGCGGCGCAAGCTGCCGATCTTGACCGAGGCGATCTCCCCGGAGGTGACGTACTCGTACAGCTTCGTGCGGCCGATGCCGATGCGGCGCGCGGCTTCGGCAACGGTGAGGGCCACGAGGGTGGTGTCGACTCCGGCGGGACGTCGTTCGAAGAGCAGATTCCGCAGGTCGGACTCGGAGACGTCCAGCAGGTCCGCTATCTGGGCAAGCGGCAGTTCGGTGCGGTGCAAGGGAGGGTCCTCTCCTGGCAGGCCACGGGACGGCGAATCCCGGTAGGCCGGCAAGTCGTTCAGGGATGGGCGTGAAGAGAAGGAACCGGAGACGGCAGGCCCTCGCTGTTCGTAGCAGCGAGGGGCCGAGTCAGCTCTGTTCGGACGGCGCGTCCATGCGCTCGCCGAGATAGCTGCGAAGCCGAGTTGGCGCTCCGAGGTGGTGATGGAACTCGCCGTTCGAGGCGATGGTCAGCTCGTGGGTCAGCAGAGCCTTGACCATGTCCTCCTGGTTGGGATTGGCGTCCGTGTACGCCGCGAGTTCGTCCTGGATCCGGCGCATGTCCTTGCCCAGGGCCCGCCATTCCTTCCATCTCGCGACATAGTCGCCGACGAGACGACGGACCAGCGGGTTGGCGAGCTGGCCGGGGGGGCTGGTCAGCTCGTCGAAGGTCAGGTCGAAGACCTTGCAGAAGCCGAGCGCCTCATCGAGGTTGACCCGGCGACGGGGCTTGCCGCTCTCGATGCGCCAGATCGCGGACTGGTTGACCGGGTGGCCAGCGTCTGCCATTCGCTCGGCCAGCGTGACCGTGCTCCACCCGCGTGCCTCGCGTTCGAGCTTGATCCGCTCCGCGACATGCTCCTCGGCTGGCGGCCGGTCCGGCCCCGCGCGGGAGGCGCCTTCGTCACTGCTCATCACTGCACCTCCTTGCTGGGGCCCGACGGACAGCCGGGGCGATGGTGAAAACTAAACACCATTCCGGAGCGAAATGCAACCGTTGCGCTTCCGAAAACGTCAGGTACTGTAGACGTCCGCCCTCGAACGGCGGTGAACGCAAAAAGCCCCCGACGCTACGAACGTCGGGGGCCAAGCACGAACTCTCGTAACCGCCCATCCCTGAACGATTGACCCGCGTGGCCTGGGATTCGCCGTCCCGTACGGCCCGCAAGTTGAGGAGCTCAATGTCCAGTATGGACGAACCCCGGCCGACCGCGCCACACCTCGCGGGAACCGGCCGCCAGCCCACGGCCGGCGACCTCACCGCGGTTCCGCCGCACGACGTCGACGCCGAGGCCGCCGTGCTGGGGGCCTGCATGCACAAGGGCGCGGTGATCGACGAAGTACGCCTGCTGCTCGACGCAGCCGATTTCTACCGCCCCGCACACGAGACGGTCTGGCGTGCAATCCTCGCCCTGCACAGCGAGGACAAGCCGACCGACCCCATCGTCCTGTCGCACCAGCTGCGCGCCCAGGACGACCTGGAGCGGGTCGGCGGTGTGGTGTACGTCCACCAGCTCGCCGACGCCGTGCCCTCCGCCAGCAGCGCCGCCTACTACGCGGGCATCGTGCGCACGATGGCCGACCTCAGGCGTCTGCGCGCCTCCGGCATCCGCACCGCTCAGCAGGCGATGGAGCCGGGCGCCGATCCGGATGCCATCCGCAGCGAGGTGGAGGCAGAGGTCCAGGCGGAGCGCGAGCGTGCGCTGGCCTCGGGACAGGGCCGACTCTCCCGGTTCATCACCGACGGATGGCGCTTCGTCACCGAGACCGGCACTGACACCGAACCTCTCTGGGGCACTCGGGAGCAGACGGCCTGGTCGTCGGGAGAAAGCCTGATGATCGTCGGAGCGCCAGGAGTCGGGAAGACCACGCTGGCCCACCAAGTGATCCTCGCTCGTCTGGGCCTGTCGGACAGCGTCCTGGACATGCCGGTCGCACCGAGCCGACGGGTGCTCTACCTCGCGCTGGACCGGTACAAACAGATCGCCCGCGCCATGGCCCGCAGCGTCGGGCCCGAGCATGAGCAGCGGTTGCGCGACGGGCTCGCCGTCTGGCAGGGCCCCCTGCCCGCCAGTCTGGACAAGGAGCCCGACCTCCTCGCCGACCTCGCCGCAGCCCACCAGGCCGACACCATCGTGATCGACAGCCTCAAGGACGCGGTAAGCACGCTGGTCGACGACGCACTCGGCGTCGCCTACAACAACGCCCGGCAGCGAGCTATCCGCAATGGCGTCGAGATCATGGAACTCCACCATCAGCGCAAGGCCACCGAGGGTGCTCCACGTGCCCAGAAGCCCACCCTGGACCGCGTCTACGGCTCTACGTGGATCACCTCCGGCGCGGGCAGCGTTCTCTTCGTCGCCGGGGAGGCCGGCGACCTCGCCGTCACCCTGCACCACCTCAAAACGCCCACCGGCGAGATCGGCCCCCTCCAGGTCATCCACGACCACGAACGCGGCATCTCGACGCTCGACCCCGCCCTCGACCCGGTCGCCATCCTGCGACAGCGCCCCGACGGCCTGACCGTGCGCGAACTCGCCATGATCCAAAGCGGCCAGAACAACCCCGAGCGCTCGGCCACCGAGAAAGCCAGGCGCACCCTGGACCGACTCGTCAGGGCCGGACTCGCAGGCAAGGCCGAAGGCACCGCAGGCGGCACCGGAGGCGGCCAGCAAGCCCGCTACCGCGCCTCAGTCCGCCATATCGGCGCCGTCTCCTGACCTGATCGCCGAAGGCCGGGACCGTACACGAGGGTGTACACGCACCCCTCCCCCGCGCACCGGCCCACGCCTCGCCGCAGGCGTACACGCCAGGAACGAAACCCCAGGTCAGACGATCACGCGATCGTTCACGCCGTACACGCACACCAGCGTTCACGCGTGAGCCCCCCTTTAGAAGGGGGCTCGCGTGTACGCCCCCTGCGTGAACGCCGTGATCGCCTCCGCAGAACCACCCCGGAGAACCCGCATGACCACACCCGCCACGCCTCATGACACCACCCAGCAGGGCAACGAGATGCCCCACGCCGAGCACGTCCAGGACGTGAAGCCACAAGCAACGGCCCACCATGCGGCCGAGCGGTACGCCCTCGCCGCAGCCGGAACCGTCATCATCGCCCTCACCGCCGGCGGCTTCTGGCTCTCCTACGCACACCTCGCCCAAGTCGCCGGGCAGCATGGCCTGGGAAGCTCCCCGGTCCGGCAATGGGCCTGGCCCGCGACCCTGGACGCCTTCATCGTCGCGGGCGAACTGCTCATGCTCCGCGCCGGCCTCCGTCGAGTGACCGACTGGTGGGCGGTCACTCTGACCGCTACCGGGTCGGTCGGATCCATTGCGCTCAACGTGGCCGGTGTCAGCGGCACGGGCAACGCGAGCATCGTGCCCTTGCTCGACTACGTGGTCGCGGCGGTTCCCCCGACCGCAGCCCTGCTGGCCTTCGGCGTGCTGATGCGGCAGATCCACCAACTGGTCGACCGGCCCCTCGACCGCCCGGCACTCAATTCCGCCGAGGCACCGGAACTGCGGGCCACACCATCCGAACGCATCGCCAATCCGCAGGCAACCGATTCCAGCCGAATGCCGCCGCCCCGGATTGCGGAGGGCCAGCCGCGTGGTGGGCGTCCGGTCAGCGCGACGGTCGAGGAACTGGTTGAGATCGGACGGATCGCCGCGGCCGAGCAGCGCAAGCTCACACGGGGCGTCGTGCAACAGGCCATACGGGCCAAGGGACATACGGTCGGCGGCCAGAGGCTGACCGAAGTCATGGAGGTCCTCCGGTCGGAACCCGGCGCCGGTCGGAACGTCGGCTGATCCCCCGCCATCCGGTGGCCGGAACTCCTCCGGCCACCGGTCGCGACGGCCCCCGCCTCTCCGCCCGATCACTCATCCACACTCCCGCAGTCGTAGCCGTGGCCTCCGCACGCCACCACCCGGCCCACACCTTCCGGAGAGCTATCCGTGACCCACGACCCGAACCACACTGACGGCTCCATCGATGGGCCGCCGACACTGACGAAGTCGCCTACGCTGACAGAACGTTTGCGGCGGGCGTTCGGACGGACGGCTCCTGGCGGAGCCAGTAGTACCCCGAGTCCGACTCCTGGCCGGTCTTCGGGGGTCTCCGCCCCGGGGGTGGCGGAGACGGTCCAGCGCCAGGGGGCGCCGGTCCGGGAGGTCGGGGCCGAGGGCGGCTCCGACCAGAACAAGTTCCGTACCGTCCAGCAGCAGATCCTCCACCCCACGCCCACCGCCGAGCCGACGGCCGGCGAACGCGATGTGCAGAGCGTCCAGCCGGCGATCCGCCGCTTCACCGGCACCAAGCGAACCGTCCGCGTCGGCCCGCTGCGCTTCACCGCCGACGAGCACGCCGCCCTCCAGGAGGCCGCCGCCGAGCACGGCTACAAGGGGGAATCCGGCTTCGCCGCCGACATCGTCCTGGCCTTCATCGACGGCCGCTTCACCGCGAACCTCCCCCTGTCCGAGGACCGCCGCCGCACCCACATGTTCCGCGCCCAGGTCCTGCGCGCCCTCAACCGCACCGGTGTCAACATCAACCAGATCGCCCGGGCGCTCAACAGCGACTTCACGCCGCCCGATATCCGTCAGCGCCTTGACGAACTCCACCACCTGCTCGCCCTGATTGCCGAAGCCCTGCGTCGGCCCACTGATCCGACGGAGGTCTGACCGGATGATCGCCGCCATCAAACCGACCGGATCCAACACCCGCGGTCTGCTCGCCTACCTCTACGGCCCTGGCCGACACGACGAACACCTCGACCCGCACCTGGTGACCGGCTTCGCCATGCTCGGCATGCCCGACCCCGGACGCGACGAGAACGCCACTCTCACCGATCTCGCCCGCCACCTCGACGAGCCCGTTCACCTTCGGAACAGCGAGTTCGGCAAGCCCGTCACCGACCATGTCTGGCACTGCCCTGTCCGCGCCGCACCCGAAGACCGTCATCTCTCCGACACCGAGTGGGGCGAGATCGCCCAGCGCATCGTCCAGGCCGCAGGCATCTCCCCTGACGGCGACGACCTGGCCTGCCGATGGATCGCCGTACGCCACGCCGACGACCACATCCACATCCTCGCCACCACCGTCCGCGAAGACGGCCGCCGCCCCAAACTCCACGACAGCGGCATCCGCGTCGGCGACGAGTGCCGTCAGATAGAGAAGGACTACGGGCTGCGCCGCCTACGGAAGGGCTACCGCACCGCCGAGCGTCGCCCCACCCAGGCCGAGATGCACAAGGCCGAACGCCTCGGCTGGGAGCAGACCAGCCGCCAGTGGCTCCAGGACCGTATCCGCGCCGCTATCCCGCACGCCACCAGTGCCGAGGAACTCCTCGCCTACCTCGATGCCGGCGACGTCCTGGTCAAGCCCCGCCGCGGCCCGTCCGGAGACCTCCTCGGATACGCCGTCGGTCGCCCCGGCGACCTGAACAGGGACGGCGAGCAGATCTACCACCCCGGCGGGAAGATCGCCCCCGACCTCACCCTGCCCAAGTTGAAAGCCCGCCTTGAGAACGGCGCGCCCGAGGAACACCCCACAGCCCGCCGCGACCGACCCACCACTCCCTGGCATCAGGCCACCGAAGCCCTCGACACCCTCCGCCCAGATACCACCATTACGAGCGCCGACGAGGACGCACGGACACAAGCGAGCATCAGCGCTCTGGGCGAACTGATCGAAGCCACCGCCCAAGCAGCGCCCGCCGACCATCGCGCTCAACTGCGCCTAGCCAGTGCGGCATTCTCCCGGGCGCAGCGGTCGCAGATCCGTGCCGAGGACCGTGCCGCCCACGCCCTGCGGACTGCGGCCCGCGACATCGCACACACCGCCACCGGCCCCGACGGCAGCGCCCTCGCAGCGCTGACCGCCGCACTCCTCTGGGCCGCCATCCTCGCCGCACGCTGGCATGAGGCCAAGGGCCACGCCCACCAGGCCGACGCTGCCCGCCAAGCTGTCCAGCACCTCCAGTCAGCAGCCGACGCCGCGCTCGCTCCGACGCTCACCGAACTCGAAGCCCGGCGCCCTGGTGAAGGAACCCGCCGCACTCTTGCCAACGACGTACGCGCAGCCGTCCCCGAACACGCCGAGCGGATTTTCGCCGACCCGGGCTGGCCCGGGCTCGCCACTGTCCTCGCCGACGCCGAAGCCAGCGGCCACAAACCACACCAGCTCCTCAAGGAAGCAGCCGCCCGCCGAGAGCTCAGCACAGCTCGCCGACCGGCCCGCGTCCTGATCACCCGCATCCAGCACACCAGCCGCAACCCCGCACCCAACCGCCGCGCCGAGGCAGCCCGCCTACGAAGCGTCAGCGCATCAGCCCTGGGCGCCCCTTCACCTAACGACCAGCCGAGGACAACCGCAGCGCCCACGAGGCAGCCGAGCCGCCACCGACGCTGACCCGGCAGGAGAGCCAGATCCCCAGAGACCCGCCAGCAACGTCGGCGAGGGTCTCCTCAGAACGCCCGTGAGCCCCGGAAGCGTGGACCTACGTCGGAGATGCGCCTGTATATCAGCGGCTGGGCCGGTCACCACGCGTGGTGACCGGCCCCCCGCCCGGTGGGCGCCCCCTCGGGTGGGGCGTTGGGGAGAGCAAACGGGAGTACGACAAGGACAAAGTTAGGGTTGGGGGTATGGGGGGTGTGG
>NZ_JBEXXO010000028.1:0-110842 GCF_040630435.1 Streptomyces sp. NPDC005803 | reverse complement strand
GGACCTGGAGGTCGCCGACCTCGAGATCGTCTGTGTGCTGGGGCCGAGCGGCAGCGGGAAGTCGACGCTGCTGAGGGTGCCCGCGTCACCGCCGCCGCGCACACCAGCGCCGGGGCCGCCGCCAGCGCGAAGCACAGGGCGAGCGGCAACCGGTCCACGAGCAGCCCGACCCCGGCGGTGCCTCCCGCCGAACCGGCGTTGAAGGCGGTGTTGACCCACGCGCCCGCCTGGGTGCGCCGGGAGGCGTCGACCGACTCGTCGGCGATCAGATACGCGGTCGTGAGGGCCGGGGCGACGAAGAGCCCGGCGACCGCGACGACGGCGGCCAGCACCTCCAGCCGCTGCGCCGTCCCGGCCGCCATCAGGGCGGCGCCCAGCGCGGCCGACGCCACCGGCAGCCGCACCCGGTTCGCCGACTTCCACCGGACCGCCCCGTAGGCCAGGCCGCCGACGGCGCTCCCGGCCGAGAGGGCCGCCAGCACCCAGGACACCGCCGCCGGCTGATGGAGCCGGTCGGTGGATGCCACCACCAGCAGATCGAGCGCCCCGAGGCAGAGGCCCACGGCCGCCGTCACCAGGACCGCGTGCCGCAGCGCGGCGATGCCGTACAACCGCGGCCGGGGCGCCGGGGGCGCGTCGGCCGGGAGCCGCCCGGCGCTCACCCGCTCCCGGGAGACCGCCGGCGAGGAGACCAGCGCCAGTGCCCCCGTGAGCACGAGCACCGCACCGGCCAGGACGCCGGCCGCCGCTCCGGTGACCGATACGGCGATCCCCACCAGCAGCGGCCCCGTCACGTACAGCAGTTCCTCGGCGACACCGTCCAGGCTGTACGCGCGCCGCAGCAGCTCCCGGTCGGGAACGAGACTGCTCCACAGCGTCCGCATGACCGGACCCAGCGGCGGGGTGCAGGCACCCGCGGTCACGGCGAGCGCGCCCAGGACCAGGGGCGGGGCCCCCGGACGCCAGGTGGCCAGGGCGAGGGCCGCGAGCAGCGCCGCGTAGAGCGCCGCCATCGGCGGCAGGGCCCGGCGCGGTCCGTGCCGGTCGATCAGTGCGGCGCGGGCGGGGGAGAGGACGACGCTCGCGACCCCGAACAGGGCCATCGCGCCACCGGCCAGGGAGTACGAGCGGGTGGCGTCCTTGATCGCGAGCAGGAGGGAGAGGGGGACGATTCCGTACGAGAGACGCCCCAGCAGCGCGGTGCCGAAGGCGCGTGCGGCATGGGGGGTGCGCAGAACGGTGGCGTACGAAGGCGCGCGCGAGGGCGCGGGCGAAGGCGTGAGCACGATGACATTCCTCGTGAGGGCAGCGCGGAGACCCGGCGCTGCGGGCATGCGGGGACACCGGAGTGCCGCACCCGGGGCGACGGGTGCGGACGACGCGGTGCTTTACGCACGAGGAAGAGACACGCGGGCAAAGTAGCAGAGCGCGTGCCGCGACGGCGAAGGGCCCTATCCGGTGATGCCCGGGTTGGCCGCCAGCACGGTCTCTGTGGCCTCCTCCAGCCGGGGCAGGAACCGGAGGACCTCCTCCCGCCGGTCCAGGAGATCCGCGGTGCAGGTGATCCCGGTCAGCTCGGCCACGGCCGCCTCGAACGCGGGGAGCCGCGCGGTGTGCAGCGCCGGGGCGTCCACGGCCAGCACCGTGTGACAGCGGGCGAGCGTCGCGATGATCCAGAAGACCGCCTCACGGTGCTCGCCCCGCTCCAGGAGTTCCAGGCTGCCGTCGACGGCGATGGGGCGTGCCTGCTCGGTGAGGTCGCTGCTGAAGAAGAACGGGGTGCGCGCCACCGGGACCGTGGCGTCGAACGTCCGCGTCAGCTCGGCCACATGGTGGCGGACCTGCCGCGCGGAGACATCGGCGCAGCCGAGGAGTCCCAGCAGTTCCCGGTAGAGCTCCGGCTGTCCGTACGCGCCGAGGACGTCGCGCACGGCCCGGTAGCGCAGCCGGACGGTGGGGTTGCGCAGGGCGGCGACCAGCAGGACGTGGGTGGTGACGCCGGTGGGGAACATCCAGGCCGGCACCTGCTCGTGGAAGGGGGCGGAGGCGTCGAACGCGGCAAGGCGGCCCTCGACGCGATGCCGGGCGTCCAGGCAGCGGCGCCGGACCCGGCGCCGGTCGGTGAAGCGGGACGAGACGTACGCGTACAGGGAGCGCAGGTCGCCGGTGGGATCGTCGATGACCGTGTCACTGCGGAAGCTGCCCGCCAGGTGGTACGAGGAGAGCACGGCCTCGGGGTCGCGGAGCTCGGCCCACGGCACGTAGGTGATCTCCAACAGGGCGCCCTCGTGGCGGAGTTTGCCGGGCTTGACCGGCGGGTCGTCCTCTTCCGTGACGACCACGACGTCGACGTCGGACGAGGGCGGCAGTTCGGCGTCGTCCGCCCTGCCGACCGTCGACCCGCTGAAGTACGCCCCCCGGTAGCCGGTGGCGGGACGGGCGTGGGCGGCCACCCAGTGGACCGCGGCGGCGCGGGCCGCTCCGACTCTCATGTGCGTGACTCCCCGGGGTCCGGTGCCGACGGGCGGGCTTGCCCGGCTCCGCTCCTTCCCCGACTCCTACGGGGTGCGCCCGGCGTTCGTCAAGCGGTGTCCGCCACGTCCCCCGTCCGCGCTCCGGTGCCGGGTAGGGTCACCTCGTTCCCGCAGACCCGTCCGCGACGTTTCCGGTGAGGTGCGCGATGCGAAAGATCGTCTATTCCATCTCGATGTCCCTCGACGGCTTCATGGAGGGGCCGGACCGGGAGATCGACTGGCATCTCGTCGACGACGAGCTCCACTACTACTTCAACGAGCAGCTCGCCGCGACGGGGGCGTTCCTGACCGGGCGCGTCACCCATGAGCTGATGGCGGGCTTCTGGCCCACGGCCGACCGGGACCCGGCCAACGCGGGGCCGATGGCCGAGTTCGCCGTCATCTGGCGGAACATGCCGAAGTACGTCTACTCCAGGACGCTGGAGCGGGCGGACTGGAACACCACCGTCGTGCACGACGTCGTCGCCGACGAGGTCAGGGCGCTGAAGGCGCAGCCCGGCGGAGATCTGGTCCTCGGCGGGGCCGACCTGGCCGCGTCCTTCGCGGCGCTCGGTCTCATCGACGAGTACTGGATCTACGTCCACCCGGTCCTCATCGGCCGGGGCAGACCCGCACTCCCGACGTCGGAAGGCAGGACCGCGCTCCGGCTCGCCGGAAGCAGGACCTTCGGCAGCGGAGTGGTGGAACTGCGGTACGAACGGGCCGGAAAGCCGTCGCAGGGCTGACGTGACGCCCGTACGGCCGTGCCCCCGCCAGGCACCGGTGGGGGGATGAGCCGCGCGGGGGCGCCCGGCCGCCGACCGGATCGCACAGGATCGCCGGGGCCGGAGCGGCCGCCGTGAGGACCGCGACCCGTGCGCTGGTCAGCTCCCCTCGCACACGCCATGGCCGCCGCGGACCGCCCCACGGGACGGAGCGCCCCGGGACCCGTGCGAGGCCCGGGGCCGCCCGTCAGCGGCCGGCCTGCAGCGCGGCCCAGGTGTCCGGCCCCGCGATCCCGTCGGCCGTCAGCCCGCGGCTCGTCTGGTAGGCGCGAACCGCTGTCGCCGTCGCCGGGCCGAAGGTCCCGTCCGCGTCGACCGTCGAGCCGAGCGCCGCGGTCAGCGCGCGCTGGAGCCGCTTCACGTCGTCGCCCGACGCACCCTCGTTGAGCGTGGTGGTGGCGCCCGCGGCGAGCAGCGCCGTCCAGGTCCTGGCTCCGACGACGCCGTCCGCGTCCAGCCCGTGCGCCGACTGGAACGCCGTCACCGCGGTCTGCGTCGCCTGTCCGAAGCTGCCGTCCGCCTCGCCCGCCTGGTAACCCTGCGCGTTCAGCAGCTTCTGCACCGCCTTGACCTGGTCGCCCGTCGAACCGCTGCGCTGCGTCGCGTACGCGGTGAAGCTCAGCTCGTCGGCGGTGCTGCCGTCGCCGGGGTTCTGGGCGACCAGTTCCATGTACCGGGTCCAGTCCCAGTACGAGCCGGGGTCGGTGTGGTCGTTGCCCGGCGCCTCGCTGTGCCCGATGATGTGCGCGCGGTCCTTCGGAATGCCGTACCGGTCGCACAGGTACGCGGTCAGGGCGGCCGAGGAGCGGTACATCGCGTCCGTGAACCACGACGGGTCGTCGATGAAGCCCTCGTGCTCGATGCCGAGTGCCGAGGCGTTGGCGCTCCGCGCGTGGTACGCGGTGTCGCTGTCGCGCACCATCTGGGTGATCTGTCCGTCCGACGAGCGCACCACGTAATGGGCGCTCACCTGGGACACCGGGTCCTGGAACCAGCTGATCGAGCCCGCGTACGAGCCCTGCGTGACATGGATGATCACCTTGTCGATCGCCGCCGAGCGCCCCTTGGCGTAGTTGTTCGGGTCGGCCGGCACCCAGAGCGCCGACGGGTAGTCGGTGCTCCTGGTGCTCGCGTCCGCGGGGGTCAGCGCGCCCTTGTCCGGCGACACCGGGCGGCCCGTCACCGAGATCCGCTCCCCGCCCGGGGCGACGGCGTCGAGCCCGTCGGCCAGGAAGGTGAAGACGGTGTCGGCGTAGAGGGCGGCGGTCGCCCCCTGGGCCCCGCTGTACCGGGCGACGGCCGGGTACCAGGCGCCGAGGTCGGCGCGGTCCCGGGCATCGAGCCCGAGCTTGTCCGCGAACCCGCGCAACACCGCCGCACCGCCCAGGATGTTGGCCGCGGTGTCCGTGCGGAGCTCGGCCAGGGGCTGGCCGGTGAGGGCGGCGGCCTGTTCCAGGGTCCGGTTCGTGGGGTTGCTGACCAGGTGCATCACGCCGTAGCCGTTCGCCTGGCTGGGGCGCCCGGAGTGGCCGTCGAGCCGGGTCTCGCCGTAACCGACCGCGGCGAGCAGATCGCGCGGGACGCCGAACGTCTCGGCGGCCCGCTCGAACGCCCGGTTCATCGGGTGCCCGGTGTCCGTCGAGGCGAGGGCGGGGGTGCCGGTCGCGGCCAGGACGGTGGCGGTGAGGGCCGCCAGCACGGATGCGCGGACCTTGGTGTGGGCGGCGGCGCGTGTGGGCATACCTGCTCCTGCTCTGTGGGGGAGGAGAACGGCCACCGGACCCGGGTGGGGGTGGGCCGGGGGCCGCGAAGCCCGCTCAGGCTAACTATCTGTCCATGGCATGACAATCTTCCTCTCGCGTGTCCAACGCGCGTTCACTCCGATGGAGTTGCGCGGGCGAGGGGAGGGGAGCGGGCAGCGCACCGCGCCGTCCGGGCCCCGTCGTCGCGGGGCGGCCGGACGGCGGGTCCTACCAGCGGTCGCGGTGGACGACGTCGGCCACCGGGCGGCGCCGGACGGGACCGAAGTTGCCCTGCGGCCATCCGACGGGAATGGCCGCGAAGGTGCGCATGTCCTCGGGGATGCCGAGCGCCTCCTTCCACTCCTGTTCCAGCATCAGGTGCCAGATGGTGATGTTCGCCGCGAGCCCCAGCGCCCGGGCGGCGAGCAGGATGTTCTGGACCCCGGGGTACACGCAGGAGCCCTCGGCGAGCGCCTGGAAACGGGTCTGGGTGCCCATCATGTGCTCGACGCCCGCCGGACCGAGCGCCTGCGCGTACGCGGCGAGGCCCTCCTCCTCGATCCGGGGCTCCGGGAACCGGTAGCAGGGCACGATCAGCGCCGGCGTGCCGGCGAAGTGGTCGCGCTGGTACTCGATCGCGGCGACCATCCGGCCGTACGCCGCGTCGTCCATGCCCTCCGGCGCGTACTTCCCGGTCGTCGCCAGATACGCGTCCACGCACCGCTTCCACAGCGGCGCGAGACGCGCCATCACCTCACGGTCGGTCACCACCACGTACTCGTAACACTGCATGTTGCCGCCGCTGGGACCCCAGACGGCGGCCTGTATCAGCTGTTCGAGCGTCTCGTCCGGCACCGGTTCCGGCTTGAGACGGCGCATCGCGCGCATCGTGGACATGGTGGAGAACAGGGCCTCGGCCCGCGCGGTTTCGGCTGCCTGTGCCGTTTCGATCGTCATGATCGCGGAGTTTACGGCCGAAGCCCCGCCGTGAGGAGGCCGGTTGATCAGTGCGCGGCCGGCCCGGTCCGCCGCAGCCGGACCACCGGGATGTCGCGGTCGGTTCCGCTGCGGTACTGCGCGTACCGGGGGAAGAGTTCCACCAGGTGCGGCCAGACCCGCTCCTTCTCCTCGGCGGAGAGCGTCTCGGCGACGGCCGGGAACCGCTCGGGCCCCACCCGGAGCCCGACGGACGGGTTCGCCAGCAGGTTCAGGTACCAGAGCGGATGACTGTCCGAGCCGCCGTTCGAGCCCACGATCAGGTAGTCGTCGCCGTCGCGCCCATACATCAGCACCGTGCGCCGCAGCGCGCCGCTGCGCCGGCCGACGTAGTCCAGCAGCAGACAGGGGACGCCGAGCTGCGTCGTGCCCTTGGTGCCGCCCGACGACTCGTACAGCTCGGCCTGCTTCGCCACCCAGGTGCTGGGACTGACCTGGGCGGGCGCCCCGTCACCGTTCTCCACCGCCATGCCGGTATCCCCTCTCTCGTGCCCTCCGCCCCATCGTCGCACCCCGCGGATTCGCACACCTGGACAGTCCCCCCACCGCAGGGGGGAACGAGGACCGGACCCGTCGCCGGCAGGGCGTATAAAAGGTTCCTCCGGACCGGCCGGCGTCCCCCGATGGCACGCACACCCCACGCGGCAAGGCGTCACCGCGTGCGACAGCGGAGGAGTGCCCCATGAGCACGGCAGACGAGATCAGCACCTTGCTGGTGGCCAACTTCGGAACCGATCCGGTGGCGATCCGCCCCGAGGCGTCGCTCCGCCAGCTCAGGCTGGATTCCCTGGCCCTGGAGGAACTGCGGCTCCTCATCGAGGACCGGCTGGACGTCGACCTGGACGACGTCCAGCTGACCTCGCGCGACACCGTCCGCCAACTGGTCGACGCCGTGCACCGCAAGGCCGCGGCATGACGGCCTCTTACCGCCCCGGCCCGTTCGCCGCCGCCGTCACCGGCATCGGTCTCGTCACCTCGGCCGGCGTGGGCGCCGCCGCCACCTGGCGCGGGGTGTCCGAGGCCGCCGACGCGCCCTCGGTCCTGCGCCGGCCCGAACTCCACGGCCTGCCCTGCGACTTCATGTACACCATCACCGGCCTCGACACGAGGGCCGTGCTCGGGGTCGCCACCCAGCGGCTCATGGACCGCTTCTCCCAGCTCGCCGTCATCGCCGCCCGGGAGGCCGTCGCGGACGCCGGACTCGACCCCGCGGTGTGGGACAGCGCCCGTGTCGCCGTCGTCATCGGCTCCGCCCACGGCGGACTGCCCTTCTACGACGAGCAGCACACCGCCCTGACCGAACGCGGCGCCCGCCGGGTCTCGCCGAAACTCGCCCCGCTCACCGTCGTCAACGGCGCCGCCAGCAGCGTCGCCACCGACCTCGGCGCGCGCGGCCCGAGCCAGGCGGTCTCCACCGCCTGCTCCTCCGGCACCGTCGCCATCGGCACCGCCCACCAGATGCTGCGCACCGGCGCCTGCGACATCGTCGTCGCGGGCGGTGCGGAATCCGTCTGCTCCCGGCTGCTGATCGCCAGCGCCTGCCAGCTCAAGGCCGTCTCCACCCGTCGCGACGACCCCGAGGCGGCCTGCCGGCCCTTCGACACCCACCGCGACGGCTTCGTCGTCGGCGAGGGGGCCGGCCTCCTCGTCCTGGAACGCCCCGCACACGCGGCCGCACGCGGCGCCACCGTCCGCGCCCACATCGCCGGCTACGGAGCCTCCAGCGACGCGTACTCCGCCGTCGCACCCGACCCCGACGGGCTGGGCATCGAACGGGCCCTGCGCACCGCGCTCGCGGACGCCGGGGTGGCGGCCGCGGACATCGGCCACGTCAACGCCCACGGCACCTCGACCGTGGCGAACGATCTCATCGAGGCCATGATGCTGCGCCGGGTCCTGGGCGAGCGCCCCCTCGTCACCTCGACCAAGGCCATGACCGGGCATACCCTCGGCGCCGCGGGCGGCATCGAGACCGCCCTGACCGTGCTCGCCCTCCAGCACCAGCTCGTGCCGCCCACCGTCAACCTCGACGCCCCCGATCCCGAGATCCCCGTCGAGGTGGTGAGCAAGGAGGCCAGGCCGGGGGCGTTCGACGCCGCCGTCAAGACCTCGCTCGGCTTCGGCGGCCACAACGCCGCCCTCGTCCTCACCAAGGCCTGACCGCGCACACGTCCTCACCCGTAAGGACCGCAGACATGTCCGACGAGATCATCCGGAGCCTGTCGGTGCGGGGGCTGCGCTACAGCTACCGCATCCTGTCGCAGCCCACGCCCCGCACCGAACCCGCCGTCGTCCTCGGCGGCGCGCTCCAGGGGATGTACGGCTGGCCGCAGATGGACGAGCACCTGGGCCCGCACGCCCCGGTCGTCACCGCCGACCTGCCCGGCATGGGCGGCGCCGATCCGCTGCCGCCCGGCGCGGGCGACGACCTCATGTGCGCCGCCGTGGCGGGCATCGTCGACGACCTCGGCGCGGCCCGGGTCAATCTCTTCGGTTTCTCCTACGGCTCGGCGATCGCCTTCGGGTACGCCCGGCGGAACCCGGGCCGCGTCGCCCGGCTCATCCTCGGCGGCGTACCGGCCCACATCAGCGAGACCCAGCGAAGCCATTGGGCCCAGGCGGTCGAACGGCTGGGGGCCGACGACGTGGAGGGGCTCGCCACCCTGGCCGCCGAGGCGCTGCTGTGCCTGGACCCGGGGCGCCCGGTCCACCGCAGGGAGCTCGCCCGGCGCTATGTCCGGCGGTCGTTCCTGCACGCGCTCACCCATTCCGCGCACGCGGCGCCGTCGCTGCGCCGGGCGCTGGGCCACCGGCCGGACTTCTCCGGCGGGCTGAGCGGGGTGCCCGCGCTCGTCTTCGCCGGCGAGCACGACACCGTGACCTCGGCGGAACGGCAGAACGCCTTCGCGGCGACGATCGAGGACAGCCGCTTCCTGACGATCGGCGAATCCGACCACTGGGTCGTCCTGGAACGGCCCGACGACGTGGCGGACCTGGTCGCCCGCTTCGTCACCGACCGCTCGTTGGAGGCGGCGCCCGCCCTGCGGCCGCCGGCCTCGCTGCCGCGCCCGCGGGCGGGCGCGGCAGGTCGGGCGGGCGGCTAGTGCCGCGTCAGCCAAGGTTCGCCCCGTCGCGGCACCAGATCCTCTACGGAGCCTCCCCGCCCGGCGCGGTCAGCGGCGGCCGTCGACCTTCAGCCGCACGATCTGCGGGTCGTGGTCGCTCGCCTGGTCCGCGAACTCCGCGTTGATGTGCACCACGTCGTAGTCGAACCGCCGGATGCCGGGGCTCGTCAGGATGTGGTCGAGGGTCTGGGAGTTGCCCTCGTACACATAGCTGTACTGCTCGTTCGCCGGCAGGGTGGTGATGAGCGGCTTGAGCGCCTTGCCGGCGGTCAGCGCGGACATCGTCGGCGAGAACGCGAAGTCGTTGAGGTCGCCGAGAGCGACGACCTGCGCCGACTTGTCGGCCGCCAGCAGCGACTTCACGAAGGTGTTGACCTCCGCGGCCTGCTGCACCCGCTTCGTCTCGGAACTGCGCGACGGCTCCTGGTAGCGGCCGTGCAGCGGCTGGTCGCCGCCCTTGGAGGTGAAGTGGTTGCCGATGACGAACACCGGCTTCCCGTGGAAGCGGAACTCGCCGACCAGGGGCTTGCGGCTGTCGGACCACGCCTCACTCGCCGGGCTGATCCGGCCGGGCGACACCGACAGCGTGACGCCCTTCCTCGTCGGCACCGCCGCCACCGCGGTGGTCGCGTCGCCGCCCGCACGGTCCACGAAGGAGACCCGGTGCGGGTTGAAGAGGAAGACGTTACGGATGTTGCCGCCGGGCTCGCCGCCGTCCTTGCCGTCCTGCGGGGCCACATAGCGCCATGCGTACCGGGGGCCGCCCGCCGCGACGATCGCGTCGGTGAAGCGCTTCAGCGTCGCCTCCGAGCCGACCGTGCCGTCGCTGACCGCGCCGTTGTCGTCCTGGATCTCCTCCAGCGAGACGATGTCGGGGGAGGAGAGGTTGACCGCGACGCCCTCGGCGAGGGTGTCGAACTTGGCCTGCTCGTCCAGCGCGTCCAGGTTCTCCACGTTGTAGGTGGCGACGGCGAGTTCGCCGCCCTTCTGCCTGCGCGTGACCTCGCGCCGCAGATGGTGGTCGGTGAGCGTGCCGAGCTCGGTCGCCTGGAGGTTGTAGCCGCCGAACGAGGCGTAGTCGATCACCCCGGTGGTGGTACCGGACAGCACGTCGCCGACGTTCCCGACGGGGAAGGGGCGCGTGGTGTCGAGCGACATCACCTTGATCCGGCCGGTGTTCTGGTCGGTGTAGGAGGAGTAGAGCGTGCCGCCGCGCCGGGTCGGGTTCTGCTTCGGCTCGACGGTCACCCAGATCTCGTCGTACGCGGTCGTGGCGCCCGTGACCCGGGTGTCGGCGATCTGTACGCGGGTGCCTTCGAGCGACTCGTAGAGGTCGAGGGCGTACGCCGACGGCTCCAGCGGCAGCGCGTCGATGGAGCCGCCGCCGGCCGAGGGGACGTACGCCGCGGGCACCGCGGCCGCGTCGAGCACGACCGGCGCCGGCAGCGCGTTGCCCGACGTGAGGACCGTGGTCCGGGGGGAGGTGATCTCGGTGACGGACTGCGTGGTGGCCGACGGGTAGTACTCGTCCACGGTGCCGCTGACCAGCACCGAGTCGCCCACCGCGACCGCCGGGGCGGTGGAGCCGGTGTAGACGAAGACGCCCTCGCCGGTGCGCGGGTCCGCGTCCGGCGCGGTGTCCTGGATCCAGAAGCCGCGTGAACCCGTGGTGCGCACCGCGGTGACGACGCCGGGGACGCCGGCCACCGCCTTGCCGTCGAGGGGGGAGACCCGGGTGATGCCCTGGATGTCGTGGACGCGCACGGTGCCGGGCTCGGTCGGGTTGCCGGGGTCGCCCGGGCCCTCGCCGCCGCCGGACGTCTGCCCCGCGGCGTTGACCGGGGTGGGTGCGCCGGCGGTGAGGTCCGCGGCGTTGTCGTCGGTGTCCGCGAGTGAGGCCGCGCGCGCCACGGAGGCGGTCGCCGAGGCGCCCGTCGCCGGTCCGCCGCCCTCCCGGACGACCGCGGAACCGTAGCCCACCAGGTCGACGACGCGGGTGTCGGCGGCGCAGTCGGCCGCCGTCTTGCAGGTCAGCGGCGTCGTGCCGGAGACCAGCGCGACGGTGCCGCTGGTGGCGGACATGGCGACCGTGCCCGTGGTGTCCGGGGCGGGCAGGGCGACCGTGCCGCCGGTGCCCGCGGCCTCGGCGACCAGATAGCGGCCGCCGGGCGCGACGGAACCCGTCAGCGCCGAGACCTGCCACAGCGAGCCCGCGGACGGGGCCCCGGGCAGGTACTGGACGCTGAACCCGGACAGGTCGTACGCGGCGGAGCCGGAGTTGGCCAGCTCGACGAAGTCGCGGGTGAGCGTCGCTCCCGAGTTGCCGCCGCCGCCGTACACCTCGGAGATCACGGCGGTCGAGGACGGTGCCGCGAAGGCGGCGGGCAGCGCGGTCGCCGAGAGGGTCACGGCGACCGCGCCGGCCAGCAGGACGGAACGGGATCTGGATATGCGCACGGAAACTGCCCCTCAGAGTGTGGTGAGGGAGCACAAGCTATGCGCGTAGAACAGGCGATGACAAGGCATCAGAGGTTAATTCCACAAATCGCTCGGCCGTCCGGTCCGAGGGGCGCCGCCGGACCTGTGGGCCTCCACCGCCCCGCCCGGTCCCGGACCGGCTGTCCACACCCCCGCCATGCCGCCGCAATACGGCTGCAACACCCCTGCTGGGCCCGGGTGTCCAGGATGCGGCGATGGTTTGACCGGGTTACGCCGGCCCGGCTACTTTGCGCGGCATGCAGCGATCCGCACACCTGACGACGCGGGGTCACATCGACCTCAAGCGCGTGTGCTCCGCCGTGTGTCCCCGCGCCTGAGAGCGCCACGCCCGCGCCGACCCGGCCGCAGGGGCCCTTCCCAGCCCCGCGTCACCTCCCCGGTTCCCCGCAGGGCGTCTCTCCGGGGGAGAGGCGCCGCCCCGCGCCGCGGGCGGCCTGCCCCGAGCTCCGTACCGGAGCACGCACCGCGTCAACCGCTGCCACCGAGGACCTGGAAGACACTGTGAAGAGTCTGTCTGCGCCCGTTCGCCGCCCTCGTGAGGACCGTGCCGCCCCGCTGCGCCGGTCCGACATACCCGCCGCCGCGTCCGGCCGCCGGCTCGCCGGCGCCGGTTCCGTCTTCGGGGCGATCGCCGACCACGGACCGGTCGCGCGCTCCACCGTCGCCCGTCTCACCGGTCTCTCACCCGCCTCCGTCAGCGGGCACGTCGGCCGGCTGCTCGCGCGCGGACTGGTCCGGGAGAGCGCGGAGACCACCGGACCCAAGGGGCTCGGCCGGCCGCACGTCCCCGTCGAGATCGACACCGGCGGCTACCTGGTGGCCGGGGCGCACATCGCCGTCGCCCACTCCACCGTCTGTCTGATGGATCTGCGGGGACGGATCGTCGCCGAGGACCGGCAGCCCCACCGCACCACCGAGCCCCGCGGCTTGCTCGCCGGACTCGCGGCCCGGCTGCCCCGGCTGGTGGCCGCGCACGCCGGCGGGCGCACCGTGCTCGCCCTGGGGCTGGCCACCGGCCACCGGGTCGACCCCGTGACCGGGGTGATCGTGGACCATCCCCAGCTCGGCTGGCGCGATGTACCGGCCGGCGACCTCCTCTCCGCCGCGACCGGGCTGCCGGTGCACGTGGACAGCCACTCCCGGGCACTGGCCCGGGCGGAGCAGCTGTTCGGCGAGGAGTCGACCCGGGCCAGCACCGTCCTGCTGTTCGTCGGCGCGGTCGTCGACGCGGCCTTCTCCACCGAGGGGACCATGCACCGGGGCCCGCGCTCGGGCGCCGGCAGTGTGGCGCACCTGCCGCTCGGCGTCGGCGGGGCCGGGGGCCCGGAAGCCTGCTCCTGCGGACGGACCGGCTGCCTCCAGTCGGAGGTCTCGGAGGGCGCCATGGTGCGGCGTGCCGCTGAACAGGGGCTGATCGTCGGCTCGTTCCCCCAACTCCTGGCGCGGGCGCTGGCCGGCGACGCGCGGGCGGTGCCGCTGTTCCGCCGGCGAGCACGACTGGTCGGCAGGGCGGCGGCCGTCCTGCTGGACATGTTCGACCCCGAGGTGCTCGTCGTCGTCGAGCCGGGAGCGGGCCGCATCCCGGAGTGTCTGGCCGATCTGCGGGCGGAGGTGGCGGAGCGTTCCTGGGTCTGTGACGACCCGGAGCGGGCGGTGGTGCCGACGAGCTTCACCGGCCACGTCCTGGCCACCGCGGGCGGCGCGGTGGCGCTCGGCGCGCTGTACGTGGACCCGCTCGGCCCCTGGCCGGCGCTGCCCGCCGCCTCCTGACACCCGCTCACCGTTCGCCGCCGTAACCGACTTTATTCAGGCAGTTGCATTGTTGACCCGAAGGTGATCCGGACGGGATGATGAATTCATGACCGGCCGGCAGCGGAATTCAGGAAGCGCGTCCTCGGCGACGCGCGCCTTCCGCCCGTCCCCGTCGGCCCGCCTGTATGCGCGGTGCCTGTGTTGTCGCCCCTGTCCGGGTCCCCGATAACCGCCCACTGAGTCCTTTCGGGATCTCCGCACCCTTTCCTTGTGCGTGCCCTGCCGCATTTCCCTGCCCCTCTTTTTCCCTCCGACTTTCCATCACGGGAGAGACGTTGACCATCGCCGTGCCCTCATCCCTGACGCCGCTCGCGCCCTTCGCGCAAGGGATCGCCCCCGACCGGTTCAAGCAGGTGTTCCGCCGTCACCCCGCCGGAGTCGTCGTCGTCACCGCCGACGCGGGTCACGGCCCGATCGGCTTCACCGCGACCTCGCTCACCTCCCTCTCGCTCGACCCGCCGCTGGTCTCGTTCGGCATCGGGACCGGGACCTCCTCCTGGCCGCACATCGCACGGGCCGCCACGGCCGTCGTGAACTTCCTCGGCGCCGAACAGCAGTCCCTGGCAACGACGTTCGCGACCAGCGGCATCCACCGGTTCGCGGCTCCCACCCGCTGGCGCCGCCTGCCGGGCGGGGAACCGGTGCTCGACGGGGTGGCCGGCTGGCTGCGACTGGAGACCGAGCAGACCGTTCCGGCCGGCGACCACCGCATCGTCATCGCCCGGGTGGTGGACGCCCGGCTCGACGAGGGGCGCAGCCCCCTGCTCTTCCACGACGGCGCCTACCACTCCCTCTGAAGCCCGCCCTCTCCTCACGGATCAGGAATTCACCATGACACCGCACGAAACGCACAGGACCATCGGCCGCAGGTCATTTCTCGCCCTCGCCGGCGGGACGGTCGCCGGCGCCCTCGCCGCGTGCTCGCCCCAGATCAGCACCGCGGCGAGCGCCGAGCCTTCCGGAAAACTCCCCTCAGGTGCGCCGCCGCCGGGTACGAAACTCTCCATAGCCGTCCGCACCACGCAGCTCCAGCTGAAGTCGGCCGGATTGGAGAAGGACCTGCATTTCACCGTTTCGCAATGGCCCAACCTGGCCGCGGGCCCCGATATCATCCAGGGATTCCGGGCCCGTTCCATCGACCTCGCGGTCAATGCCGGAATTCCGCCGATCCAGGCCCACGCCATCGGCGTCGGGGCGAAGATCGTCGCCGTGCAGGTGCGGAACCATCCCTCGTACGTCTTCGCGACGGCGCCCGGCTCGGACATCACGTCCGTGGCCGGCTTGCGCGGGAAGAAGCTCGCGTTCTCCCAGGGACAGGCACAGGGCGTCGTCGTCCTGCGCGCGCTGAAGGAGGCCGGCCTCAGCCACGACGACGTCGAGCTGGTCGCCCTGCCCAGCACCCAGTTCCTCACCGCCCTGCAGTCCCGGCAGGTCGACGCGGCGCCGCTGGGCGAGCCCACCCTCACCAAGTACCTCACCCAGTACGGGAAGGACGGGGCGCGAGGCGTGAAGACCGACGTGGTGGACCTGCTCACGGTCCTCTGGGCACCCAACGAGGTCCTGAACGACGAGGCCGAGGCGGCCGCCGTCCGCGACTTCGTCCCGCTGTGGGCCCGCGGCCAGACCTGGGCCTGGGAGAACGCCGACGAGTGGATCGACACGTACTACGTCAAGGACCAGGGCGTCTCCCGGCAGGACGGCGCGCGCATCGTCGCCTCGCTCCGCAAGCCGCGGTTCCCGGTCAGCTGGGACAAGGCGATCGCGTGGGAGCAGGAGACCGCCGACCTGATGGCCGAGGGCGGCTTCGTACCGGAGCAGGACGTCGCCGCACTGTTCGACCGCCGCTTCGAGCGGATCGCGGCCGAGGCCGTGGCCGCCCCGTACCGGGAGACGTCATGACCGAACTGCTGACGAACACCCGCACGGCAGGCCGTGCGGTCACCGCCCCCGCGCCCGCCGAAGCCGGGGGACCGGCGCCCTGGCGGGCGCCCCGGCCGAAGTCCGTCCCCCGCGCCACCCGCAGACGGCTCGGTCCCGGCCGCGCCGTCCCCTTCGGGCGGCTGATCGGCCCGGTGCTGGTCATCGCCCTGTGGTGGTTCGCCTCCGCCGTCGGATACCTCGACCCCCGGATCCTGTCCGGACCCGGCACGGTCCTGTCCACCGCGTCCGACCTCGTCTCCAGCGGCCGCCTCCAGGACAACGTCCTCATCTCACTGCAGCGCGCCGGACTCGGCCTGTTCTTCGGCGTGAGTGCCGGGGTGCTCCTCGCCGTCGCCGCCGGACTCAGCCGCACCGGCGAGTACCTCCTGGACGGGCCGCTCCAGATCAAGCGCGCCATCCCGTCCCTGGCCATGCTCCCGCTGCTGATCCTCTGGCTCGGCATCGGCGAACAGATGAAGGTCACCGTGATCGCGCTCGGCGTCGCGGTGAACATGTACATCAACACGTACGCCTCGCTGACCGGCATCGACAGCAGGTACGTCGAGCTCGCCGAGGGGCTCGGACTGAGCCGGGCGCAGTTCGTCCGCAAGGTCGTCATGCCCGGCTCGCTGCCGGGACTCTTCGTCGGGCTGCGCCTCGGCGTCACCGCGTCCTGGCTCGGACTGATCGTGGTCGAGCAGGTCAACGCGACCAGCGGCATCGGCTACATGATGTTCCAGGCCCAGCAGTACGCCCAGTCCGACGTGATCATCGTGGGCCTGGTGGCCTACGGGATCTTCGGCTTCGCGTCGGACGCGGCGGTACGCGCCGTCGAGAGGAAGGTCCTGTCATGGCGACGCACCCTGGCGGGCTGAATCCGGCCGAGGAGACCGGTACGACGGCGCTCGCGGAACCCCCCGCCGTCCGTACCAGGAATCTCGTCCGCCGGTTCGGCGACCGCGTCATCCTCAAGGGGCTCGATCTCACCGTGGCGCCGGGCGAGTTCACCGCTCTGCTCGGGCGCAGCGGATCCGGGAAGTCCACCCTGCTGCGGGCCGTCGCCCGCCTCGACCACACCGTCGAGGGCTCCGGCGAACTCACCGTCCCCGAGCGCGTCTCGCTCTCCTTCCAGGACTCCCGGCTGCTGCCCTGGCTCCGGGTGATCGACAACGTGATCCTCGGACTGCGCGGGCCCCAGGCGCGCGAGCGCGGGCTCACCGCCCTGGCGGAGGTCGGCCTCCAGGGCCGCGGCCGGTCCTGGCCGCATGAGCTGTCCGGCGGTGAGCTGCAACGCGCCGCCCTGGCCCGCGCCCTGGTCCGTGACCCGCAACTCCTGCTGGCCGACGAGCCGTTCGGCGCCCTGGACGCCCTCACCCGGATCAAGATGCACGGACTGCTGCGTGAACTCCACGCGCGCCACCGGCCCGCGGTGCTGCTGGTCACGCACGACGTCGACGAGGCCGTCGAACTCGCCGACCGCGTCCTGGTCCTGGAGGACGGCCGGATCTCCGTCGACCTCGCCGTCGACCTGCCCACCCCGCGCTCCCGCCGCGACCCCCGGTTCCAGGAGTACCGCGACTCGCTGCTCACCGCCCTCGGCGTCGCGCAGCCCCCGACCCGTTCCGAAGCGAAGGAATCCCATGACCGCCCCGTCTGACCGCAAGCAGCTGCACCTCAACGCCTTCCTCATGTCCACCGGCCATCACGAGGCCTCCTGGCGGCTGCCCGAGAGCCCGGCCGAGGCGAACGCGGACATCGAGCACTACAAGAACCTCGCCCGGATCGCCGAACGCGGCAAGCTGGACTCCCTGTTCCTCGCCGACGGCCCCGTCCTGACGGGCGACCCCGGGCGCAGGCCCGCCGCCACCCTGGAGCCCACCGTCCTGCTCACGGCGCTCGCCGGTGCCACCCACCACATCGGCCTGATCGCCACGGCGTCGACGAGCTACAACGAGCCGTACAACCTGGCCCGTCGTTTCGCCTCGCTGGACCATGTCTCCGGTGGCCGGGCCGGCTGGAACATCGTCACCACCGCCGGCGCCGACGCGGCCCGCAACTTCGGCCTGGACGACACCCCGCTGCACCACGACCGCTACCGGCGGGCCGCCGAGTTCGTCGAGGTCTCCACCAAGCTCTGGGACAGCTGGGCCGACGACGCGGTGATCGCCGACAAGGAGCGCGGTGTCCACGCCCTGGCCGAACGGGTGCGGAAGATCGCGCACAAGGGCGAGTTCTTCCGGGTCGACGGCCCGCTCAACGTACAGCGGCCTCCCCAGGGATACCCGTTGCTCGTGCAGGCCGGATCGAGCGAGGACGGCAAGGACTTCGCGGCACGGTACGCGGAGGCGGTGTTCACCGCCCAGCAGACCCTGGAGGAGGGCATCGCCTTCTACAAGGACGTCAAGCAGCGTGCCGAGACCCTCGGCCGCAACCCGGACGGCATCAAGATCCTGCCCGGCATCGTGCCCGTGATCGGCGACACGGAGGCCGAGGCCCTCGCGCTCGACGCCGAGCTGGAGAACCTCATCGTCCCCGAGTACGCCAAGCGCCAGCTCGCCCAGGGACTGAAGATCGCCCCCGAGGAACTCGTCCTCGACGCGGAACTGCCCGAGGACATTCCCACCGAGGACGAGATCGAGGGCGCCAAGAGCCGCTACACGCTCATCGTGGAGCTCGCCCGGCGCGAACGCCTGACCGTGCGCCAGCTGATCGGGCGGCTCGGCGGCGGGCGCGGGCACCGCACCTTCGCCGGCACCGCCGAGCAGGTCGCCGACACCATCGAGCAGTGGTACGACAGCGGCGCGGCCGACGGCTTCAACATCATGCCCGCCGTGCTCCCCTCCGGCCTGGAGGTCTTCGTCGACCGGGTGGTGCCGATCCTCCAGGAACGCGGCCTGTTCCGCACCGAGTACACCGCGCGCACCCTGCGTGGTCACTACGGGCTCCCGCGGCCCGTCAACCGGATCTTCGAGACCGTCGACCGCAGGGAGGGACACGTCGGCATCCATCTGGCGCCGACCCCGTGACGGGCGGTCCGGAGCCGGAATCCGGCGGGTTCCGGCAGCCGCTGCCCGCGGGGGCGGGCCGGCTGCCGGAGCGCTGCCCCGCCCGTCCGCCGTTCAGGACGACGCGGGCACGCGGTCCAGGAACCCGCTGACCGAGCTGATCCGCCCGTCGTCGGCGAGGGTGATCACATCCGAACCGGCGACGGGGGCCGAGCCGTCGGCCGCGGCGACCAGTTCCCAGCTGAAGCGGACGAGAGCGTGGTGCCCGTCCACCGCCCCGGCCGGCTGGAAGGAGAACCCGGGGAACTGCTGCTGGGCGCCGCTGATCGCGGCGCACAGGGCCTCGTGTCCGCGTACGTCGGCCAGCGGGTCCGTGTACGTGGCGTCCTCGGTGAACGCCGCGGCGACGGCCTTCTCCAGCTCTTCGGCGGTGGGGGCGTTCCAGGCGGCGAAGTAGCGCTGGACGGCCTCGTCGTAAGCGGTCATCGTACGGTCCTCTCGCTCGGCCCCGGCCGGTCGGCAGGAGCGCTGTGCTCGTGAGGACCACGATGTCCGACGGGGTGGAGGGCGTCGATTACCTCCGAGGTAAGGGCGGCGGTGGGGCGGTCCCGGCAGGCCGAGGCCGACGCCGTGCGGTGCGGAGAGGCTGGGTACGGGGCCGCCGGGTGTGGGGCAGCCGAAACGTCCACGAGGCGGCCGGCGCACAGGGTGGCCGGCGCGCAGCAGGTCCGGCAGCTTCCCGTGTCTACACCGGCGCGTCCGGAATGACGTGCATGGCCGCTTCCTCGGCGGACGCCGCCGCCCCGTCGATCCCGACGTCCTCGCCGGCCGTGCTGTCCGGTTCGTTGAGGTCCAGGTCCCGGGTGAGCCGCCCGGCGCGTACGTCCCCGACCTCGGGGTCGTAGGGCTCGCCGTCCCCGCCGGACACGTCGCCCACGCCGTCGCCTGGCGGGTCGGCGGTCTCGGGCAGTTCCCGGGCCAGCCGGCCGTCCAGTGTCTCGCCGCTGAGCTGCTCGGACCCGGTGGTGCCCCGGTCCTCCACGGCCCAGGGGCGTTCGGGAGGTGAGTACCCCTCGTCCAGGACGCTGGCCAGCTGCTGTCTGTCGAGGGTGTCCTCCGTGTCGAGCTGCTCGACGGGGTCGGAGGCCTCCGGCTGCTGGGGCTGGTACACATCGTCGCCGCGGTCGGCACCGTCCATGACGACTCCCTTCCCGAGGTCGGGGTCCCGGTCATGCCTTCCGTACGACGCGGGAGCAAAGGGGCGTAACAGTCCCATTGCCTTCGAAAACCCCCCGTCTCTTCAGGATAGGCGGCAGGGGCCCGGGCCCGCACCGTACGGGCGAGCGCGGGCGAGGACGGCCGGTGTGCGCGACCATGGGAGGTGCGGGGCGGTCTCGCGCACTCAGTGCTGGGTCGGAGGCCGTCACGGACCCCGGCCCGCAGAGGCCGTCCGAAGGGCCGTCGTTGGAGAGGCCGTCATGGACTATCCGGAGAGCTATCAGCTGGTGTTTCAGACGTCCGCCGTGGAGGACGACACAGTGACCGTCCGGCGGACCGCGCAGTCGGGGGCGGGCGGATATCCGGTCTACGAGGACGAGACCGGGATCATCCGCGCGGAGATCAGCGAGCGAGGAGAGGTGCGCATGATCGCCAGTGGCGGGCACCAGATGCTCGGGACGCCGTTGGTGGCGCGGGAGCCGTCCGCCTGAGTAACCGGGACGCTCGGCCGCCCGTGTTCCCCGCGGTGCCATCCCGGGAGCGCGCGAGGCCGGGCGGTCGGCCATGCCTGCTGCGGGGTCCGCCTCGGGAGCGTCGCCGTCCGGCTGGGCGCGCCGCCCGGAGAGTGTGGTCGGCCGCCCCTACGCGGGTGCGCGGACCGCATCACCGGGGAGCGCCGACGGCCACCCGGACGCGGGTCACTCCGCCCGCGCGGCCGCCCGCCCCGGGAGCATCCGGGCGCCCGCTCGCGCGGGGACCGGCCCGGGAGTATGGGCGCATGACCGAACCGCTTCCGCTCCCGCTCGCGGGCATCACCGTCGTCAGCCTGGAACAGGCCGTCGCGGCGCCCTTCGCCACCCGTCAGCTGGCCGACCTCGGCGCTCGCGTCATCAAGGTCGAGCGCCCCGGCGGCGGCGACTTCGCCCGCCGCTACGACACGACCGTGCACGGGCAGGCCAGCTATTTCGTCTGGCTCAACCGCTCCAAGGAGTCCCTCACCCTGGACCTCAAGACACCCGAGGGCCGCGAGATCCTCGATGAACTCATCGCCGGCGCCGATGTGTTCGTGCAGAACCTCGCGCCGGGTGCGGCGAACCGGATTGGTCTGGGCGCCGACGCCCTCCAGGCCCGCCACCCCTCCCTCATCACCTGCACGCTCAGCGGTTACGGCACGAGCGGATCGTGGTCCGGACGCAAGGCGTACGACCTCCTGGTGCAGTGCCAGACCGGTCTCCTGTCGATCACGGGCTCGCCCGACGAACCCGCGCGCTCGGGCATCTCCGTCGCGGACATCGCCGGTGGCATGTACGCCTACAGCGGCATCCTGTCCGCCCTCTTCACGCGGGCGACCACCGGCCGGGCCCTGACGGTCGAGGTGTCCCTCTTCGACGCGCTCGCCGAGTGGATGAGCCAGCCCGCGTACTACACGCGCTACGGCGGCACGCAGCCGCCGCGGATCGGCGCCCAGCACGCCACGATCGCGCCGTACGGTCCCTTCACCGCCGCCGACGGCAAGGACGTGATGCTCTCGGTCCAGAACGAGCGCGAGTGGCAGTCCCTCTGCGTCACCGTCCTCGGCCTGCCCGGACTCGTCGACGACCCCCGGTTCGCCACCGGCCCGGACCGGGTCGCCCACCGCGAGGAGCTGAACGCGATCGTCGCCGCGCGGTTCGCGGACCTCGGCAGCGAGGAGGCCATGGAGCTGCTGGACGGGGCGGCCGTCGCCAACGCCGGCGTGAACTCCGTGGCCGAGTTCCTCGACCACCCCGCGCTCACCGAGCGTGACCGCTGGCGCGAAGTCTCCGTGCCCGGCGCCCCCGGCCCCGTACAGGCACTCCTGCCACCGGTGGACCTCGGCGGCGTCGGCCCCCGGATGGACCCCGTACCGGAGCCCGGCCGTCACACCGAGCAGATCCTCGCCGGCCTGGGCCGCAGCGCCTCCGACATCGAGGGGCTCCGTGCCCGAGGCGTCGTGGAGATCGCCGACCCCTATCACGGGGGCGGGTCCGCCGGCATCCTGCCGACGCAGGACAATCTGTCCTGAGCCGTCCAACACTTGGTCGAAATTTTGCCCCTGATGGGATGCATCCGGGGGACACCAGGCACACTCGACCTGTAGGAATCTCGCCACGAAGAGGATCACGCATGATCACGTTGAAGAAGGAAGACGGCCCGGCGGATCTGGACGGGGTGACCCACCTCTCCATCGGGGTGTCCTGGGACCCCACCGTCGGCGCCAGTGGCGGGCTGATGGGGAAGCTGCGTCAGAAGAAGGGCACCGACCTCGACCTGATCGCCATCGCGATGCAGGGCGCGGAGCCGGTACGCCTGGCCGGCCTGGACTCCCTGGACCCGCTGGGCAACCGCTCGCTGGTGCACAGCGGCGACAACCAGACCGGGCACGGTGACGGCGACGACGAGACGGTGACCGTCGACTTCGCCGGGGTGCCGGCCAACATCACCTCCATCGTCTTCATCGCCGCCGCGTACAAGAAGCACAGCTCCTTCCAGAGCGCGCGCAACATCAGCTTCAAGGTGTACGACGCGACGGGTGGCACCACCCAGCAGGTCGCCGACATCTGGCCGAGCCTGCTCAGCAACGACAACGGCTGCGCCGTCGCCAAGGCGATGCGGGTCGGCGGGAGCTGGAAGCTCGAGGTGATCAACGAGACCGGGAAGATCAAGCAGGGCGACGAGCAGGCCCTGATGCGCTTCGCCGTCAGCAAGTAGTGAGCGGCACGTAGCAGGCGGCAGGGCACGAGCGCCCCGGCCCCGGCCCGTACGCGACGGTCAGTCGACCCGCCGCGTACGGGCCGGGGCCGCGGCGTTCCCGGAGGCCAGGGGGGAGCGCGCCAGCTCCACGCAGCCCGCGGCGACCAGGCCGAGCGCCACCAGCTCCGGGAGCAGCCACCAGCCGGTGCGCAGGTGCTCGCCGAACAGCGTCACCCCGTACAGGACGCTGATCAGCGCGTCGCCCAGGGTCAGACACGGCTGGACCGCGACCAGCGTGCCCGCCTGCAGCGCGTTCTGGAGGAGGAACAGCGCGCCGACGCCTGCCACGGCGGTGCCGTAGAGCTGCCAGGACGCGAAGAGCGCGCCCGCCCCGCCGTCGTCGAGCCGGGCCATGGCGTCCTTCATCAGGGCGGCGGTGAGCGCGTACGCACAGGCGGCGGCCAGGCCCAGCAGCGCCGCCCGTGGATTGCCGCGGGTGGCCAGGGCGGCCGCGATCAGGGCCGCCTCGAACAGGCCCGTCAGGATCAGCGCCGGAATCCACGCCGCCCCGCGCACCGTGGCGCTGCCGCCGCCCGGGGCGGCCGACGCCATGCCGAGGGCCAGGCCGCACGTCACGGCGGCCACCCCCAGCCACACCGGCCGGGGCAGCCGCACCCGCATCATGAAGCCGGCCAGCAGGAGCGTCGCCGGCAGCTCGATCACGAAGATCGGCTGCACCACCGCGATCGGTCCGGTGGCCAGCGCCACCGCCTGGCAGACGGCCGCGACGATCACCAGACCGATGCCCGCCAGCCACACCTTCTGGCGGAGCAGATGGCCGATCAGCGACAGGCGCATCGCCTCGCTGTCGGGGGCGGTGCGGGCGGCGCGGCGCTGGAGGACGGAGGCCGCACCGTTGCTGAGCGCGGTCAGGACGGCGAACAGGACGCTGATCACCGGTCCATGATGCGGGTGCCCGGGGCGCATTCCGGGGTCCCGCCGCGCAGCGGCATGGCGGAAGCCGCCCCCTGTCTGCCCGGCGGCTGCCCCCGCACGGGCCGGGCTGCCTTCACGGGGCCGGGCCGCGCCGACCGGATCCCGGGTCGCACCCGTCGGGATCGCAGCGGCGCAGCAGGACCGAGTGTTCGTGTGCTCGAAGCCGTCCCGCACCGTCGAAGTGGCCCATCAGGACCGAAGCTGACCGCTTGGCCGCGTAGCGTGCCGTCCATGGCCGTGAAGAAGAAGACCTCCGCCGCCCCGGCCGCCGTGCTCTCGCCGCGGGCGCTGGGCCGCGCGACCCTGGCACGCCAACTCCTGCTCCGTCGCACCGCGATGAGCGCCGGGGACGCCGTCCGCCATCTCGTCGGCCTCCAGGCGCAGAACACCAAGCCGCCGTACTACCAGCTCTTCGCCCGGTTGGAGGACTTCGAGCCGGCCGAGCTCGCCGGGCTGATGGAGTCGCGCGACGTCGTCCGCATCGTCACCCTGCGCTCCACCCTCCACACCCACACCGCCGACGACGCCCTGACCCTGCGTCCCCTCGTGCAGGAGGCCCGCGACCGGGAGCTCGGGATCTTCCGCAAGCGGCTCGTGGGCGTGGGCCTGGACCGGCTCCGGGACCTCAGCAGGGCGTACGTCGAGGAGGCGCCCCGCACCCCGAAGGAAATCCGCGAGAGGCTGCTCGCCGAGTGGCCCGACGCGGATCCGCAGGCGCTGAGCACGGCCGCCCGCTGTCTGCTGCCGCTCGTCCAGACCACCCCGCGCGGGGTGTGGGGAAAGAGCGGCCAGGTCGCGCTGACCACCGTCGAGCACTGGCTCGGCAGGCCCTCCGCGCCCGCGCCCGCGCCCGACGGGACCGTACTGCGCTACCTCGCGGCCTTCGGGCCGGCCTCGGTCAAGGACATGCAGGCGTGGGCCGGGCTGACCCGGATGCGCGAGGTGTTCGAACGGCTCCGGCCCCACCTGGTCACCTTCCGGGACGAGAACGGCGTCGAACTCTTCGACCTGCCCGACGCCCCACGCCCGGACGAGGACACCCCCGCCCCGCCGCGCTTCCTGCCGGAGTTCGACAACGTCCTGCTCGGCCACGCGGACCGGACCCGTGTCATCCCGCCGGCGCTCAAGGGCCGCAACGGAGTGGGGAACCAGGCGTACGGCAGCGTGCTGGCCGACGGCTTCCTCGCGGCGATCTGGCGGACGGAGGCCGGCCGGGGCGGCGCGCCGAAAACCGTCACGGTGCAGGAGCTGCGCCCGTTCTCCGCAGCGGAGCGGGACGCCGTCACGGACGAGGCCGTGGCCATGCTCACCGTCATGACGAGGGCGGTGAAGCACAGCACCGGCAGCCCCACCCACACCGGCGACGACGTCCGGTTCGCCCCGTTCGTCGACTTCGACCGCTGAACCGGGCGAGGCACGGGGCGCGGCAGAGGGCGCTCCTGACCGGCCCTGTGCGGCGCGACTCGTCGCCGCCAGCCGGGAGATGCCCCGGGATATGCCCCGGGAGGCGTCCACGAACTGCGGCAGCAGAGCGGCGAAGAGGACGGTCCCCTCGGGGTCGGTGACCCCCACGAGCACCCGACCACGCGACTACGGCAGCAGCCCCGCCCGCCGGGCCGCGACGACCGCTTCGAGGCGGGTGTGCGCGCCCAGCTTCCGCATCGCGGAGCGCAGATAGCCCTTCACCGTCTCGGGCCGCAGCCCGAGCCGGTCCGCCGCCACCGCGTTCGTGGCGCCCGCGGCGACGCAGGCGAGGACGTCCACCTCGCGCGGCGCCAGCTGGAACCCGCGCGCCCTCGGCACCCGGGCGCCCGCCGCCGCGGCGAGCCGCCCGCACACCGCGAGCAACTCGTCGCGCAGGGCCGGGTCGACGACCTTCGGGGCGAGGGCGCGCAGCTCGCGGTGCGCCTCCCGGACGTCCTCCCACGCCCCGGGCACGGCCCGGGGGTCCGTGACCTCTTCCCGGGTCACGGCGAGCAACTGCCGCACCTCGTCCCGGACGGCGAGCGCCTGCTCCACGTCGCGTGCCGCGGCGACCGCCGCGTCGAACGTACGGTCCCCCAGCGTGAGGGGCTCGCGCAGCGCCCCGTACAGCACCCCCCGCACCTTGCGGCGGACGACGACGGGCACGGCGACCACCGAGCGCAGGCCCTCCGCGGCCACCGCCGTGTCGTACTCGTGGCTGATGTGGCGCGAGGAGTGGTAGTCGGTCACCGCGCACGGTCGCGACAGCGCGATCGACTTGCCGCCGAGACCACTGCCGGCCGAGATCACCAGCCCGCGCAGCGCCGTGGTCTGCGCCCCGTTCAGCTCCGCGATCCTGGCGTGGCGGGTGTCGGAGAGCAGCCCGCCGAAGGCCACGGGCAGCCCGCTCGTCCGGCGCAGCCGCAGCAGCGCCGCTTGCATCTCGACCGCATCGACCGATTCCGGCACGCTGACGCCTCTCCACCCAGGTTCCCGGGGACACCGCATCCCCCGCACCACCCCCGTTCGGGGGTGGTGAGACCTGGGTCACTGTTTACATGATGTTAAGCGACCGGTCCGGTCCGCAATGAGGAGGGCACATGTCGGCATCCAGCGCGACGGAGACGTTCCGGGCCGCCCGGGACTTTCTGCTCCGGCACCGCGAGGACTACACCGCGGCCTACGAGGGCTTCCGCTGGCCCCGGAGCGACCACTTCAACTGGGCGCTCGACTGGTTCGACGTCATCGCCGAGAACAACGACCGGACCGCTCTGCACATCGTGGAGGAGGACGGCGGGCGCACCGAGACGTCCTTCGCCCGCATGTCCGCGCGCTCCAACCAGGCCGCGAACTGGCTGCGCGCCCAAGGCGTGCGGGAGGGCGACCGCATCCTCGTCATGCTCGGAAACCAGACCGAGCTCTGGGAGACCGCGCTCGCCGCGATGAAGCTGCGTGCCGTCGTCATCCCCGCGACGCCCCTGCTGGGCCCGGTCGACCTGCGCGACCGGGTCGAGCGCGGCAGGGTCCGTCACGTCCTCGTCCGGGACGCCGACACCGCCAAGTTCGACGAGGTGCCGGGCGGCTACACCCGGATCTGCGTCGGCGCCGACACCGAAGGCTGGGTGTCGTACGCAGGGGCCGACGAGCAGCCGGAGACCTTCACGGCGGACCGGGAGACCGACGCCGACGAACCGCTGATGCTCTACTTCACCTCGGGCACCACCGCCAGCCCCAAGCTCGTCGAGCACACCCACGTCTCCTATCCCGTGGGCCACCTGTCCACCATGTACTGGATCGGGCTCAAGCCCGGCGACGTCCACCTCAACATCTCCTCGCCCGGCTGGGCCAAGCACGCCTGGTCCAACCTCTTCGCCCCCTGGAGCGCCGAGGCGACCGTCTTCATCTTCAACTACACCCGCTTCGACGCCGGCCGGCTGATGGCCGAGATGGACCGTTCGGGCATCACCAGTTTCTGCGCACCGCCGACCGTCTGGCGCATGCTCATCCAGGCAGACCTCTCCCAGCTGAAGACCCCGCCGCGCGAGGTCGTCGCGGCGGGCGAACCGCTGAACCCCGAGGTCATCGAGACGGTCCGGCGGGCGTGGGGCGTCACCATCCGCGACGGCTTCGGACAGACGGAGACCGCCGTCCAGGTCGCCAACACCCCCGGCCAGGTCCTGAAGGCCGGTTCGATGGGCCGCCCGAGCCCGGGTTTCAAGGTCGTCCTGCTCGACCCGGTCAGCGGGGAGCCCGGCGCGGTCGAGGGCGAGATCTCCCTCGACCTGTCCGGCCACCCGGTCGGCCTGATGACCGGGTACCACGGCGATCCGGACCGCACCGCCGAGGCGATGGCGGGCGGCTACTACCGCACCGGCGACATCGGCTCGCGTGACGCCGACGGGTACATCACCTACGTCGGCCGCGCCGACGACGTCTTCAAGGCCTCCGACTACAAGATCTCCCCGTTCGAGCTGGAGAGCGCCCTGCTGGAGCACGAGGCCGTCGCCGAGGCGGCGGTCGTGCCGGCCCCCGACGCGGTGCGGCTCTCCGTCCCGAAGGCGTACATCGTGCTCGCCGAGGGCTGGGAGCCCGGACCCGAGACCGCCAAGGTGCTGTTCGCCCACTCCCGGGCCGTACTCGCCCCGTACAAGCGGGTCCGCCGGCTGGAGTTCGCCGAGCTGCCCAAGACGGTCTCGGGAAAGATCCGCCGCATCGAGCTGCGCGAGCGCACCGCCCGGGGCGCGGGGACCGAGTACAGCGAGGGGGACCTGACGTGACCCAGCCGTCCTACGCCCACGGCACCGGCGCCACCCCCCTGCTGGGCGACACCATCGGACGCAATCTCGACCGGGCGGTCCAGATGTACGCCGGCCGCGAGGCGCTCGTCGACGTACCGTCCGGACGGCGCTGGACGTACGCCGAATTCGGCGCGGCCGTCGACGAACTGGCCCGGGCGCTGATGGCCTCGGGCGTCGCCCAGGGCGACCGCGTCGGGATCTGGGCGGTCAACTGCCCGGAGTGGGTGCTCGTCCAGTACGCGACGGCCCGCATCGGCGCCGTCATGGTCAACATCAACCCCGCCTACCGGGCGCACGAACTGGAGTACGTACTGAAGCAGGCCGGGGTCTCCCTCCTGGTCGCCTCGCTCGCGCACCGCACCAGCGACTACCGGGCCCTGGTCGAGGAGGTCCGGGCGAACTGCCCCGCCCTGCGCGCCGTGCACTACATCGGGGACCGGTCCTGGGACGAACTGCTCGCCGTCGCCTCAGCGGTGACGTCAGAGCAACTCCGCGAGCGCGAGGCCGGGTTGTCCTGCGACGACCCGATCAACATCCAGTACACCTCCGGCACCACCGGCTTCCCCAAGGGGGCCACGCTCTCCCACCACAACATCCTCAACAACGGATACTTCGTCGGTGAGCTGGTCGCCTACACCGAACAGGACCGGGTCTGCCTGCCGGTGCCGTTCTACCACTGCTTCGGCATGGTGATGGGCAACCTCGGCGTCACCTCGCACGGCGCCTGCATCGTCATCCCGGCCCCCGCCTTCGAAGCGTCCGCCGTCCTCGCCGCAGTCGAGCAGGAGCGCTGCACCTCGCTCTACGGCGTCCCCACCATGTTCATCGCGGAGCTGAACCTCCCCGGCTTCGCCGCGTACGACCTCTCCTCGCTGCGCACCGGCATCATGGCCGGATCGCCCTGCCCGGTGGAGGTGATGAAACGGGTCGTCGCCGAGATGCACATGGACGAGGTGTCCATCTGTTACGGCATGACGGAGACCTCCCCGGTCTCGACCCAGACCCGCCGCGACGACGACCTGGAGCGCCGCACCGGCACGGTCGGCCGCGTCATGCCGCACATCGAGGTCAAGGTCGTCGATCCGGCGACGGGTGTGACGCTGGAGCGAGGTGTGTCGGGTGAACTGTGCACCCGTGGCTACAGCGTGATGCTCGGCTACTGGGAGCAGCCCGAGCGCACCGCCGAGGTGATCGACGCCGGGCGCTGGATGCACACAGGGGACCTCGCGGTGATGCGCGAGGACGGCTACGTGCAGATCGTCGGCCGGATCAAGGACATGATCATCCGGGGCGGTGAGAACGTCTACCCCCGGGAGATCGAGGAGTTCCTCTACCAGCACCCGAAGATCGCCGATGTGCAGGTGGTGGGCGTGGCGGACGAGCGGTACGGCGAGGAGATCCTGGCCTGCGTCATCCCCGCGGACCCGGCCGACCCGCCGAGCCTGGAGGAAGTGAGGACCTTCTGCCGCGAGCGGCTGGCGCACTACAAGGTCCCGCGCCTGCTCCGGATCATGGAGGCCTTCCCGATGACGGTCAGCGGGAAGGTCCGGAAGATCGAACTCCGGGAGGACTACGGCCGGTAGTCGGCCCGGGCGGGGGGACGGGTGCCGGGCACCGTCAGGCGGCTTCGATGATGTCGCCGGCGGCGCCCTGGGTCGCGGCCGCCCATTCGATGAGGAGCACCTCGTACGCCGCGGACTCCACGGGGGACCAGTCCTGGCCGGCGCGCGCGTCCACGAGCGCGCGGATCGCCTCGTTCGCCTCGACGGCGGCGGGGTGGGCCGGCTGTGCGGGGAAGGTGCTGTGCGGCGGGGTCGCGGGTGGAGAAAGCCGTGGAGTTAAGACCATGCGCCCTACTCTAAGGCCCGCCACCGACAACGGACCGAACATCTGTGGCCTCCGGCTCGAACGTGACCGATAGCACTCACTGTGGCCGGGCGGTTTCTGTGAGCTGCGGCACGTCGCGTCGCATGCAGACCCGGGGCCAGCGGTCGAGGCCGTGTTCCGCCTCCTCGGCGCGAATCGTGCGCAGCCCGTCCGTGAGTCCGGATTCCGGCAGGACGCGGAAGCCGAGCCGGGCGTAGTACGGCGCGTTCCACGGGACGTGGGAGAAGGTCGTCAGGGTGAGCGCGGCCAGACCGCCCGCCGCGGCCCAGCCGGCCGCGTGGTCGATCAGCGCGCCGCCCAGTCCGCGCCGGGCGGCCGACGGGTGGACGGAGACCTGCTCGACATGGGCGGCGCCGTCGACCGGGTCGGCGATCAGATACCCGAGGGGGCGGTCGTCGGGGCCCGCGGTCACCCAGGCGCGGCCCGCCTCGCGGTAGCCGTCCAGCAGCTCCAGGGGCGGCGGATCGTCGTCGGCGATCCGGGACATGCCGAGGGCGCGGAAGGGTTCGCCCGCGGCGCGCTCGATGTCCTGGAGGAGCGGGAGATCCGAGCGACGGGCTGGACGGATGCGCATGCTTCAGTATGCCGCCCCGCGCCCAGCCCTTAGGCTGCGGAATCCGGGGTCAGGCGCCCGTGCTGAGGAGTTCGTCCGCCGGGCTGTTCACCGGCTGCGGGGTCCCGGTGAGATCCATGACGAACAGCGGGATGCCGAGCCCGTCCGCCCGCTCCCGGGCGTCCGGCGCGTACCCCGCCAGCGAGAAGAACACGCTCGACACCGAGGCGTTCAGCGCGTGGAGCCACAGGCACTCGACGTCGCGCAGGGCGGTCGGCCGGGTGGTGGAGTCGACCTGGGCGATCAGCCCTGCCGCCCGCAGACCGATGCGGGACGCCGGGCGTCCGGCGGGCTGCACGACGTCGCGGTAGCCCAGCCACGTCAGGTACAGCGCGGCGGCGCCGACCGCGTCGCGCGCGGTGCGGATGGTCAGCGGCCGGAAGGCGGGCCGCGGGGCCGGGGCCGTACGCGGCAGCGGTATGTGCGACGGCCGCGCGGGCCGGGAGGACGAGCCGGCCCTGCGGCCGGGGGCGGACACCGGGCGGACCGGGATCCGCAGCACGGCCCCGCACGGGCAGCACAGTTCGGGCTGCGGCCACTGGTCGTGCCGGCCGCAGCCCCGGCAGCGCACCGTCACCCAGTCGTCGTTCCAGGTGCGGTGGGTGATCGGCGTGACGGGGGCGCCGCGCAGCAGCGGCGGGGCGGTCGGCGCGCCGCAGGGGCACGGATAGACGGGCGTGAGGTAGGCGTGGTCGCGGCGGCAGGCCGGGCACCGCACCGGCACTGATTCCACCCTCGGACCCCTTCCGGCCGACGACATGCGGCAGGAGCCCGCGAGCGCGGGCCGACTCCGCTCCGTACCCCCATGCTCCACCAAGAGCGATGCCCCCGGCAGGGAGTTGGGGGACTTCGTGCCCCGCTCGGCGGCCGGGGCGGGCCCGGGCCGCCTCTCTTGACGGCCGTCCGGCCGCGCTTTAGATTTGCTTCCGTATAGCAGAAGCGATTTTCCGTAATGCGGAATTGGTGCTCTCAGGTGGCGCGACAGAGCCCGACTCCACCCAGGTCCGAGCAGGAGCACTCAATGCCTCGAATGACCGCTGCCCGAGCGGCAGTTGAGATCCTCAAGCGCGAAGGCGTCAGCAACGCGTTCGGTGTGCCGGGCGCGGCCATCAACCCCTTCTACGCGGCCCTCAAGGCCTCCGGCGGGGTCCATCACACGCTCGCCCGCCACGTCGAAGGCGCCTCCCACATGGCGGAGGGCTACACCCGCGCCCGCCCGGGGAACATCGGCGTCTGCGTCGGTACGTCGGGACCGGCCGGGACCGACATGATCACCGGCCTCTACTCCGCCATCGCGGACTCGGTCCCGATCCTGTGCATCACCGGCCAGGCCCCCACCGCGGTGCTCCACAAGGAGGACTTCCAGGCCGTGGACATCGCGTCGATCGCCGCACCGGTCACCAAGGCGGCCACCACCGTCCTGGAGGCCGCGCAGGTCCCGGGCGTCTTCCAGCAGGCCTTCCACCTGATGCGCACCGGCCGTCCGGGCCCCGTCCTCATCGACCTGCCGATCGACGTGCAGCTCACCGAGATCGAGTTCGACCCCGAGCTGTACGAGCCGCTGCCGGTGCACAAGCCGGCCGCGACCCGCAAGCAGATCGTGCGCGCCGTGGAGATGCTGAACGCCTCCGAGCGGCCGCTGCTCGTGGCGGGCGGCGGCATCGTCAACGCCGACGCCGCCGAACTCCTCGTGGAGTTCGCCGAGCTGACCGGCGTCCCGGTCGTCCCGACGCTGATGGGCTGGGGCGTCATCGCCGACGACCACGCGCTCAACGCCGGCATGGTGGGGCTCCAGACCTCGCACCGCTACGGCAACGCGAACTTCCTGGAGTCCGACTTCGTCCTCGGCATCGGCAACCGCTGGGCCAACCGCCACACCGGAAAGCTGGACGTCTACACCAAGGGCCGGACGTTCGTCCACGTCGACATCGAGCCCACCCAGCTGGGCAGGATCTTCGCCCCCGACCTCGGTATCGCCTCCGACGCCAAGGCGGCACTGGAGCTGTTCGTCGAGGTCGCGCGCGAGCTGAAGGCGGCCGGCGGCCTCAAGGACCGCACGGGGTGGGCCGCCTCCACGCAGGAGCGCAGGGCGGCACTCCAGCGGCGCACCCACTTCGACAACGTGCCGCTGAAGCCGCAGCGCGTGTACGAGGAGATGAACCGGGCATTCGGCCCCGAGACCCGGTACGTCACCACGATCGGCCTCTCGCAGATCGCCGGAGCGCAGATGCTGCACGTCTACCGGCCGCGCCACTGGATCAACTGCGGCCAGGCGGGCCCGCTCGGCTGGACCATCCCGGCGGCGCTCGGCGTCGCGACGGCGGACCCGGAGGGCTCCGTCGTCGCGCTGTCCGGCGACTACGACTTCCAGTTCATGCTGGAGGAGCTCGCGGTCGGCGCACAGCACCGCATCCCGTACGTGCACGTCCTGGTGAACAACTCCTACCTCGGCCTGATCCGCCAGGCGCAGCGCACCTTCGACATCGACTTCCAGGTCAGCCTGGAGTTCGAGAACCTCAACTCCCCGGAGCTGGGCGTCTACGGCGTCGACCACGTGAAGGTCGTCGAGGGGCTGGGCTGCAAGGCGATCCGGGTCACCGAGCCGGACCAGCTGCTGCCGGCCTTCGAGGAGGCGAAGAAGCTGGCGGCGGAGTTCCGGGTGCCGGTGGTGGTCGAAGCGATCCTGGAGCGCGTCACGAACATCGCGATGAGCGGTACGGACATCGCGTCGGTCAACGAGTTCGAGGACCTCGCGACGGAGCCGGGTCACGCGCCGACGGCGATCCGCCCGTTCACGAAGGCCTGACCCGTCGGGCCGCGGCCCCCGCGCTTCCCGCCGGACGGGGAGGCGGGGGCCGCATGGTTGTGTCCCGGGGCCGGACGGGCTGAGGGCTGTCCTCGAAAGCCGGGCGGGCTGAAGAGTCGTCCTCAATCGCCGGGCGGGCTGAAGAGACCTCCCCATCGCCGGACGGGCTTGATCGTGCCGCCCGTCCGCTGTGGTGACCTGCGATGCCCGCGGCGATGCCACGCGATGTCCGCCGTGATTTCTCCGGGCCTCCGCTGCGCGATCCAGCCCCTCCCGCGAGCGAGGACGGAACCGGTCATCCCAGGGGCCCGCGCACGCGAAAGGGCGTGGAGCACGGACCGTGATCCGTACTCCACGCCCTGGCGAAAGGGAATGACAGGGGCCGCGGCGGGGCGCGAACGGGTGGAGGGGCCGGCCCCCTTCAGGTCAGGGACCCGGACCACCACCCACGCCACCGCACTGGCGTCGCACCGCCGCCGCGGCCTCGTCCTGCCCGCGCCCCGCGCGACCCCTCATCCGGGCGGGCGCGACGACGCGGGCAGGGATCGGGCGGGAGGCTCAGTCCTCGCGCAGGGCGCGGACGGCCTCCTCCACGCGCTTGCCGTACTCGGCGTCCGCGGCGTGGAAGTGGGCGAGGTTCTTCTCGATCACGTCGTCGCGCGTGACCTGCGAAAGGCCCCCGGCGATGTTGGCGATCAGCCGGTCCTTCTCGTCGGCCGACATCAGCCGGTACAGCTCGCCCGCCTGGAAGAAGTCGTCGTCCTTGGTGTGGGCGGGCGTCTCATGCGTGCCGGTCCAGCCGTGGACGGCCAGCGGGGCGGAGTGTGCCGCGTCCGTCTGGGCCGGGCCCGCATACGAGTTGGGCTCGTAGTTCTTGTCGTGCCGCGCTCCGTTGCGCGTGGCGTGCAGCCCGTCGCGGCCGTAGTTGTCGACGACGGCCGTGCGCGGCGCGTTCACCGGCAGCTGGGTGTGGTTGACGCCCAGGCGATAGCGGTGCGCGTCCGCGTAGGCGAACAGCCGGCCCTGCAGCATCCGGTCCGGGGACGGACCGATGCCGGGCACGAAGTTGTTCGGGGAGAACGCGGCCTGCTCGACCTCCGCGAAGACGTTGTCCGGGTTGCGGTCCAGCACCAGCCGGCCCACCCGCTGGAGCGGATGGTCCGCGTGCGGCCACACCTTGGTCACGTCGAACGGGTTGAAGCGGTAGTCCGCCGCCTCGGCGGCCGGCATGACCTGCACGTACAGCGTCCAGGACGGGTTCATCCCGCGCTCGATGGCCTGGAGCAGATCGGTCTGATGGGAGTTGGCGTCCTTGCCGACGAGCTCCGCGGCCTGCGCGGCGGACAGCGAGCGCACGCCCTGGTTGGTCTTGAAGTGGTACTTGACGAAGAAGGCCTCGCCCGCGGCGTTCGTCCACTGGTAGGTGTGCGAGCCGAACCCGTTCATGTGACGGTAGGAGGCGGGGATGCCCCGGTCGCCCATCAGCCAGGTGATCTGATGCGTGGCCTCGGGGGAGTTCGCCCAGAAGTCCCAGACGTTGTCCGGCTCCTGCCGGCCCGTGAACGGGTCGCGCTTCTGCGAGTGGATGAAGTCGGGGAACTTGATCGGGTCCTTGATGAAGAACACCGGGGTGTTGTTGCCGACGAGGTCGTAATTACCTTCGGCCGTATAGAACTTGAGCGCGAAACCGCGGGGGTCGCGCACGGCGTCCGCGCCGCCGAGCGAGTCGGCGACCGTCGAGAACCGGATGAACGTCTCGGTGCGGCGCCCGACTTCGGAGAGGAAGTCGGCCCGGGTGAAGCCGGTGACGTCGTCGGTCACCTCGAAGTAGCCGTACGCGCCGGAGCCCCGGGCGTGCACCACGCGCTCCGGGATGCGCTCCCGGTTGAAGCGGGCGAGCTTCTCCAGGAGGTGACCGTCCTGGAGGAGGATCGGGCCGCCGGCGCCGGCGGTGGCGGAGTTCTGGTTGTCGGCGACCGGGGCGCCTGACTCGGTCGTAAGCACGCGCTGCGTCATGGTGTCGGGGCGACCTTCCGTACGGGAGCTGCTGAACTGCGACGGCCTGGGGCTCCAGGAGCGTAAGTACGCCCCGAACCCGACGTCAACAGTTTGTTGAAATTCATGAAGGGGAGGTGTTCCGGACGGCGCCGGCGCCTTGGCGCGACAGGACAGGTGTCAGCGCCGGCGCCGTCCGGAAGTGCGGGGGCCGGGGGAATACTCACCCGGCGGGGTGGTGCCGGCCGGGCCCGCCGAGGGCCCGGCCGCATCGGATCAGTCCCGGACGGGCTGACCGGAGAGGCGCTCGACGGAGCGCAGCAGCGCCGAGTGGTCCAGGCCGCCGTCGCCCTGTGCGCGCAGCGAGGCGACGAGCTGGGCGACGACACCGCCGACCGGCAGAGCCGCGCCGACGTTGCGGGCGGCGTCCGTGACGATGCCCATGTCCTTGTGGTGCAGGTCGATCCGGAAGCCGGGGGCGAAGTCCCGGTTCAGGAAGTTGTCCTTCTTGCGGGTCAGCACGGTCGAGCCGGCCAGTCCGCCGTTCAGGACGTCCAGTGCGGCGGCGAGGTCGACCCCGGACTTCTCCAGGAAGACGACGGCCTCCGCGCACGCCTGGATGTTGACCGCGACGATCAGCTGGTTGGCCGCCTTCACCGTCTGACCGGAGCCGTGCGGACCGCAGAGCACGATGGTCTTGCCCAGCGCCTCGAGCACCGGCTTCGCGGCGTCGAAGTCTGCCTGCTCGCCGCCCACCATGATGGACAGCACGGCCTCGACGGCACCGGCCTCACCGCCGGAGACGGGCGCGTCCAGGACGCGGATGCCCTTCTCGGCGGCCTTCTCCGCCAGGTCCACCGACGTCTGCGGGGTGATCGAGGACATGTCGATCAGCAGCGCGCCGCGCTTCGCGTTCTCCAGGATGCCCTCGGGGCCGTACGCGATCGCCTCGACCTGCGGGGAGGCGGGCACCATCGTGATGACCACGTCCGCGTCCGCGACCGCCTCGGCGATCGAGGAGGCGCCGGTGCCGCCGGCCGCGGCCAGCCGGTCGACCTTGTCCTGCTCCAGGGTGTACCCGGTGACGTGGTAACCGGCCTTGATCAGGTTCTCGGACATGGGCGAACCCATGATCCCGAGCCCGATCCACGCGACCTTGGGGAGGTTGTTGCTCATGAGGGTGCCTTCCGATAAGCGTGTGTACGAGGGGCGGTGCGCCGCCGTCAGCGGGCGGCCCGCGCGGTGGCCGCCAGCCACCCGAAGGACTCGGCGCTCGGCCGGTCGCCCGGCTTGTACTCAAGGCCGACCCAGCCGTCGTAACCGGCCTTCGTCAGCTCGTCGAGGAGCCGCTCCAGCGGCAGCGAGCCGGTGCCGGGCGCGCCGCGCCCCGGGTTGTCGGCGATCTGCACATGGCCGGTCCGGTCGGCGTAGGCCGCGATGACCTGGCTGAGGTCCTCGCCGTTCATCGACAGGTGGTACAGGTCGAGCAGGAACTTGGCGTTGCCGAGGCCCGTCGCCGCGTTGACCCGGTCGACGACCTCGATCCCGGCCGGTGCGCTGACCAGCGGGTAGCGTGGCGACTCCGGCCCGTTCAGGGTCTCGATCAGCAGGACGGCCCCGATCCGGTCGGCCGCGCGGGCGGCGATCACCAGGTTCTCCAGGGCGAGTTCGTCCTGTGCGGCGGGGTCGACGCCGTCGACCCGGTTGCCGTAGAGCGCGTTGAGCGCCTTGCAGCCGGCCGAGGCGGCGAAGCCGGCCGCCACCTCGATGTTGGCCCGGAAGCGGTCCGACTCCCTGCCGGGCACGGAAAGCGCGCCGCGGTCGGGGCCGGGGAGCTGTCCGGCGTAGAAGTTCAGCCCCACCAGCTGGGTGCCGGCGTCGTCGAGCGCCTTCTTCAGCGCGTCGAGTTCGGCCTGCGGAGGGGTGGGGGTCTCGATCCAGGGCCACCACAGCTCGACCGCCGTGAAGCCCGCCGCGGCGGCTGCCGCGGGTCGCTCCAGGAGCGGGAGTTCCGTGAAGAGGATCGAAAGGTTCACATCGAAGCGCTGGTCCGGGTAGCCCATGAGGGTGTCGGCGCTCCTTCCGTATCGCGGAAGTTAGTTTCTGCTCAACGGAAGGTTGCCCGGACGGTGTGCGGGCTGTCAAGGGGGTGCCCGGAATTCGGGCCGGTCAGGGGCGGTCACGACCCGGGCCCGGACACGCGGAAGGCGGGGCGGAGGCCTCACGGCCGTCCGCCCCGCCCGCCGTTCCCGGTACCGGACTACCCGGCCGGCACCGTGTCCTGGAACGCGGTCCCCGCCGCGCGGTACGCGCTCACCCGGGCATTGACCTGCGCCGGGGTGAGGACCTGGTCCTTCACGTGCAGGACGTAGTCCACCTGCTGGTCGTACGAGCGGGGCGTCGTGCTCGTCTGCCCGGCCAGGTCGATCAGCCACTGGTTGAAGTTGATCGACATCGCCCGCTCCGGCAGGTAGGCCGCACCGTGCGTCCCGAACACCTGGCCGTCGATGTAGTACGTGATCGCGCTGCCGTCGATCGTCACGACCAGGTCGTGCCAGCCCGCGTAGCTCTGCCGGGCCTCACTGTGCGCGTTGACCGCCTCCCAGGGGTCGGGCCGGTAGGTCTCCCACGAGGTCGTGTACAGGATGTTGCCGCTCTCGCCCCACCCGCCGTTCGGCAGGTACTCGAAGTCGTACTCCGCGTAGTCGTCCGCCATCGGCGCCTTGAGGTCGTTGATGGTGAAGAACGTCTGGACGAGATGGTCGCCGTCCGGGCCGGAGACGGGGGTGTCGCTGAACTTCACCCGCGCCGCGTAGGTGCCGTTGCGGAACTTCATGGACCGGGTGAGGACCTCGGTCTGCTTCGTCGAGGCGCCGCTGCCCGCAGTCGACGTCCGCAGGTTCATCACCGAGTTGCCGCTCTGGGTGGCGAACGTGACGTTCTCCGGGGCCCAGGTGGCGCCGGGAACGCCGGGGCCGCCGGAGTTCGAGCGGACGCTCCAGCCGTGCGCGGCGATCTGCGGATCGGTGTGGCCGGCGTAGTCGAAGTCGTCGAAGAGCGTGGGCGCGCCCTCCGGCGGATCCGTGGGGTCGGTGGGGTCCGTGGGATCGGTCGGATCCGTCGGGCCGTTGCCCCCCGGGGCCTCACCCCAGACCGTGGCACCGCCGAGCTGTGCGGTCACCTTCGACCAGTCGCCGTACGCCGTCAGGCCGGCCCCGAACGAGTAGTCGTCGCTCTGCACCAGCGGCTGCCAGTTCGACCGGTAGAAGCGCAACTGCATGTCGCCGGTGTCGGCTCCAGGGGCGAGCGAGCCCGCACCCGGCGTGAAGCCGATCTCCAGATAGCGGTCGGCGGTGGCGGTCGGGGAAGCGAGCGTGCCGAACGTCCCGGTGACGTTCGCGCAGCCCTTGACCGCCCAGGAACAGGCGAACCGGTAGGCGTCGCCCGCCGCCTCGCCCTTGAAGTAGTAGCGGACCTTGACGTCGCTGAGCTGCACGGTCCCGTTGCCGGTGTTGCGCACCTTCAGCCAGGGTTCGCTCTGGTCGGCCGTGGCTCCGGACGCACTGGTGCGGTACTGGACGGCGAGCGGTCCGCCGGCGGCGCTCGCCGGCGTCGGGACGGCGGCCAGCGCCGTACAGCCCAGGGCCAGGGTGGCGGTGGCTGCCGCCGCCGCACGGATCCGGCTCTTCGCGAGTGACTTCATGAAACCTGTTCCTCTCCGGAACGGTCGTGGGGGAGTGGTTCCTGCCGAGGTGGCACTAGGAAGTGGCCGAGAGCGACCGGGGGGTCAGGGGGCGGTAGCGGACGCCGAGGGCGTCGAGCCGTGCCGTGTGGCTCCCGAGGCGGGACAGGAAGCCGGGCCAGTCGCTGCGTCCGCCCGACCAGGCACGGTCCGCGAGGGCGCACAGCCGCGGGTAGGTCAGGTACTCGATCCGCTCCGGCGTGGTCGCGTACTCGGTCCACAACTGGGCCTGGGTGCCCAGTACCCGGTCCGCGTCCGCCGCCTCCCAGCCGTCCGGCACCGGCCGGTTGCCGTGCACCGCCCGCAGGCCGACGGGCGGTCCCGGCTGCGCGGCCGGCTCGCCGGGGTCGGCGGACTGGGCGTAGTCGAGGTACGTGGTGCGGTGATGCGCCGTGACCACCTGATGGCCGCGCCGGGCGGCGGTCCGTGCGTGGGCCGGGTCACGCCAGGTCATCACGGTGAATTCGAGGGGAAGTTCGGTCCCCGTCTCGGCCCAGCCGACCGGACGCCTGCCCTGCTCGGTCAGGAACGACCCGATCCGTCCCATGAACCAGCCGTGCAGCGCCCGCGCGTCGGACAGCCCCTCGGCGGCGGCCCGCGCCCGCGCCGCGGGGCTCGACTCCCACTCCGTGGTCGGGCACTCCTCGCCGCCGATGTGGATGTACGGGGACGGGAAGACGTCCATGACCTCCTCCAGTACCGTCCGGCAGAAGTCGAAGACCTCCTCGTGGACGCCGAACACCGTGTCGCAGACGCCCCAGCGGGTCCACACGTCCAGCCGCCGCGAGGGGTCGTTGCCCAGCTCGGGATGGGCGGCGAGGGCCGCGCGCACATGGCCGGGCATCTCGATCTCGGGCACCACGCGCACCCCGCGCGCCGCCGCGTAACGGACCAGGTCCCGCAGCTCCTGCCGGGTGTACGCCCCCGAGTGCGGAATGCCGTCGAAGCGCTCGTCGCCGCGCCCCGGCGGGCCGGACATCGACTGCCGGCGGTGCCCGCCGATGCCGGTCAGCCGTGGATAGGCGGGAACGGGCATCCGCCACCCCTGGTCGTCCGTGAGGTGAAGATGGAGGGTGTTCAGCTTGTGCAGCGCCATCAGGTCCACGTAACGGCGCAGGTAGGAGACCGGCTGGAAGTGCCGGGCGACATCGAGCATCGACCCGCGCCACGGATACGCGGGCACATCGCTGATCTCGACACAGGGCAGCGTCCACGGCTCTCCCCGCTGCGCCACGTCCGACAGGGCCTCTGCGGGCAGCAGTTGCCGGATCGTCTGCACGCCCCTGAGCAGGCCCGGGAGGCGCGCGGCCCGCAGCAGCAGGGAGTCCGGGCCGATGGTGAGCCCGTACCCCTCCTCGCCCAGACCGCCCAGCTGCGGGTCGAGCGCCAGCACGACGCGGCCGGTGGCGGACGGGGTGAGGGGCAGGCCTGCGGCCGGGGCGAGCAGGGTGCGCAGCAGGTCGGCGGCGCCCTCCGCGCCGGGGTAGGCCCGCACCGATGTGCCCGCGTCGAGGGTGAAGCGGCCGGGGCGGGAGGAGACCTTGCGGGGACGGGGCACGAGCGAGTGTTCGGGACGTGATGCGGGCACGGGGCCTCCGGGTTCGGATCTCGGGCTTCAGCCCTTGACGGCGCCGGCCGCGAAGCCGGAGGTGACATGGCGCTGGAGCAGCAGGAAGACGACCAGCGCGGGCAGGGCGAACAGCGTCGAGGCGGCCATCGTGGCGCCCCAGTCGGTGCCGAAGGTGTTCTGGAACGACGACAGCCAGACCGGCAGCGTGCGGCTGTCCTGGTGCTTGATGATCAGGAAGTTGGCGTAGGCGAACTCGTTCCACGCGGTGATGAAGCCGAACAGCGAGGTCGCCATCAGCCCCGGTGCGAGCAGCGGCAGCGCCACCCGGCGGAAGGCGCCGGTCCGGGTGCACCCGTCGACCTGCGCGGCCTCCTCCAGCTCGGGCGGAATGGTGGCGATGAAGCCGCGCAGCACCACGATCGAGAACGGCAGCGTGATCATGAAGTAGACGAGCGTCAGCGTCGGCAGCCGGTCCAGCATGTCCGTGTCGCGGGAGATGATGTAGATCGGGATGATCAGCGACTCCCAGGGCGCCATCTGGGCGACGAAGACCATGAGCATGAACTGCCGCCGCCCCTTCCAGCGCATCCGCGCGACGGCGTACGCGGAACCGATGGCGACCAGCAGCGCCAGCAGGATCGAGCTGAGCGTCACCAGGATGCTGTTGCGCCAGAACAGCTCGAACCCGTCCGCCCGCACGGCCGTGCGGAAGTGGTCGAGCGTCCAGGTGTGCGGGAAGAGCTCGGGGTCGGCGGACTGGATGTCCCGCGACGGTTTGAAGGCGGTCGAGATCATCCAGTAGACGGGGAACAGACAGACCAGGACGGTCAGCACGGCGGCGGCGTTCAGCGGTATCCGCCGGACTCTCGGGCGCGGCGGGGTCATCAGGACTCGTCCTCCTGGCGGAGCATCTGGCGGAAGTACAGGACGAGCACCCCGGACATCAGGACCACGGTGAGCATCGAGGCGGCCGAACCCAGGTCGTAGCGCTGCCCGGCGAGCGCGGACTGCACGGCGTACACGGGCAGGATCGTCGTGGCGTCGCCCGGACCGCCGCGGGTCATCACCCAGATCTGGACGAACGCCTTGAACGTCCAGATCACTTCGAGGGAGAAGACCAGCAGGAAGATCGGCCGGAGCACCGGGAAGGTGACCGAGCGGAAGATCCGGGAGCCGGACGCCCCGTCCAGCCGGGCCGACTCGTACAGCTCCGCGGGGACCGTGGTGAGCGCCGAGTAGACGGTGATCGCCGCGAACGGCACCGACTGCCAGACGATCAGCAGGACCAGGATCGAGAAGGCGGCGGTGCCGTGGGCGAACCAGGGATACCGCTCGAAGGAGGTGAAGCCGGCCTCGGTCAGCAGCCGGTTGACGATGCCGAACTCGGAGTGGAACAGCCACTGGAAGACGGTCGTCGCCGCGACGACCGGCATGGCCCACGCCAGCACGAGCGCGCTGAGCACCGTCGTGCGTCCGAACCGGCCCAGTCGCTCGGTCATCAGCGCGACCAGGGTCGCGATCACCATGATCAGGACCACGTTGACCGCCATGAACAGGAAGGTGCGCCGCACGACCTCCCAGAACCGCGGGTCGGACAGCAGTGTCCGGTAGTTCCGCAGCCCGACGAACTCCGCGTCGCCCATGATCAGCTGGCGCAGCCGGAAGTCCTGCAGCGAGATCAGCACGGCCCGCAGGAGCGGGTAGAGGAGCAGATAGAGCATGCCGCCGACGGCGGGTGCGATCAGGACGTACGGCCAGAGGCCGCGAGGGCCCCCCGGCCGCCGCCGGTGCGGCGGTCCTGCCGTGCCGGTCGCCGGGCGGCGCAGGCGGCTGGGGGGTGCGGTCCGTTCCCGGATGACCGACACGGCACGCCTCCTTTCGATGGGTCGGGTGTACGGGCGGAGGAAGGGAGCGGGGTCAGGAGGCGGTGTTCATGGCCCGGGTGATGTCCTGTGAGGCCTTGGCGGCCTCCTTCGCCGGGTCGCCCCCGGTCAGGACGGCGGCCATGTAGTCCTTGATCGGGTTCTCCGCCTCGACGGCCGCCCACCCGGGGGTGTTCGGCGTGGCGTGCCCGTTCGCCGCGCCGACCGCCATCGCCGCCGCCCCCGGATCGCCCGCCACCGCGGAGGCGAGTGTCGTCCGGTTCGGTACGTAGCTCATGGCCACGGCCAGCTTCTTCTGCCAGGCGTCACCGGTGAGTTCCTTGATGAAGGTGAGCGCCGCGTCCTGCTTGCCGGACGCCGTGGGGATCACCAGATCGGAGCCGCCGGTGAACACGGCGCCCGGGGTGTCCGCGCTCTTGCCCGGGATCGGGAAGAAGCCGAGCTTGCCCTTCAGCGCCGGGTTCTTCTCCATGACGACCTTGGCGCCGCCGGGCGTGGAGATCACCTGGGCCACCTTTCCCTGGGCCATCACGTCGGCCTGCGGCGGATCGTCCTCGTCGGAGTCCTTGGGTCCCTTGCCGAGCGCCTGGAGCTGCCCGTAGAACTCCATCCCGCGCAGCGCCTCCGGGGTGTCCAGCGCGCCCTTCCACTTCCCGCCGGACTCGGTGGCGAGGTCGCCGCCCTCGTCCCAGACGAAGCCGGCCAGCGCGTACCACATCTGTCCGGGCAGGTAGATGCCCTGCGTACCGCCCTTGTTGAGCTTGCCGGTGGCTTCGGTCCACTGCGCGCGGGTCTTGATCGCGGTCGCGTCCACTCCCGCCTGCCGGAACAGATCGGTGCGGTAGACGACCACGCGGTTCGCCGCGTAGTACGGGATGCCGTACTGCTTGCCCTCGTACGCCCCCGGCTCGGCGAGCCCCTTGAGCCAGTGCTCGCCGTTCAGCTCGCCGACCTTGTCGCTGAGGTCGAGCAGCCCGCCGCTCTGGGCGAACTGCGCCACCTGGGTGTTGCCGCTCTCGATCACGTCCGGTGCGTCGTTGCTGGCCAGGGCGGCGGTGATCTTCTCGCCGATGCCGTCCCACTCCTGGATCTGGACCCGGACCTTGATCGTGGGGTGCGCGGCCTCGAAGCCCTGCACGAACTCCTTCTGGAACTGCGCCGAGACGCTGTCGCGCATCAGCCACACATCGATCTCGCTCTTCCCGTCACCGGACGCCCCGCCGGAGTCGGACGACGAGCTGCAGGCACTGAGGACGGCGGCCATCACGAGCGCGGACCCACCGGCAAGCAAGCGGTACTTCACGGTTCACCTCTGGGAGACAGGACCTGACCACCTGACCAGTGAAGCCCACTGGACAGCTCACCTCTTGATGGTGGATGAAGGTGGCATAGACCAATGAGGTCGTCAACCCCCTTGGTAGCAAAGGGATTTAAGGATCTCCCTGAAAAGTAGCCAGCGAAGTTACTCCTCGGCCGGGCTACACTTCCCCTGACCAGTAGCCCAGTTCGCCGGACTGGTCCGCTCAACTGGTAAGAAGGCGAAGTGTCAGAAGGGGGCAGCGCATGGACGCCGACGCAACAGGGGCGGTGCTCAAACGGGAGAGGGCCCGCGACGCCGTGCTGGAACTGATCGAGTCGCGCCGCCCGGGAGACGCCATCCCTTCGGAGCGCGCCCTCTGCGCCACGCTCGGCGTCTCCCGGCCCACCCTGCGCGCCGCGGTCGACGAACTGGTGGCCGCCGGGCTGCTGGTGCGCGAGCACGGTCGCGGCATGTTCGTCGCGCCCGCGAAGATCACCCAGGAGCTGGTCTCGGCCGACCTGGCGCTGACGGTCCCGCAGGCGGCGGGGACCTGGTCGAGCCGGCTGCTGGAGTTCACTACCCTCCAGGCCGGCGCCCGGGTCGGCCGCAAGCTGCGCATGTCGCCCGCGGCGGACATCGTGTACGTGGCCCGGCTCCGGCTGGTCGACGGCGCCCCGATGGCGATCGAGCACCTGCACATCAGGGCCGGGCTGGTGCCGGGACTGTCCGCCCAGGAGCTGGAGAGCGGCGACCTGTACGAGCACCTGCGCGAGCGCCACGACGTGCACGTCCACGAAGCGGTCCAGGCGATCGAGCCGACCGTGGTGACCCGGGCCGAAGCCCGGCTCCTGGACGTGCCGGAGCTCTCTCCGGCCCTCCTCTTCGAGCGGCTGACCTCGGACACCACCGGCTGCCCCGTGGAGTACGTGCACTCGCTCTACCGGGGCGACCGCTACCGGATAGTCTCCCGCCTGGCCCTCGGCCCGGCGGCCGCCGTGGAGCCCGTGGAGGGGGCGCACCATCCGGGCATCCCGCCCGGGGACTTCGCCCAGGGAGACCCGATCGCGTCGTCCACCCGCGGCGACATCCAGTCCGGCGACTGACCCCGGTGTCACCCGGCGCGCCGCCGGCGCGCCCCTTCCTCCGGCCGGTGCGTCTGTTGTGCGGGCCGGCGGGGAAGGCCACTGTGGTCGACACATCCGACGTCACCGACCCCACGAGGTGCCTCGCATGACCTCCTCCACCAGCCGCCGCGCCGTCCTCGGCGCACTCCTGACGGGCGGCGCCTTCGCCGCCGCGCCCGTGCCGCCCGGCGGCGAACGCCGCCCCGGCCCTGCGCCGCACCCCGCGAAGCGCCGGGCGCGCGGCACCGGAACGCTCTTCCTGGGCACCTACACCTCGACCACCCCGGGCGGCACCGGCATCGGGGTCGCCTCCTACGACACGGCGACGGGCGCCCTCACCTCCCGGACCGTCGTCACCGGCGTCGAGAACCCCTCCTACCTCGCGCTGCACCCCACCGGCCGGACGCTCTACGCCGTCGACGAGCAGGACGACGGCGGCGTCACGGCCGTGGCGCTCGCCGGCGGCGCCTTCCGGGTGCTGGGGAGGCGGGCCACCGGCGGCGCCGGCCCCTGCCACCTCTCGGTCCACCCGGGCGGGAAGTGGCTGCTCAGCGCCCACTACACCTCCGGCAGCGTCGCCGTGCACCCCCTCGCCGCCGACGGTTCGGTCGGGGAGCGCACGGACCTGGTCGCCCACACCTCACCCGCCCCGGGGCCCGGCCAGGACGGGCCCCACGCCCACCAGATCGTCACCGTCCCCGACGGCGGGCACGTCCTCGCCGTCGACCTGGGCAACGACACGGTGTACACCTACCGGCTCGACGAGGACCACGGCACCCTGGAGCAGCTCTCGTACGCCGCACTGCGCCCCGGCGCCGGACCCCGCCACCTCACCTTCCACCCGGGCGGCCGCCACGCCTACCTGGCGTGCGAGCTCGACAACACCGTCGTGGTCTGCGGTTACGACCCCGCCACCGGCACCCTGACCCCCGGCGACCCGCAGCCCACCGGAACGGGCGGGGGCACCAGCTATCCCGCCCAGCTCCTGGTCACCGGCGACGGCCGGTTCGCCTACCTCGCCAACCGGGGGCACAACAGCCTCACCCGGTACGCGGTGGAGGACGGCGGGGCCACGCTGCGGCTGCTGGACACGGTGCCGGCCGGCGGAGACTTCCCCCGGCACACCGCCTTCTCCCCGGACGGGTCCCTGCTCTTCGCCGCCAACCAGCGCTCGGGTACGGTCACCGCCTTCCACGTCGACGAGTCCACCGGCGCCCTGACCCCGGCCGGGGCCCCGTTGCCCGCGCCGGCCGCGGTCTGCGTGCTGCCGCTGTAGCCCGTGCGGGGCGGCGCCCGTCCGTTAGGGTCGTGCCGAGCCGCGGGTCGCCCCGGACGCGGTGCGACGGATGAGGGAGACACAGTGCGCTTGAGAGTGGAGTTCACCACCGAGCCCTTCGATCTCGACGAGGCGCCGGCCCACGCGGTCGTGGCCCGCGAGGTCATCCAGTCCGCCGAGCTGGACGCGGTCGATGTCGGCCCCTTCGGCAACACGGCGGAGGGCGGCGCCGACGAGGTGCTCACCGCGGTGGACGCCCTGCTGCGCCAGGCGCTGGCATCCGGTGCCACCCGGGTCTCGCTCCAGGTGAACGTCATCGGGGAGGACCCGAAGTGACCGGTCCGGCCGACCACTCCCTCGTCCCCGCGGACCACCCTCTCGTCACCGCCGTCAAGCCGCTCGTCGACGCCATGGGCGCCGAGCTGCTGGGACCCGAGGAGGCGCGGGCCGACGACGTCGTGCTGGCCTGGGAGGGCGAGGACGTGATAGCCGTCCGGCTGCCCCAGCTCTCCGAATCGCTGGACCACATCCTGGCCGCGATGGAACGCCGCCACGGCAAGCCGCTCGCCGAGCTGGACCGCAGGACGAAGCAGGAGGCCGTACGGGCTCTGGAGGCACGCGGTGCCTTTTCGGTACGGCACGGCGTCGAGACCGTGGCGGGGGCCCTGGGCGTCAGCCGCTTCACCGTCTACAACTACCTGAACAGGGAGAACCCCTCCAAGGGGGCGTGATCGGGCCGCCGGTAGATGTGAACGGCAGATGAACGTGCGGGCCGTCGTCCGGGTCACCGGACGACGGCCTTTTACCTGAATGGAATTTCAACAAACTGTTGACGTGGTGTGGTGGAGGGCGTTAGCTATCCGCAGCCCGACCAACGCACAGCGAAAAGCAGCCACGGAGGCTCCCGTGACTTCGAGTTCCACGCCGGGCCTCGCCCGGTTCAACACCCTGGCGGACGACGAGGCGGCCACCGCGCTGCACGAGGTCTGTGCCAGTGCGGCCTGGGGAAGAGCGATCCTCTCCCATCGCCCGTACGCCACGGCGAAAGCCCTGCTCTCCGCGAGCGACACCGCCACGGCGGCACTCGGCGCGCAGGACCTGGCCGAGGCCATGGCCGGTCACCCGCCGATCGGCCGCCCGAAGCCCGGGGACCCGGCCTCCGCCCGCGAACAGCGGGGGATGGCCGGCGCCACCGAGGAGCTCAAGGCCGAGATGCTCGCACTCAACCTGGCCTACCAGGAACGGTTCGGGCACGTCTTCCTGATCTGCGCCACCGGGGCCACCGGTGAGCAGATGCGCGACGCGGTGAAGTCCCGGATCGGGAACACGCCCGAGCAGGAGCGCGCCGTCGTGCGCACCGAACTGGGCAGGATCAATCGCATCCGCCTCACCCGTCTCGTCACGGAAGGCCCGTAACGGCTCGTCACACCTCCGAGCAGAAGGAGAGGGAAGGTCGTGAGCACCTTCGCCACCGCATCGGTGTCCACCCACATCCTGGACACCAGCATCGGCCGCCCCGCCGCGGATGTCGCCGTCTCGCTCGCCGCCCGCTCGGGCGGCGACGCGCGGTGGGTGACCCTCGGCGGATCCGCGACCGATGCGGACGGGCGCTGCAAGGACCTGCCGGCCCTGCCGGAAGGCACCACCCACGTACGGCTCGACTTCGAGACCGAACCGTACTTCGCCAGCAAGAAGCAAGCCGAGGCGCAGCAGGACGCCCCCCGCGTAAGGGACAGCGGTGCGTTCTTCCCGGAGGTGGCGATCACGTTCGCCGTCACCCCGGGCGAGCACTATCACGTACCGCTGCTGCTCAACCCGTTCGGCTACTCCGTATACCGAGGGAGCTAGCAGACACATGCCCACGATTCTCGGCCAGAACCAGTACGGCAAAGCAGAGAACCGCGTCGTCAGGATCACGCGGGACGGCGACACCCACCACATCAAGGACCTGAACGTCTCGGTCGCCCTGTCCGGCGACATGGACGATGTCCACTACTCCGGCTCGAACGCCAACGTCCTGCCCACGGACACCACCAAGAACACGGTGTTCGCGTTCGCCAAGGAGCACGGCATCGAGTCCGCCGAACAGTTCGGCATCCACCTCGCCCGCCACTTCGTGACGTCGCAGGAGCCGATCCGGACCGCACGGATCCGCATCGAGGAGTACGCCTGGGAGCGCATCGCCACCTCCGACGGGAACTCGCGGTTCATCGGCGCCGACGACGTCAAGCACTCCTTCGTCCGCAAGAACCAGGAGATCCGCACCGCCCAGATCACCTTCGACGGTGAGAAGTGGCAGGTCATCTCGGGCCTCAAGGACCTCACGGTGATGAACTCGACCAACTCCGAGTTCTGGGGCTACGTCAAGGACAAGTACACGACGCTCAAGGAGGCGTACGACCGCATCCTGGCCACCGACGTCTCCGCCCGCTGGCGCTACAACTGGACCAGCGACGAGCAGCGGATGCCGAACTGGGAGAAGTCCTACGAGCAGGCGCGCAAGCACATGCTCCAGGCCTTCGCCGAGACGTATTCCCTCTCGCTCCAGCAGACGCTGTACCAGATGGGTTCGCGCATCATCGACAGCCGCAGCGAGATCGACGAGATCCGCTTCTCCCTGCCCAACAACCACCACTTCCTGGTGGATCTGGAACCGTTCGGCCTGAAGAACGACACCGCCGACAGCGCCGTCTACTTCGCGGCCGACCGCCCGTACGGACTCATCGAGGGCACCGTGCTGCGGGACGGCGTCGAGCCCCGGATCCCGGTCGACCTGACCAACCTCTGACGCGGCGCCGCGCCGGCTCCCGTCCGTCCACGGCGGGCGGGGACCGGCCGGCCCGGAGGACGTACCCATGGCACAGCCCGCACGGGGGACCGCGCACGCGCAAGGCCCGCGTCCCACCACGCCCGAGAGCCCGGCCCACCCGGTGGCCGGGAGTCCCGCCCCGTCGCGGCGCGCCCCCGCGGCACCGGCGCCGGAGCCCTCGTCGAAGCTCCGGCCGACCCGTTCTTCCACCATCTCGGCACCCACGGCCGCACGGCCGTGGCACTCAAATCCTCCTGGGGCCCTGCCGTGCCCACATCGCTGATGAGAGAAGGAAGCACCATGGCAGCACCGGAAGCCCCCGGCCGAGTGGAACGCATCGTCATCGAGAACTGCTCGATCGCGACCGTCGACGCCGACGACACCGAGTACGCCTCGGGCCATGTCGTCGTCGCGGGCAACCGCATCGAGTCCGTCGGCGCGGGCCGGGCGCCCGAGGGCCTGGCGGACGTCGTACGCCGGATCGACGGCACCGGGCACCTCGCCACGCCCGGGCTGATCAACACGCACCACCACTTCTACCAGTGGATCACCCGCGGCCTGGCCACCGACCACAACCTCTTCGACTGGCTGGTCGCGCTGTACCCGACCTGGGCGCGCATCGACGAGCCGATGGCCCGCGCCGCCGCGCAGGGCTCGCTCGCGATGATGGCCCGCGGCGGCGTCACCACCGCCATGGACCACCACTACGTCTACCCGGAGGGCTCCGGCGACCTGTCCGGCGCGATCATCGGCGCCGCCCGCGACATGGGCGTACGGTTCACGCTCGCCCGCGGGTCCATGGACCGCAGCGAGAAGGACGGCGGACTGCCGCCGGACTTCGCCGTCGAGACCCTGGAGGGGGCGCTCGCCGCCACCGAGGCGACCATCGACGCGCACCACGACACCTCCTTCGACGCGATGACCCGGATCGCCGTCGCGCCCTGCTCCCCGTTCTCCGTGTCCACCGAACTGATGCGGGAAGGTGCCGCGCTGGCGCGCCGCCGCGGGGTCCGGCTGCACACGCACGGCTCGGAGACCGTGGAGGAGGAGAAGTTCTGCCACGAGCTGTTCGGCATGGGCCCGACCGACTACTTCGAGTCCACCGGCTGGCTCGGCGACGACGTGTGGATGGCGCACTGCGTCCACATGAACGACTCCGACATCGCCGCGTTCGCCCGCACCGGCACCGGCGTCGCGCACTGCCCGTCCTCCAACGCCCGCCTCGCCGCGGGCATCGCCCGGGTCCCGGACATGCTCGCCGCGGGCGTCCCGGTCGGCCTCGGCGTCGACGGCACCGCCTCCAACGAATCGGGCGAACTCCACACAGAACTGCGCAACGCCCTCCTCATCAACCGTCTGGGCCCCCACCGCGAACGCGGCCTGAACGCCCGTCAGGCCCTGCGCCTGGGCACGTACGGCGGCGCCCAGGTCCTCGGCCGCGCGGAGCAGATCGGCTCACTGGAGCCCGGCAAGCTCGCCGACCTCGTGCTCTGGAAGCTGGACACCCTGGCCCACGCCTCCATCGCCGATCCGGTGACCGCCCTGGTCTTCGGCGCCGCCGCCCCCGTCACCCTCTCGCTCGTCAACGGCATGCCCGTCGTCGAGTCCAACCGCCTGACCACCGTGGACGAGGACGCCATCGCCCGCGACACCCGCGACGAGGCCCGCCGCCTCGCGCGGATCGCCGCCGGGGGCTGAGGCTCCGGCGCACCCCGTGACCGGCCGGCCGAGGGGGACGGCCCTCGGCCGGCCGCCGTGGACCCGAGCGGGGTCCACGGCAACCGGTCCGGGAGGCGCGTACCCAGACGTACGCCCCTCCCGGACCGGTGCACCGAGCTGCCCGCACCAGCTGCATGACCTGCCCCACCTGTATCAACGCACCACACACGGGGCCCGGTCCGGTGGACCGGTCCCGGCACCACCTCCCTGACACCCACGTCGCCGCAGACGTGTACCCGACCGGAGGAACCGCCGTGGCAGCTACGCCCAGGTTTCGCAACGACGCACAAGCAGCCCGTCTCCTCGACGGTGAGCCGGAAACGGCCCCGCCCGGCCGGAAGCATCCGGTCGACGAGACGCTCCCCCCACTGAGGATGTTCACCAGCGGTCTCCAGCACGTGGCCGCGATGTACGCGGGCGTGGTGGCCCCGCCCATGATCGTGGGCCCCGCCGTGGGCCTCACCGCGAAGGAGACCGCCTTCCTGATGGGGGCGAGCCTGTTCACCGCGGGGATAGCCACCCTGCTCCAGACGCTCGGCTTCTGGCGTATAGGCGCCCGGCTGCCGTTCGTCAACGGCGTCTCGTTCGCCGGGGTGACGCCGATGGTGGCGATCGGCAAGGACCGCGGACACGACGGCATCGCCGTGATCTTCGGCGCGATCATCGTCGCCAGCCTCCTCGGCTTCGTCCTCGCCCCGTACTTCTGCAAACTGGTCCGCTTCTTCCCGCCCGTCGTCACCGGCACGGTCATCACCCTGATCGGCGTCTCCCTGCTGCCGGTCGCCTTCAACTGGTCCCAGGGCGGCAACGCCCTGGCCGACGACTACGGCTCCACCACCAACATCACGATGGCGGCGGTCACCCTGGCGATCGTCCTGGCGCTGCGGAAGCTGCTGCGAGGCTTCCTCCAGCAGATCGCGATCCTGCTCGGACTCGTCATCGGCACGATCGTCGCGATCCCGGTCGGCATCACCGACTTCGGCGCGATCAAGGACGCCGATGTCGTCGGCTTCCCCACCCCGTTCCACTTCGGGGCGCCGCAGTTCGAGATCGCCGCGATCGTCTCGATGTGCATCGTGATGCTGGTCTGCATGACCGAGTCGACCGCGGACATGCTGGCCCTCGGCAAGATCGTCGGCCGGCCCGCCGACGAGCGGACCATCGAGGGCGGCCTGCGCGCCGACACCCTGGGCAGCGCCGTCAGCCCGCTGTTCAACGGCTTCATGTGCAGCGCCTTCGCCCAGAACATCGGGCTGGTGGCGATGACGAAGGTCCGCAGCCGCTTCGTCGTCGCCGCGGGCGGCGGCATCCTCATCCTGCTCGGTCTGTGCCCCGTGGCCGCCTCGGTCATCGCGCTGGTGCCGCTGCCGGTGCTGGGTGGCGCGGGCATCGTGCTCTTCGGCTCGGTCGCGGCGAGCGGCATCCAGACACTGGCCGCCGCCGCCCTGGAGAAGGGCGAGAACGCGCTGATCGTGGCGGCCGCCGTGGGCGTGGGCCTGATCCCGATCGCGGCGCCGGAGTTCTACCACGCCTTCCCGAAGGACCTGCTCGTCGTCCTCGACTCGGGGATCTCGACCGGGTGCGTGGTGGCCATCGTCCTCAACCTGGCCTTCAACCACCTGGGCCGGAAGCCGGACACCGAAACCGAGACGCCCACCCAGGAGTGCGAAGCCGTCAACGTCGCGCAGACGGCCGTACTCTGACGGCGCGTCACGCCACTGTGGGGCGTACGGCCGCGCCCGTGAGGGCGGCCGTACGCGCCACAGCCGTCTGCGGCCCGGGCCGCGTCAGCCGATGTGGAAGCTGTCGCCGTACACCTTCCAGTCGAGCGGCGGGTCCAGGTTCAGATTGCCCTCGTCGAGGAAGACCCGCTGGGCGGTGTCCACCCGGCTGGTGTCCGAGTGGGCCTCCTCCTGCCGCATGGCCCAGACCCGCGCGTCCAGGAAGGCGTTGAGGTACCTGACCTCGTCGCCCCCCTGGGCCGGCGGCTTCGCCTGCGCGAGGGCGCGCTTGCGGATGGAGCCGAAGCTGGTGCTGTCGCCGCCGTCGCCGTGCATCACGATGGCGTCGTAGTACGCGAACTGGCCGAGCGTGCCCAGTCCGTCGCTCTTGCCCCGGCTGACCGCCGGGTCGAAGTACACCCGGTCGCGCTCGTCGTTCTGCGCCTCCTGGAACGCCGGGTCCCCGGCCGCCGCCTCCCAGGCGTCGGTGAAGCCGGGGTCGAGGCCGTCGTGCGAGTCGGTGCCGTCCACGTCACGCAGGGCCGGCAGGTACTTTGCGAGGACGTTGCCCGGTTCCCGCTCGGTGTACAGCTCGACCAGGTCGAGCATGTCGCCGGTGCCGGAGCAGAACCCGATGATGCCCGCCGTGTAGCCGCGACCGTCACCGATGTCCTCGATGTAGCCGTACTGGCCCTTCCAGTCCAGCGAGGAGTTCTCCGCGCTGGAGACCAACTGCATGGCGATGTCCTTCTTCGCCGGATCGTCGAGCCCGTTCGCGGCCGCCTCCTGGTGGTGCACCGCCGTGGGGGCGGGAGTGGTGCCGGCGTAGGCCGTGGCGGGGATCGCCGTGAGGGCCAGGCCGAGGGCGACGAGCGTAACGCGCATGGATCGGTTGCCGCGACGTGCGGTGCGCTTGTGGGGAGCGTGCACCAGTCCTCCAAGGGAGTTCGTCGTTCCGATTCTTCTGTTAGGAAGCTTTCCTATCAGACTCGGCCGACGGGCGTACACCCCTGCGACACGGGCGAGTTGGGCGTGCCCGGAGACGTGAAAGCCCCGCACCGGGGCGTCGGGGCGCCTGGTGCGGGGCTGCGGAGTGCCGCGAGTCAGCAGTTCAGGTAGGCGATGTGGATCCACACGCCGGTGGGGCCGCCCCACAGGTCGCCCATCACCCAGTTGCCCTGCTGGCCCCGGTAGTCGAGGTTCTGACCCCGGTTCACCTGGCCCAGGACGGGGTAGTCCGTGCCCGGGCCGCCGCGGAAGTTCACTCCGTTGTCGTTGACCGTGCAGACGAGCGTCGGGGCCGCCTCGACGCCGCGTGCGGCGGGCGTGCTCGGGGCGGCCTGGGCGGCCGGGGAGACGGCCAGTGCGAGTCCGGCGGTCAGCATCGCCGCGGCCAGCAGAATCTTCTTCATCATGTCGCTCACTCCTCGGTGATCCGGCCCACGAAGCGTGTGCCGTCCGCCCGCCTCAACGGGGCGGACCGCCCTCGGGACACGGCCCGCAGCCGCCCGTCCCCCCGGAGTGAAAGCGCAGGTCACATGCGGTGCGCACCGGCGCACACAGGTCACTCGGTCAACGCTTCGCGCGCCCGTCGATCATGGGTTTACGAATCGCCCGACCCCTTGATCAGATAGCTGTCGTCGTACACCCTCCACCGCAGCGGTGTCTCCAGACCGAACTTGCCCTCGCGTACGAACACCCGCTGCTCCGTCTCGACCCGGTCGGTGTCGGTGTGCGAGGGCTCCTCGCGGATCGCCGCGACCCGGGCGTCGAGGAAGGCGTCGAGGTACGCCTCCTCGTCGCCGCCCTTGGCGGGGGGCCGGTCCTCGGCGAGTGCCTGACGGCGCATCGTACGGAAACCGACGGTCCCCTCCGTGTCACCGGAGCCGTGCATCACATAGGCGTCGTAGTAGATGAACTGGCCCAGCGCGCCCAGCCCGTCCTCCTTCGCCTGTCTGACCGCGGGGTCGAAGTACGACCGGTCCCGCTCCGTGTCCTGGGCGCGCCGGAACGCCGCGTCGTCGGCGGCCTCGGACCACGCCTCGGTGAACGGACGGCCGAGTCCCGTGTGCGCGTCGGTCCCCCTCACCGCGCGCAGCGCGGGCAGGAACCGCTCCAGCCGGTTTCCGGGCCGGGCCTTCGTGTACCGCTCGACGACGCTCAGCATGTCACCGGTGCCGGAGCAGAACCCGATGATGCCCGCCGTGTAGCCGCGGCCGTCACCGATGTCCTGGATGTACGAGTACTGCGCCTTCCAGTCCAGGGTCGAGTTCTCCGCGCTGGAGACCAGCTGCATGGCGATCTCCTTCTTCGCCGGATCGTCCAGCCCGGCACCGGCCCCCTTGCCCGAGGAGCCGCCCGGACCCGCCCCCGCGCAGCCGGAGAGCACGGCGGCGGCCATGACGAGAGCGGAGAGGGTGACGACCGGGGAACGCGGAGTGAGCTTCACCTTTCCAGCCTGCCAGGCCGCGGGAGTGATCTTCGCCCGATCGGCTGTAGCGTCAGGGGTATGGATGATCAGTCTGTTGTGGATGTCGGCGACGTACGTCTGGCGTACCGGACCTGGGGCGACCCGTTCGGCTCGCCCGTCGTGCTGCTGCACGGCCTCGGCGATTCCGCCGCGAACTGGGAGGCGGCCGGGAGTCTGCTCGGTCAGGAATGGCGGGTGTACGCCCTGGACCTGCGAGGTCACGGCGAGAGCGACTGGCCCGAGGAGTACGACTTCGAGCTGATGCGGGACGACGTCCTCGGCTTCCTGGACGCCTGCGAGCTCGACCGGGTCGGCCTGGTCGGCCACGATATGGGCGGCGTCGTCGCCCACCTGCTGGCACAGGAGCACGCGGACCGGGTGGAGCGGCTGGTGCTGGTGGAGACCCCGCCGCCGTTCCCCGGTGCGGCGGGCCCCGCCGTACCGCCCGAGGGCCCCGTCGACTACGACGAGGCGGTACTCGCGGCCGTACGCACCCAGCTGGACGACCCCGACCCGGCCTGGGCGGAAGGTCTCGGCGAGATCGTCGCGCCGACGCTCATGCTCGCCGGCGGCCCGGCCAGCACCATGCCGCAGGGCCGCCTCCAGGACATGGCCTCCCTGATCCCGGACTGCCACCTCATCACCCTCGGCGGCGGCCACCGGCCGCACGAGACCCACGCCGACCAGGTCGCCCAGCAGATCACGGAGTTCTTCACCAGCTGACGGGGAGCGGGCCCCGGGGCGGCCGGCCGGCTCACCCGGCCCGCGCGGAGCCCGCCGTCACCGGGGTGTGACCGAGATACGCGTCACAGGGGCAGGAGCGGATCTCCCCGGCGAGCTTTTGGCGCTGTGAAGTTGATGTCCGTGGCAGGCAGGACCCGAACGCTGCGATCAGGAAAGTCGATGTGCCGGTAGATTTCGTTGTGATGGGCGATCGACTGGTCCGGAAGGGCGAAGTCCGTCGGCTGGGGGCGGACCGATGTGGTGTGCCCGTCCGCCACCAGCACCAGGTCGTACCCATGGCTGAGGGCCTGGCGGGCGGTCGTCTCCACGCAGTTCTCGGTGGCAAAGCCGGTGACCAGGACCTCTGTCACGCCGAGCCGGATGAGCGTCTCGTCGAGATCGGTGTTCAAGAAGGCGTCCGCACAGGTCTTCGTCACCACCGGCTCTCCGTTCCGCGGCGCCAGTCCGGGCAAGGTATCGCCGCACCCTTGCTGCCGAACCGTGATGACGGGAACGTTCGCAGTACGCGCCCGAGAGCTGAGCCCCGCGATGGTTGCGACGGTGTGGTCAGGGCGGTGCATGAGGGGCCTCATGGTGTGCTGCATGTCGATGACGAGGAGCGCGGCACGGTGTGGCGTCGGTGGCATCGGCCTACCGTAGCCGTCCCTCTGCCGTGGCGACGGACCGTCCCGAGGCATCGTGTCGGCCCGCATCCGTGACGCGTGTGCGGCCTGCCAGGCAGGCGGCACCCGCGATCGGAAGGATCAGGAGCGCGAATGCTCCGGCAAATGCCGGGAGCCGGTTCGTTGACGCCGCTGAGACTGCCGTGAACAGAGCCGACGTCACGGCCAGGACCAGGGTCTGGCCGAGGTTCTGCGAGGTCTGCATCGCGCCGCTTGCGTAACCCTGCCTGCCGGCCGGAGTGTGCGCGAGCGACAGCAGGGTGAGCGACGGCGTCGCGAGCCCCATGCCGACGGCGGCCAGCGCCATCGAGGACACCGCTGCGGCCGGAGGCACCGCCGGCATGGTGCACAGGGCCGCCACCGCCACCGCCACCGCCATGATCCCGGCCCCGATGGCGACCAGTCGGTGTCGCGACACCCGGTTCTGCAGGCGACCCTGCATCCAGGAGCCTGCGGCCCAGGCAAGTGCCGCCCCGGTGAACGCGAACCCTGTGACAACGCCTGGCACATGTCGCGCTGTGCTGAGCATCAGGGGGACGAAGGCTTCCAGCGTGAAGAACGCGCCCGAGGTCAGCGCGCGCAGGAGCACCGTAGCGGGCAATCCGCCCCCGGCTCGCCAGGTGTGCGGTGGCAGCAGCCGCGGGGCAAACGCCACCAGCACCACTACGCCGACCGACGCGCATAGCGCGTGCCATACATTCCAGGTAGAAACGCCGTACTGGGTGAGAGCCGCGGCCACGCTCACCGCCACTGCCGCGGGCAACGCGGGCCGCCGCACGGGTGCCTCGGGACTTCCAGGTTTTTGCGATGCTCCTGGCTGTGCTGATCGTCCGCGAAGGAGCAGCACAGCGGCCGCGGCAGGGATCAGGGTGAGCCCGGCGACCCCGAAGAACACCGCTCGCCACGACCACGACGCGGCCACGAACCCGGCGAGCGGGGGGCCGGCCAGTGACGGCACGATCCAGCACGCACTCATGAGGGACAAGGCGCGGGCGCGCAGGTGATCCGGGTAGGACTGCCCGATGGCCGCGTTGACGGACACCGCTACCAGGCCCGCCGCGATCCCGTCGGTGAAGCGTCCCAGGACCAGTTGCCAGATCGTGGTACTGGTTGCGGAGACGAGGAGCGTCGCGACGGTCAGGATCACCCCGGCTGTCAGCGGTCGCCGGGCCCCGGCGCGATCCGCCCATGTCCCGCCCAGCACACCACCCAGCAGGCTCGCCGCCACGAATGCCCCTGCCACCAGCGGGTAGAGACCGACTCCGTCGAGGTCTCGGGCGGCCACCGGCAGCAACGGCATCACCGCCAGAGCTGCGAACCCGGTCAAGAACATCACCGCGGCAAAACTCGCGGTGACCGCCAGATACGTACGGGAGAAGAGCTTGGGGGTGGGAAGGGGATCCGACGGTTCACGTGGGTCGCTTGTCACCGGCAGCAAGGTACGGCCCAACTCCGCTCCTGACCAGTGCTTTTAGGGCGGGTGCACGGGAGTGTGCCGTCGGACGACGCAGCTCCTCCGCCAGCGCGGTGAAGACCATCGCCTCGAAGTGCTCGCGGACGAACTGCGCGGTCCGGGTCTGGTCGACCACGCCCTTACGCCGGTCTTCGTGGACACGCGCTTGCAGAAGTGCCTCACTTGCCTGACCCATAAGCCGTGCTGACAAAGCTCCGCCCGTACACACTGGCCGTCGGGAAGAGCGGTGAAGCCGAACTGCGCATCCCGGGCCGACATCAGACCCGCCGTCCGGACCACCAGGTGAGCACGCACCGCGAACACCGGTACAACCGTGACAACTGAAAGAGGAGCAGATGCCAACGGAGCAGCAACTGGCGGCAGGAGGGATACTCGCCAGCCGCTACCAACTGGAGCAGCCGCTGGGCCGCGGTGGGATGGGCGATGTGTGGCGAGCCCTGGACCTGGAGCTGGATCGGCGGGTCGCGGTGAAGGTGCTGCGGGTCAACCAGATCGGTGACGGTGAGACGAGAGACACGGCATTGGCCCGGTTCCGCCGGGAAGGAAGGGCCGCCGCTCGTCTCAATCACGTCCACATCGCCACCGTTTACGATCGTGTTGCTCACCCAGACCAGCCGTTCTTGGTGCTGGAGCTGCTGGCGGGCCCGGATCTGGCGGGCTTACTGAAGAAGCATCCAGGCGGGCTGCCGATCGGGACCGTGCTGGAGTACGGGGCGCAAGCCGCCGAGGGCCTGGCTGCCGCCCACAAGGTGGGGGTGGTCCACCGTGACGTCAAACCGTCCAACCTGATGCTCGACGGCAGCGGGACGGTGAAGATCTGCGACTTCGGGATCGCTCGCGTGGCAGGTGCCACCGCCGGCCTGACAGAAGGTATCCGCATCGGCACCGTTTACTACATGCCACCCGAACAGTGGCTCGGCGAGCCCGTCACCGACGCCGCGGACGTGTACGCCCTGGGCGCCACCCTGTTCCACCTACTCACCGGCCGCGTACCGTTCCCTGGGGACCCGGGTGAGGTCATGGGCCAGCACCTGCACAAGGCTCCGCCACCGCCCAGCAGTCTGCGCCCCGCCATCCCTCAGGCCCTCGACGCCTACCTGCTCACCTTGCTCGCCAAGGCCCCCTCCGTCAGACCACCGGCCCGCACCATCGCCGCCCACCTCCGTGCCCTCATCTCCGTCGATGCCAGGGCCGAGGTGCCGCTCAACGACGCCGAGTTGACGGGTTGGGCTCCGCTCCTGCCGCTGCCACCGGCGGAAGAGCAGACACTTCGTTCGATGGACAGTGTCATCTCCACCCAGATCGAGTTCGTCAACCAGCGCAGCGAGGCCGTAAGGATCTACTGGCTCGACTACCAGGGCTCCCGCACGCTCTACACGCAGCTCGCCCCAGGCGCGGCCTACATCCAGCAGACATATGTCTCACATCCATGGATCATCACGAACACAGCGGAAACCCCGCTCGTCATCTTCCAGCCGACCGAAACACCGGGCCGGGCGACCGTCTACTGACCAGGCTGGTCCACGTGCTGGCGTCGCACACTTGCCTCACCTGCGGTGCTCCGGTCCCAGACAGCAAAAAGCCCGACTCGATTCGAGCCAGGCTCCGAGACCGTCCCGAGCCGCCGCGCCGGATCAGGGCCCGACGACGAGCCAGAGGATCAGCACGGCGTCCAGGTCCCGGTCGTGGCGGCAGACGACGAATTCGCTGTCTCCTCGCACGGCCGCGGCGTAACGGTTTCCCAACTTGGCGCGTAAGAGGGCTAGTTGGTGTGCGGCCACGGCCGCGACGTGTGATGAGGGAGGTTGCACTCTGCTCGTTACCCACCACTCTGGATCGGGTTGCCCGGCACGCCCCTGTGCGCGGATCAGGGACCCGGCCGCGACCGGCCGGCGGCCGGGTGCCCCGGCGGCCGGGTGCCCCGGCGGCCGGGCGGGGAGCGGGCAGGTCCACGGGCTCAGCTCTCCGGCTGCCAGTCCGGGCGCCTGCCGCTGCGGGCGACCGCCCGGTCCAGCAGGGGCGCGTCCTGCGCTACGGGGACCGGCGGGCCGAACGGGGCGGTGGCCGGCGGGTTGTCGCCCAGGTCGGCCAGCAGCGCCATCGAGGAGCGCAGATGCGCCTCCTCGGCCCGGTACGGCTGCCCGGTCGACCTCGCCAGGTCCCAGCCGTGCAACACCAGCTCGTTCAGGGCGACCATGCCGGCCACCTCGCCCGGCAAATCCACGCTGCCCGCCCGGGTCATGCCCTGCCAGGCGTCGGGGGAGCGCCAGGCCGCCACCATCTCGTCGAGTGCCACGGGCAGCGTGCTGCGCCACCCGTCCGCCAGCACCCCCGACTCCACCGAGGGCGCCGTGTCGGTCGACGCCCCCAGCTCCTTGCGCGCGGCGTCGCGAAACGCCATGGCCAGCCCTTCGACGTGGGCGAGCATCGCGCCCACCGTGACGTCGGGGCAGGGCGTCGGGCCGGCCAGCCGGGCGTCGTCGATGGCGCCGAGCATCCCGGCGATCTGCCGGGCCGCGGGTTCGAGGTCGAGAAGCGGTGCGGAGTTCGTCTGCGTATCCATACCTGTGCAGACTGCCCGAGCGCCCGGAACTCATCGCCCGGCGCGCCGCCCGGCCCGGCAGAACGATCAGGGCGGTCGGCGCGCACCATCCGTCCCCGGACCGCGCCGGTGGGCGGCGCTCCGGCCGGCGTCGTCGCGTACGCCACCGGGCAGCCCCGGTCACGACCGCGCCGCTTCGGCGGACCGCCCTCGACGGCGCGTCGGGCGACACATCCCCGGGGCACACCGGCACATTGCGGAAGGTTCCGCTCCGTCCTCTTGTCGGCGACCCCCGCCCCGTGCGATACAGGTCTGGACCATTGCTGTCGGATGGAAGGCACCACCGTGCAACGCCCCCACGCAACCGCCGCGTTGGCCTGTTCCGCCGCCCTGCTTCTCGCCACTCTCACCGCCTGCGGCTCCGAAGCCGAGGCGGACACCAGGAAACCGACCGCACCGCACGGGGTGACCGCCCAGGCGAGCAGCGCGACCTCCGCGCACGTCATGTGGGAGCCGGCCACCGACGACAAGGCGGTCACCGGGTACGACGTCTTCCGCCAGGGTGAGAAGGTCAGGTCCCTCCCGGCGGCCAAGGTGATGACCGACATCGACGGGCTGACCGCCTCGACCGCCTACCGCTTCACCGTCCGGGCCCGGGACGCCGCGGGGAACCTCTCCGCGCCGAGCGCCGCCGCGGACGTCACCACCCCCGCGCCGCCCGCCGCCGATCACGAGCCCCCGACCCGGCCGATCGGACTGCGCGGGAAGGCCGACGGCGGCAGAGCCGCGACCCTGTCCTGGGGCGGCTCCACGGACGACGTCGGCGTCACCTCGTACGACATCTACCAGGAGGGCTCCCGCATCCACAGCGTGCCCGGCACACGGACCACGGCCCGCCTGACCGGGCTGCGCCCCGGAACCGTCTACAGCTTCACCGTGCGCGCCCGCGACGCGGCCGACACCTCGTCACCCGACAGCGACACCGTCGACGTCACCACCGCGACCGCCCCCGGCGCCCCCGCCGCTACCGCCCCCACGGACCTGCGGATCACGAGCAGCGCCCAGGGCAAGGAGTACGCCGTCGACCTGGACTGGAAGCAGCCGGAGACCGGCGGGAAGATACCCGCCTACCAGCTCTACCTGGACGGCAGGCTGACCACCACGATCGTCTGGGGCGGCGAACCGCCCGTCGGCCGGGCGAGCTACCGGCTCACCGTCGGCGAGCCGCGCGGCACCCGTCATTCGATGAAGATCCGGGCCAAGCTCCCGGACGGGAAATGGGGTGACTTCTCGGCGGCGCGGACCGTGGTGCTCGGGGACTGACCAGCTCCCGCGCACCGGGGTCAGCGGGTGACGCGCACCGATTCCACCCACGGCGGCGGCTGCGGAGGGTCCCCGCCGACGAGGGCGGCGACGAGCCGGCACGAGGGCGACTCGTCGGGCCAGGGAGTGAAGCCGTCGGTCAGGACGATCACGATGCGGGGCCGCGCCGGGGCGGCCAGTGCCGCGGCGATGCCCACCCGCATGTCCGTACCGCCGCCCCCGGTCAGGGTGATGTCCGCGGCGGCCGTCACCCGGGAGACAGCGTGCACGTCGGCGTCACAGGCCAGCACGGTGACCCGGTTGCCACGGATGCCCACTTCCCGCAGCACCCCGGTGACTTCGCCCAGCGCGGCGGCGAGCTCCGCCTCGCCCATCGAGCCCGAGGTGTCGACGACGACGGCGACCCGGGGCAGCGGACGCCGCAGACTCGGCAGGACGACCCCGCGCAGTGCCGCACTGCGGCGGGACGGCCTGAGGTAGGTGTAGTCGACCGCGCCGGACGCCCAGGCCGCCGCCTCGCGTACCGCACCGGCCAGCACCTGCCGCCAGTCGACGGTCGGCTCCATGATCTCGTCGGCCCACCGCTGCCAGCCCGCCGGCAGGGAGCCGCGGCTGCGCAGGTGGGCCCGCATCGCCTCCGCGGTGTGGCGCCGCAGCGCCTCGGCCTCGACCCGGCCGAGCCGGGCCGGTCCCTCGGCGCCGGGCAGTTCCCACGGCACCGGCTGGGCGTGCGCGCCCGACCCGCAGTCGTGCGGCGGCGGGCTCGGCGGCAACTGCGGAAGGTACGTCTCGAAGAGCTGCCCGACGGGCAGGCCGAAGAGGCGGGGCTCCACCCGTCCGGCCGGGAGCGCCAGCCCGTCCGCGACGAGGTCGTCGTTGATCTCACAGTCCTGGGCGACGTTGACGCGGTGATGGTCACGCTGACCGGCGGCGGGGAGGCGTCCGGCGCGGCCGTGATGGTCGCGCAGCAGGTGCGCGACCTCGTGCACCCACACCCCGGCGAGCTCGGCCACGGGTGTCGCCGCGACGAAGGCGGGGGAGACGTAGCAGCGCCAGTGGCGGTCGACTCCCATCGTCGGCACCCCGTCGCTCTCCACCACGGACAGGGCGTAGAGCGCCGACGCCAGGTAGGGCCGGTCGCCCGCCGCCCGGTAGCGGGCGGCGAGCAGCTTGGTCAGGTCCAGCCGGAGCCGCTGCGGGGCGGTCTCTCCTTCCGGCTCCGGCATGCGCCTCAGCCGTTCCGCGGCAACGCGCCGGACAGCTGCAGCAGTTCCACGAAGGCGTCGATCCCTGCGGGCACCGGCCAGTCGGCGTCGCGCATCGACGCCAGGTCGACCGCGGCCCTGGCCGCGACGTCCGGGACCCCCGCTTCCACGGCCTTCGCCAGCACCGCCCAGCCCGCCTCCCAGCGGCCCCGGGTGAGGTCGCCCTGGACGGCGGCCACGACCGCGATGAGGAAAGCCAGTTGCCGGTCGCCGCGCTCGGGCAGGGCGAACGCGTCGGGGTCCGCCAGCACCCGGTCGGGATCGGGCAGGTCCAGGTTCTCCAGATACGACAGCAGCTCGATGCCCGCCCCGTCCCCGACGGCCCCCGTCAGCGCGGCGGCGACCGCCTCCCGGCCGGCGCCGGTCGCGTACCCCGTGGCGAGCAGCCGCAGCGCCATGTCCCAGGTCCGGGGCGACGGCCAGGCCCGGCCCCGGCTCTCCGCGTCGGAGGGGAGGTGGTGGACGAGGCCCGGCCGGGCGGTGAGGAAGCCGGAGACGGCGCCACGGGCCCGGGCCACCGCCCCGGCCGTCCTGGTCGCGTCGACCACGGGGACGGCCGCCTTTGGCCAGGTGCCGGCCATGCCGCGCGCGACGGTGCGCGGATCGTGGGCCCATCGCAGGTGCACGAAGCGGTTGGCGAGGGGCGGGCTGAGGTGCCAGCCGTCCGCCGCGCTCGACGGCGGATTCGCCGCCGCCACGATGCGGACGGACTCCGGCAACGTCAGGCTGCCCACCCGCCGTTCGAGCACGACGCGCAGCAGCGCCGCCTGGACGGCCGGGGGAGCGGACGACAACTCGTCGAAGAACAGGAGCCCCTGGCCCCGCCCGGCGAGCCGGACCGCCCAGTCCGGCGGCGCCATCGGCACCCCGGTCACCGCCGGATCGTCACCGACGACGGGCAGCCCGGCGAAGTCGGAGGGTTCGTGCACGCTGGCGATGACGGTCTCCAGCCCCAGGCCGAGGCCGGCGGCGAGCTGTTCCAGGGCCGCCGACTTGCCGATGCCCGGCTCGCCCCACAGCAGGACCGGCTGATTGGCCGTCACGGTCAGTGCCAGGGCCTCCAGTTGCGGGTTCGCCGCCGCTTCGGTCCGAGTGGCGCGCAGCCTGCGGTTGAGCGCGTCGGCCGCGGCCAGCGGGGCTGTCGCGGGGGCCGCCGGGGCGGGCGGTGACTGCGCCGGGGTGCTGTGGGCGAGGGTGCTCACTCTTCTTCACCTTCCTGGTCGTCCTCCCACTCCTCCCACCAGTCGGCCCCGATGCCCGGATGCTCCTTCCGCACCCGCGCCCCGAGGAATTCCAGGTCGCTCCGCCGGTACTTGCGGATGACCTGGGCCAGGGAGAGTTCCATGTGGTCGACGACGTCGGTGCGGGCGCCCGCGTCGACGAGCGCCCGCACGAGCGCCGCAGATCCGCGTCCGGACACCGCCGTGGACAGGGGAGTGCGGTGCAGGCAGTCCCTGGCCTCCAGGTCGAGACCGGCGGCCAGGAGCCTGGGGAGCAGGACCCGGTGGTCGAGCAGGGGCAGCACGTGCAGGAGGCCGCGCCGGCCGCCGTCCCGGATGTGCGGGTCGAAGCCCGCGTCCAGGAGTTCCAGGACCCCCGGTGTGTCACCGTGCTGGGCCCGCAGGAAGAGCTCACGCCGCTGCGCGGCGAGGGCCCGGGGCAGCCGGCCCGTACCGGAGGTGCAGGCGTGCTCGACGGCGAAGCAGCCGGTGACCGCCCCGCCGAACGCCCGCAGCGCGTTCTCGCGCTGCCGTTCCTGCTCGCTGTGCGGGGACGCGAGCGTTCCGTCACGGAAGACGACGTCGTGCCAGCCGCCCCGGCATCTGACCCGGACCGGCGCGGGAGGCGTCGGCCCGGGTGGGCCGAACGGCCCGTCGAGGCCGGGGAAGAGCGCCCCCGCGACCAGCGGATGCAGTGCGGCGGGGGTGACGCCGCCCTCCCGCAGGAGATCGAGGTCGGGCGGCCTGCGCCAGACCGCCTCCGGCAGGAAAGCCGCGCCTTCGGCGGCCTCGCGGCTCACGACGGCGACCTTCAGCCGTCCGCGGCGGGTGAACTCCAGCAGGATGCGGGCCCGCCAGTCCACGCCGATCTGGAAGCGCTCCGCCGTGCTCGCTCCGGCGAACCGGCGGACCTCCGCCTCCAGCCGGGGGATGTCGAGCGCCTGCCCGGTCATGATCTGCTCGGGGCTCGCCCGGTACCACGCGGGCATGTCCGGCGGGGTCGGATCCCATGCGATCCCGGCAGCCGCGAGCGCCGCGGCGACCTGGCCGTCCCGGAACAGCAGGGTGATCCATTCGGCGCGGGCGACCGCGTCCTCGGCGCCGGGGTCCTCGCGGGGGAGGGCGGCCGCCGGACGCGGCGTGCCGTCGGCGTGCAGGAAGGGCAGCCGGTCCGCGCCACCGGCCCGTGCCCGCAACTCGCCGGCGTGGCGCGCGTCCCACAGATGGCGCAGGCCGCGCCAGTCCTCGACGCCCCCGGAGAACACCCCCGGGGGCGTCTCGGCGGCGCCCCGGTGCCGCACCGGGCCGAACCGGAGGGAGATCCGCTGGGGTCCGTCGGCCATGGGCGGGGTACGCAGGTGCAGATACGGCGCCGTGGCGCCCGGCCCGTCGGCCGCGCGGCCGTAGCCCGCGAGCACCATGGTCAGGTCGGTGGCGAGGGTCGAGCGCCCTCCGAGGATCCGGGGAAGATGCCAGCGCAGCAGGTCCGGTACCAGGTGGCGGAGATCGTCGCCGAGCGCGCGGGCCACGTCGGCGCCGTCGCGGGCGGCAACGCCCGCGGGGTCGAAGTCCACGTCGAACCCGGCCGCCGCGCAGGCCCCCTGCCAGTCGTCGGCCGTCCGGCGTGCGGCCGACTCCTCGATCATCCAGCGGGGCACCGCGTACCGGCGGGCCCGGCGCAGGCTCGTCAACGCGTCCGGTGCGAGGAAGCGGACCGTGTCCCGCGCGCTCACCGGTAGACGCTCCTGACGGCGCGCAGGTCCGCGTGGGCGCCGGTGTCGGGACGCAGCCGCGCGGCGAAGGACCGCTTCACCCTGCGCGGCAGCCCCGGGCCCAGTCCCACGTACTCGAGCCGGGACCCCGGACCGACGGAGGCGAGCAGGGACTTGGCGCCCCGGCCGGTGAGCCCGGTGTGGCGCAGCTCCAGCCGCCGCAGCGGACTGCCCGGCAGGGCTTCGGCCAGCGCGTCGGCGCCGGTGTCCCCGGTGGCGTTGGGCGGGGCTCCGAGGCTGCGCTCCGAGGGCGGCCGGCCCAGGTCGAGTGCCTCGATCCCGCCGAGCGCGTCGGCGAGGGCGCGCGCCCCGGCGGGGCCGATCCCGTTGCCGCCCAGCCCCAGCCGGACCGGGCGGGCCGGGTCGGCGGCGGCTGCCAGCACGGCGGCGCCCGAGTCGCCGAGGTGGTTGGACGGCAGGCAGAGCTCCCGTACACCCGCGTCCCGGATCAGCCGGGCCAGCAGCGGCGCCGCCTCGGCCCCGAGACCGTTACCCCCGAGGAACAGCCGCTCGACGGGCCGGGAGCGCCCGCACAGTACGTCCAGCAGCGCCCTGAGCCCGTCGGCCGTGATCCCGGTGTTGACGAGGTCGAGGGTGCGCAGGGTGGTGTTGCGGCGCAGCATCGGGACGAGGGCCCGGACGCCGGCGTCCCCCAAGGGGTTGCGCTTGAGCCACAGTCCCCGGACGGTACCGTCGTCGCCCAGGGCGCCGGCGAGCGCGGTGACGCCGTCGGGCCCGATGCGGTTGCAGCCGAGATACAGGGTGCGCAGGCCATGGCCTTCCGTGGCCGTCGCCTCCGCGACCGCCCTGGCGCCGTCGTCGCCCAGGGAGTTGGTGCCGAGCAGCACATGCGTGGCGTGCGGGGAGCCGGTGAGGGCCGTCATCACCCGCGCCGCCCCGGCCGCGCCGAGCCCCTGCTTGCAGAGATCGAGCCGTCCGTCGGCCCGCAGCGTACCCAGCGCGAACGTCTCGTCGGATGTGACGGGGCGTTCGGCCGCCAGCCGTTCCAGCAGCGGACCGAGCAGGGCCGGGTCGGCGAGCGGGAGGTCCGGGTGCTCAATCGCCGGACAGCGCACCGGCATCGGCTGTGACATTGCTGCTCCCCAGTTCCCCCGGCCGGTTTCCCGGCGGGGGGAGGGGCGACCGCCCGCTCCGCCCGTGCGGGACGAACCGGCACCGTCGACTCTCCTCCACGAAAAGGCGGCAAGACCGGTCGGATTCGAACCGACGTCCTCCAGCTTGATGCTCGGGCGCGACGACCTCTGCGCTACAGCCTTGCCGTGGGTGATCCTAGCGGCGGCGGAACCGCGTTCGCACACCTGTACCCGAGTTGGCGGCCGGAGTGGGGAACGCCGGTGCCCGCGGGGCCCCGAGGGCGGGCGGCCGCAACTGGTCTGTACCTCTTGACGCGTTGGTCCAGACCAATTAACTTCCCCTGTGCTCCATGGCACGCCATGCATCCGCTCCCCCCGAGGACCGCCGCACCGGTCCCAGCCGCAAGGGAGAACCATGTTCGAGCACACGCCTCTCAGACGGAGAACCGCGACGGCCCTGCTCGCCGTCCTCGCCCTCCTCCTCGCCCTGCTGTCCCTCCAGACCGCTCCCGCGCACGCGGCCGGCAAGCTCACGGCCACCTTCACCTCGGCCGACAACGGCCCCTGGTGGAAGGGGACCTACATCCTGCGCAACGACACCGGCACGGCCGTCACCGGCTGGAGCCTCGAATTCGACCTGCCCGCCGGAGTCGCGCTCAGCTCCTCGTACAACGGCGCCGTCACCACGCAAGGCAGCCACATCACCGCGGTCAACGCCCACTACAACGGCACGGTCGCCGCGCACAGCACCACCGAGCCGTACAGCTTCTGGTTCGTCGCCACCGGCCCGATCACCGCGCCGACCGGCTGCCGCGTCAACGGTGACAAGTGCGACGGATCCGCCGACGCGCCGCCCGGCGCACCCGGCGGGCTGAAGCAGACCGATGTGACCGCCCGCACCGCCTCGTTGTCCTGGACGGCCGCCGCCGCGGGGGACTTCCCGGTGGCCTCGTACGACGTGCTGGCCGGCGGCGCGGTGGTCGGCTCGGCCACCGCGTCGACCTCCGCCACCGTCACCGGCCTGACCCCGGCCACCGCCTACTCCTTCACCGTCCGGGCCAAGGACACCCGCGGCAACGCCTCCGCCGAGAGCGCCCCGCTGACCGTCACCACCGTCGACCCGGCCACCGACACCTCACCGCCGACCGCGCCGGCCGCCCTGCACGCCACCGCGGCCGACTCCTCGTCCGTCACGCTGGCCTGGACCGCCGCGACGGACAACCGACGGGTCGCCGCGTACGACCTCTACCGCGGCTCCGCCCTGGCCACCACGGTCTCCGGCACCACGACCACCGCCACCATCGGCGGCCTGTCGCCCTCGACCTCGTACACCTTCACCGTCAGGGCCCGTGACGCCGCGGACAACGCCTCGCCCGCGAGCGACGCCCTCACCGTGAAGACCGCCGACATCGTCGGCGCGGGCGACTACGCGAAGGTCGGCTACTTCGTCCAGTGGGGGATCTACGGACGCCAGTACTTCGTCAAGAACCTCCACGACTCCGGCGCCGCCGGGAAGCTCGACATCGTCAACTACGCCTTCGCCAACATCGACCCCGCCAACCTCACCTGCCTGAACGGGGTCACCAAGGGCACCACGGCCGACCCGCAGGACCCAGAGCAGGGCACCGGCGCCGGAGACGCGGACGCCGACTACACCCGCCCGTTCAGCGCCGCCCAGTCCGTGGACGGTGTCGCGGACGACGGCTGGGGCAAACTGCGCGGCAACTTCAACCAGTTGAAGAAGCTGAAGAAGCTGCACCCGGACCTCAAGATCGTGGTCTCGCTCGGCGGCTGGACCTACTCGAAGTACTTCTCCGACGTCGCCGCCACCGACGCCGCCCGCAAGAAGTTCGTCTCCTCCTGCATCGACATGTACATCAAGGGCAACCTGCCCGCGTACGGCGGCGCGGGCGGCCCCGGCACCGCGGCAGGCATCTTCGACGGCTTCGACATCGACTGGGAGTGGCCGGGCACCGGCACCGGACACCCCGGCAACCACTACGCGCCGGACGACAAGGACAACCTCACCCTGCTGCTCGCCGAGTTCCGCAGGCAACTGGACGCCCTCGGCGGTGGTCACCGCCTCCTGACCGCGTTCACCCCCGCCGACCCGCAGAAGATCGGCGAGGGCTGGGACCTGGGCAAGGTCTTCGACTCCCTCGACGTGGCCAACGTCCAGGGCTACGACTTCCACGGCTCGGGCAGCGACAACTCCTGGGAGCCGAACCGCACCGGCCACCAGGCCAACCTGTACGCCGACGACCAGGACCCGTACGGCGCCCACTTCAGCGCGGACGCCGCCGTCAAGGCGTACACCGACGCGGGCGTCGAACCCCGCAAACTGACCCTCGGCATCCCGTTCTACGGCCGCGGCTGGCAGAACGTCACCGACGGCGGAACGGCGGGCGAATGGCAGCCCGCGGGCGGCGCCGCTCCCGGCCAGTTCGCCGAGGAGGCCGGCACCCGGGGCTACTCCAACCTCGTCGGCGCGTATCCCACGATGACGGTGCGTCACGACGAACAGTCCGTATCGACTTACGGATATACCGGCAACCAGTGGTGGTCGTTCGACGACACGTGGTCCCTCGGCAAGAAGACGGCCTATGTGAAGGACAAGGGCCTGCTGGGCGTCATGGTCTGGGAGATGTCGGGGGACACCCCGCAGGGGACGCTGATGGGAGCGCTCGACGCCGGGCTGAAGTGACGCCACCGGCCCCGCACCGGCCGGCCCGCGGAGTTCCGGCGGACTCCGCGGGCCGGTCACATGCCGGGGGCGCCGGAACTCCGGCGGCCGCCCGGGGCACGCCGTCACAGGATGATGCGGTCCCGCACCCACCGCAGACAGTCCTCGTCCGCGAGGGGAAGCTCCTCACCGGCCGGCCAGGGATGCACGGTCAGGACCAGGTGGGTCAGATAGCCGTAGGGGCCGCCGTCCTCGCGCGGGGCGAGCACGACTCCGTGCTCGCCCGTGCGCCATATCCGGCACCGCAGATGAGGCCCCATGCCGAGCCAGTCGTTGGCGCGCAGTGTGCGCACGGGCGGCCCGAGCTCGGCGGAGACGACGTCCGCCGCCCGGTCGAGCACGGCTTCGCACTCCGCTTCGGAGGGTTCCCCGAGAAGGACCCAGCCCGGCAGCCCGGCCCAGTCCCCGACGAGCCCGACGAGCGCGTCGTGATCGTAGGCATCGGCATCCGGGGGGTCGACGGGGTACGCCTCGCCGAAGGTCAGGACCAGCGTGCACTCCGGGTCGCCCAGCGGGGCGCCCTCGTACCACAGGACGTGATGGTGCCTGGTGAGGACGGCGTCACAGACGAGATCGGTGTACTCCCAGCCGAGCACCTTCTCGCTGTACGCGTCGAACTCCTCCTCGGGGACGGCCGGCATGGCGGGCATGGCCAGCAACTCCCGTACGGCGGTGGCCGAGAGCGGGGAGTGGGCGAGCGAGTGCACGGGCATGAGGCGCGGGGCTCCCTGGCTTGACGCGGGACGGTTTTCGATGTCCGAGGGCCGACGCCGGGATGATGTCACAAGGGCCGGGCGCGTCATGGGGCCGGGCGGCGCGCTCGCACCGAGCACGACCGTGCTCGCCGAGGCCATCGTCATGCCACGGTACGCAGTCCGTGCGAGGGCCGTAACAAAGCCGGATCGAGGGTCCCCCGACTGCTCGGCCCAGGTCACCATCGCTCGTATCGCACGCACACAGGCCGGTCCCGGGGGCCGGTCACGGGGGAAGAGGAACGCACCATGAACGTGAAGGAAGTCAGAGCCGGTTCGGTACGTCAGGTCCTGCGCACCACCCTCCTGGGGGCCGCCGTGTCCGCGGCCCTGCTGGCGGCCACCGCCTGTCAGCCCTCCGGGGGTGACGACAAGTCAGCGTCCCCGTCGGACTCCGCCCCGGCGGGGGCCACGTCGAAGAGCGCAGAGCCCTCGGGCGACTCCGGCACCGGGGCCGGCAGCGGGGCGGCCGGGGAGACCGGGGACAGTGGTGAGACCGGCGGGGGCAACGGCACCGACCACCAGGACTGCGAGGCCACCGGCCTCACCACCACGGTCGAACTCCAGGACCCGCCCGGACAGACCCCTCGCCACTTCCTGCTGACCGTCACCAACGGCAGCACGTCACCGTGTGTCCTCAACGACTCGCCGCAGGTGCGGCTCGGAGCCGGTGCCGAGGCTCCGATCGTCGAGAGGCTGGTGGAGCCGGACACCGAGCCCCTCGTCGTCGCGGGAGGCGGCAAGGCCTACGCGGGCCTGTACGTCTTCGGAAACGACGAGGGGGGCGAGGCGGAGTACGACCAGGCCGAGGTGTTCACCGCGACGCTGGTCGCCGGGGAGGGCACCGAACTGGCCGGCACTCTCCTGTTCGACCTGCCCGACGGTCTGCGTTCCGTCTCCTACGACGAAGCGGCCCGGGTGAACGGCTGGGCCGGCACCGAGGGCCTGGCCATGCGCGCGATCAACCAGCTCTGAGCGCTGTGCACGCCGGCGCGGACCGGCCAGGCCTCCGCCCCTGGTGCCGACGGCACCAGGGGCACTCGCGTACGCGAGCCGCGTCAGCGCAGCCGCTCGTACGCCGGCAGCGTCAGGAAGTCCGCGTAGTCCTGGTCCAGGGAGACCTGCAGCAGCAGGTCGTGGGCCTGCTGCCACTCGCCGGCGGCGAAGGCCTCGTCGCCGATCTCGGTGCGGATCGCGGTCAGTTCCTCGGCCGCGACCTTGCGGGTCAGCTCCGCCGTCGCGTGCTCGCCGTTCTCGAAGACCACGTCCGCGTTGATCCACTGCCAGATCTGCGAGCGTGAGATCTCGGCGGTGGCCGCGTCCTCCATCAGGTTGAAGATGGCGACCGCGCCCATGCCGCGCAGCCATGCCTCGATGTAGCGGATGCCGACCGCGACGGCGTTGCGCAGGCCGTCGTAGGTGGGCTTGGCGTGCAGGGTGTCGATGGCGATCAGGTCGCCCGGGGCCACCGAGACGTCCTCGCGCAGCCGCTCCTTCTGGTTCGGCTTCTCGCCGAGCACGGCGTCGAACGAGGCCATGGCGATCGGGACCAGGTCGGGGTGGGCGACCCAGGAGCCGTCGAAGCCGTCGTGCGCCTCGCGGTCCTTGTCGGCCTTGACCTTCTCGAACGCGACCTTGTTGACCTCGGCGTCGCGGCGCGACGGGATGAAGGCCGCCATGCCGCCGATGGCGTGGGCGCCGCGCTTGTGGCAGGTGCGGACGAGGAGTTCGGTGTACGCCCGCATGAACGGGGCGGTCATCGTCACCGCGTTGCGGTCCGGGAGGACGAACTTGGAGCCGCCGTCACGGAAGTTCTTCACGATGGAGAAGAGGTAGTCCCAGCGGCCGGCGTTCAGCCCGGAGGCGTGGTCGCGGAGTTCGTAGAGGATCTCCTCCATCTCGTACGCGGCGGTGATCGTCTCGATCAGGACCGTGGCGCGGACCGTGCCCTGCGGGATGCCGAGCTCGTCCTGGGCGAAGACGAAGATGTCGTTCCAGAGGCGGGCCTCCAGGTGCGACTCCGTCTTGGGGAGGTAGAAGTAGGGGCCCTTGCCCAGGTCGATCAGGCGCTGCGCGTTGTGGAAGAAGTAGAGGCCGAAGTCGACCAGGGCGCCGGGCACCGGGGTGCCGTCGAGCTGGAGGTGGCGCTCGTCCAGGTGCCAGCCGCGGGGGCGGGTGACGACGGTCGCCAGCTCGTCGGCCGGCTTCAGGGCGTACGACTTGCCTGACTTCGGGTCCGTGAAGTCGATGGCGCGGTTGTACGCGTCGATCAGGTTGAGCTGGCCGAGGACGACGTTCTCCCACGTCGGGGCGGAGGCGTCCTCGAAGTCGGCGAGCCAGACCTTGGCGCCCGAGTTGAGGGCGTTGATGGTCATCTTGCGGTCGGTGGGGCCGGTGATCTCGACCCGGCGGTCGTTGAGCGCGGCCGGCGCCGGTGCGACCTTCCAGGAGTCGTCCGCGCGGATCGCGGCGGTCTCCGGCAGGAAGTCCAGCGTGGAGGTGCGGGCGATCTCGGCGCGGCGCTCACCGCGGCGGGCGAGCAGCTCGTCCCGCCGGGGCGTGAACCGGCGGTGCAGCTCGGCCACGAACGCGAGGGCCGCGGGGGTGAGGACCTCGTCCTGCCGGGGCAGGGTCTCGGCGTCGACGATGGCCAGCGAGGACGGCGCTGGTGCGGACATGAGCTGTCACTCCTTCAGCGGGCGGTGCGGACGGCGTCTCACGGCCGCCGGGTCGCCTGGAACGGCACGGTGTGCCATGGCTCCGGGATACGGCCGTGGTCGCCGTCTGAGGTGCAGAGGGCTTCTGACCAGTGGATAGTAGTTTCCTCATGGTGGAAGTTCAATGGTTTGTTGATGTCGAGATTCTCCGGGTCGACAGAAGCGGCGGGGGACTGGCGCAGCGTGCCAGAGCCTTCAGTCGAGGTGGGAGAGGTCGGCCGCCGTGTCGATGTCGTACGCCTGAGCCACATCCGAACACTCGACGAGCGTGATCGCATCGCGGTGCGCCCGCAGATAGGCCCGGGCCCCCTGGTCACCCACCGCGCCGGCCGCGATGTCCGCCCACAGAGCGGCCCCGAAGAGCACCGGATGGCCGCGCTCCCCGCCGTACGAGGCCGCCGCCAGGCTCGTCCGCGAGCGGTACGCCGCCCGCACCCGGGCCACGGCCTCGGCGCCGATGCCGGGCTGGTCGACCAGGAGTACGACGACCGCGTCCGCGCCCGAGCCGGAGAGGGCGGCGAGTCCCGCCCGGAGCGAGGAGCCCATGCCCTCGGTCCACTGCGGGTTGACGCTCACCGTGCAGCCGGAGAGCTCGGCCCGCGCCCGTACCTCGTCGGCCGCCGCGCCGAGCACCACGTGGACCGGGTCGCAGCCGCCCTCCCGCAGAGTGCGTGCGGCGTGGTCGGCCAGGAGGCGGCCGCGGTGCTCCAGCAGGGCCTTCGGGCGCCCGCCGAGCCGCCGCCCGCCGCCCGCCGCCAGCAGAAGTCCGGCCAGGACGGGCGCGGCGGCCGGGGGAGGTGAGGAGGGGGTGCGCGGTGTGCTTGTCATGCCGCCTGGATACCCCGGACGGGCCCTTTCCGCACGGACCGGAACCGTCTTGGCGCGCGCGTCCCTTTGCGGGACACTCCGAGTTCCGACGGCGGAGTGGCGCCCGACACCTGTCATGGCGTTAACTTGCCCGCACCCCCGGACACTTGACCACGGTCCGGGGACGGGTCGAGACACCGGCACAAAGATGTGCGAGGGGGAGTGCTTTGTTGAAGAGCGTGGGGCAGGCGCGGGTGACCAGCAGTGGCGAGGACCCGAGAGTGACGGAGCTGCGTACGGCCGTCTCCCGGCTCCGCCGTGAGCTGGCCGGACATCCCGCGGAGTTCCCGGACCGCGCGATCGCCGAGGACGAGCTGGCGGCGCTGGACGCGATGGCGGCCGGCGGCGCGCCCGAGATTCCCCGGCTCCGGCGGTCGCTGCTGCTGATCGCGGGGGCGATCGGCTCGGTCAGCGCCCTGGCGTCGGCACTCAGGGACGTACGGATCGCGGTCGATCTGTTCGGCGAGCCGCCGCGCCGCTGACGTATGAGCCGCCGCTGAGGCGTGGGCTTCGGGCGGTCGAGGCCAGGGGGGGCGCGACCGCCCCACCCACCCCCCGGCCTCAGCGGCGGATGAGCCTGCGGGCCGTCGCCGCCGCCACGGCCGCGGTGCGCGAGTCCACGCCCAGCTTGGCGTAGATGTGCACCAGATGGGACTTCACCGTGGCCTGGCTGAGGAACAGCTGCTTGCTGATCTGGAGGTTCGACAGTCCCTCACCGACCAGTCGCAGCACCTCCAGCTCGCGCTTGGTGAGCGCCTGGGCCGGCGTGCGCATGCGGTCCATCAGCCGGTGGGCCACCGCCGGGGCCAGGGCGGAGCGGCCGGCCGCCGCCGTACGGACCGCGGCGGCCAGTTCCTCCGGCGGGGCGTCCTTGAGCAGATAGCCGGCCGCGCCCGCCTCCACCGCCGCCAGGATGTCGGCGTCGCTGTCGTACGTGGTCAGGATCAGCACCCGGGGCGCGTCCGGAGCCGCCGTGATCGCGGCGGTGGCCTCCGACCCGTGCAGCCCGGCACCGAACTGCAGGTCCATCAGGACGACGTCGAACGCGCCGGTCGCGACCAGGGCCACCGCACGTTCGGCGGTGGCGGCCTCGGCGACGACCTGGAAGTCCGGCTCGGTGTCCAGGACGGCCCGCAGCCCCGCCCGGACCACCGGGTGGTCGTCGGCGAGCAGCAGCCTGATCGGAGCGCTCATGCGGCGTCCTGCCCGGCCCGGCCGGCGGGGAGCGGCAGCGTCAGCGCGAGGGCCGTGCCCTGACCGGGCGCGGATTCCACACTCAGGGTGCCGCCCAGCGAACGGGCCCGGGAGCGCATGGCCGGCAGGCCGAAGCCGCCCGTCCCGGTGCTCGCGGTGGTGTCGTCGGCGAACCCGCGGCCGTCGTCGACCACGTCCAGCGCCACCGAGGTGTCCATGAAACTCAGGGTGATCTCCGCCCGTCGCGCGCCGGCGTGCCGCACCGTGTTGGCCAGCGCCGACTGCGCGGTACGCAGCAGCGCCACCTCGTACGGCGTGGGCAGCTCCACCGGGGTGCCGCTGACGGCGAACTGCACCGTGAGCGCGGGCGTGGTGGTGCGGGCCGAGAGCCGCTCCAGGGCGGCGGCCAGGGAGCCGTTCTGCAGAGCGGGCGGGGTCAGGGCGCGTACGAAGCGACGGGCCTCGGCGAGATTGTCCTGGGCGGCCTCGCGGGCCTGACGGACGTGGGGCGCCGCTGGGGCGCCCACCGGAAGGGTGCGTTCGGCGGCGCGCAGCAGCAGCTGGATGCTGGAGAGGCCCTGCGCGAGGGTGTCGTGGATCTCGCGGGCCAGCCGTTCGCGTTCGGCGAGCGTCCCGGCGGTCCGCTCCGCCTCCGCCAGCTCCGCCCGGGTCGAGACGAGCTCCTCGATGAGCTCGCGACGGCGTTCGCTCTCGCGGAACAGGGCGTCGTACCCGAGGACCGTGGCGACCGCGACCGCCGCTCCGAGCAGCGGGCCGATGAACGTACCGGGGGTGACCGGCTCGCCGTGCAGCAGGAAACCGGCGATGGCGGCCGCCGCCGTCACCACCACGGCGGGCAGGCCCCACCGGATCGGCAGCAGGTGCAACTGGAGGAAGTAGAGCGGGAACGCCAGCCACAGCGCGTCCGGTGACAGCACCAGCAGCACCAGCCAGAGCGCTCCCAGTACCGCGAGCCAGAGCGCCCCCGCCCGGGCCCGGGGCTGGACGGCCGGTGCCAGTGCCCCCGCCGCGTACACCCCGGCCAGTGCACCCGCGACCACGACGACGGCTCCGGCGCGCGGGGCCTCGTCGCTCACGGCCTTCACCGCCGCGAGCGCCAGCAGCCCCAGCAGCAGGGCGTGCAGGCACAGCCGCAGCGCGGCGGCGACCGGGGGATGGACACGCGTTTCCATGATTCGTCCAGCGTAGACGCGGGGTGCGCGGAGCCGGTCAATCGAAAGGTTGATGTCGGGACCGGCCCGCGGGCGATGTTTCCACGGCCCAGGGAGCCGAGGCTGGGGTCATGTTCGTCGCATGGAGAGATCTTCGGTTCGCCAAGGGCCGGTTCGCGCTCATGGGTACGGTCGTGGTGCTGATCACGCTGCTCGTGGGTCTGCTGTCCGGCCTCACCGCCGGGCTGGCCCGGGAGAACACCTCGGCCGTCACGGGGCTGGACGCCGACCACCTGGCCTTCGCCGCCCCGCCCGACGGCCGGCCGGTGTCCTTCACCGGTTCGTCCGTGCGGGAGACCGCCTGGCGCAGCTGGGAGGAGCAGCCGGGAGTCAGCGCGGCGGAGCCCCTCGGCATCCGCACACTGAACGCCGCCGCGGTGGCGGGGGGGCGGACGGCGGCCGTCTCGGCGTTCGGCGTCGAGCCAGGCAGCGGCCTGGCGCCCGCCGGTCCGCCGGTCGCCCCGGGCGAGGTCGTGCTGTCCGAGCGGGCCGCCGCTGACCTGTCCGTACGGGCCGGTGACCGGGTGCGGCTCGCCGGCGCCGAGGTCACCGTCGCGGCGGTCGCCGGCGACGCGTCGTACAGCCATACGCCGGTCGTGTGGACCACGCTCGCCGACTGGCAGCGGTTCGGGGCCGACGGCGAGGGCGGCGCGGAGCACGCCACCGTCATCGCGCTGACCACCACCGGCGCGGCCGACCTGGCCGCCGGCGACCGGGCAGCGGGCACCCGCTCGCTCACGCTCGACGGCTCCCTCACCGCCATCGGCTCCTACCAGGCCGAGAACGGCTCCCTCCAGCTGATGCGCGGCTTCCTGTTCGCCATCTCCGCCTTGGTCATCGGCGCGTTCTTCACCGTGTGGACGATCCAGCGCAGCGGCGATGTCGCCGTACTCAAGGCACTGGGCGCCTCCACGCCCTACCTGCTGCGGGACGCACTCGGGCAGGCCGTGGTGGTGCTCGCCGTCGGTACGGGGGTGGGCACCGCGCTCGCCTCCGGCATCGGCGTGCTCGTCAGCGGCGGGGCCGTGCCCTTCGTCCTCGACGCGGCGACCGTCCTCGTCCCGGCGGCCGTGATGATCGCCCTCGGCGCGGTCGGGGCGGCCCTCTCCATCCGGCGGATCACCGCAGTCGACCCGCTCACCGCACTCGGAAGCGTCCGATGACCCCCGCACCGCGCCCCGTCCCGGAGCGCCCGATGATCCCCGCCCCGTTCACCGCACCCCGGAGCGCCCGATGACCCTCACGCTCACCGACGTCACCCTCACCTACCCCGACGGGGACGGGCGGCTCACCGCCCTGGACCGCGTCACGCTCGATGTGCCCGCGGGCGCGCTCGCCGCCGTCGTGGGCCCGTCCGGCTCCGGCAAGTCGAGTCTGCTCGCCGTGGCGGCCACCCTCGTCACCCCCGACGAGGGCGCCGTCGTCGTCGCCGGTACGGATACCGCCGGGCTCGGCCGCGCGGACAAGGCGGCGCTGCGCCGCGAGCGGATCGGCATCGTCTTCCAGCAGCCCAGTCTGCTGCCGTCGCTGACCGCCGCCGAGCAGCTCCAGGTCATGACGCACCTGTCGGGCGGTGCCGCCCGGACCGCCCGGGCCCGCGCACTGGACCTGCTCGACGCGGTCGGACTCGCCGACAAGGCCGACCGCAGGCCCCATCAGCTCTCGGGCGGGCAGCGCCAGCGGATCAACATCGCGCGGGCCCTGATGAACGACCCGGCGGTCCTGCTCGTCGACGAACCGACCAGCGCGCTGGACCACGAACGGGGAGTGGCGGTGCTCGATCTCCTCGTCTCGCTGACCCGGCAGCGGTCCACGGCGACCGTGATGGTCACCCACGACCGTGCCCATCTGGACCGGACGGACCTGACCGTCACGATGCGGGACGGCCGGCTGACGGCCCCGGCCCTGGCGTGAGCGCCCCGGCGCCGGCCTGACGGCCGGGGGACGGCGGACCCGGCGGGGCTGCCAGGGCACGGCGAAGGGGCGGCCCCGAGCGCGAACGCTCCGGACCACCCCACCTCGCGCCTCAGCTCGCCGGCCCGCTGCTGGCCAGCGCCTCGGACAGTTCCTTGGCGGCCTGCTGGAGGATCGGCACGATGCGTTCGGTGGCCGCCTCGGTCACCCGGCCCGCCGGTCCGGAGATCGAGAGCGCCGCGGAGGTGGGGGAGTCGGGCACCGGAACCGCGAGACAGCGGACCCCTATCTCCTGCTCGTTGTCGTCCACCGCGTACCCCACCCTGCGGACCTGCTCCAGGGCGTCCAGGAAGCCGTCCGGGGTGGTGATCGTCTTCTCGGTGGCGGCCGGCATCCCGGTGCGCGCGAGCAGGGCCCGCACCTCGTCCGGCGGGGTGTGCGCCAGCAGGGCCTTGCCGACGCCCGTGGAGTGCGGGAGCACCCGGCGGCCCACCTCGGTGAACATGCGCATCGAGTGCTTGGACGGCACCTGCGCCACGTACACGACCTCGTCGCCGTCGAGCAGCGCCATGTTGGCCGTCTCGCCGGTCTCCTCGACCAGCCGGGCCAGGTACGGGCGGGCCCAGGTGCCGAGCAGCCGGGCGGAGGACTCGCCGAGCCGGATCAGGCGCGGGCCCAGCGCGTAGCGCCGGTTGGGCTGCTGGCGTACATAACCGCACACCACGAGGGTGCGCATCAGCCGGTGGATGGTGGGCAGCGGGAGGCCGCTGCTGGCGGAGAGCTCGCTCAGGCCGACCTCGCCCCCCGCGTCGGCCATCCGCTCCAGCAGATCGAAGGCGCGCTCAAGGGACTGCACACCGCCGCTGGAACCGGCGGGCCTGGAGTCGGAAGTGCTGGCGTGGGACGGCGGCACGTCAACGGTCCTTTCGATGCGGAAGAGCAAGGCAGCAGACTACCGGGCACTTCCCGATCGGCCCACTGTCGCAGGGGCGCCGTCCTGGCCGGTCAGCGCTCGTTCGCCCGGGTGTCCGGGGCCGGGCCGGCGGCCGGTGAGGCGCCGCGTACCGCCCACTCTACATTCCGTAGTGTGAAATCAGTCTTTTACTTCGCGGAAATCATGGATCGGCGTCTCGCGTGGTCGGCTGGGTGGGCCGAGTGAAGAATGGGGTCTTGACGGGTCGCGGTCCCGAGTGAAGACTCCTTCAACAGTTCGTTGAATTCACGAAGTGGGGAGCACGGGTGTCCGGTACGGACGTGAAGCTGGTACTGCGCTCGACGCGCGTCGTCACACCCGGCGGCACCCGGCCCGCCGCGGTCCACGTCGCGGGCGGGACGATCGAGGCCGTCCTGCCGTACGACGCCGAGGCGCCGCGGGACGCCCGGGTGGAGGACTTCGGCGACGACGTCCTGCTGCCCGGACTCGTGGACACGCACGTCCACGTGAACGACCCGGGCCGCGCCGAGTGGGAAGGGTTCTCCACGGCGACCCGCGCCGCCGCGGCCGGCGGGATCACCACACTGATCGACATGCCGCTCAACTCGCTCCCGCCGACCACCACCGTCGAGCACCTGCGCGTCAAGCAGCGGGTGGCGGCCCCCAAGGCGCACATCGACACCGGCTTCTGGGGCGGCGCGATCCCCTCGAACGTCAAGGACCTGCGCCCGCTGTACGAGGCCGGGGTCTTCGGCTTCAAATGCTTCCTCTCGCCCTCCGGCGTCGAGGAGTTCCCCGAGCTCGACCAGGAGCAGCTCGCCCGTTCGATGGCCGAGATCGCCGGCTTCGGCGGCCTGCTGATCGTGCACGCCGAGGACCCGCACCACCTGGCGTCCGCACCGCAGCGCGGCGGCCCCGCCTACGCCGACTTCCTCGCCTCCCGGCCGCGCGACGCTGAGAACACCGCGATCGAGGGCCTCATCGCCCACGCGAAGCGGCTGAACGCACGCGTCCACATCCTGCACCTCTCCTCCAGCGACGCGCTGCCGCTGATCGCCGGCGCCAAGCGCGAGGGCGTCCGCGTCACCGTCGAGTCCTGCCCGCACTTCCTCACCCTCACCGCCGAGGAAGTACCCGACGGGGCGACCGAGTTCAAGTGCTGCCCGCCCATCCGCGAGGCCGCCAACCAGGACGCGCTCTGGCAGGGACTCGCCGACGGCACCATCGACTGCGTCGTCTCCGACCACTCGCCCTGCACCACCGACCTCAAGACGCCCGACTTCGCCTCCGCCTGGGGCGGCATCTCCTCCCTCCAGCTCGGACTGCCCGCGATCTGGACCGAGGCGCGCAGGCGGGGCCACTCGCTCGACGACGTCGCCCGCTGGATGTCGGCCGCCCCCGCCGCGCTGGCCGGACTGACCGCCAAGGGCGCCATCGAGGCCGGCCGCGACGCCGACTTCGCCGTGCTGGCCCCCGACGCCACCTTCACCGTCGACCCGGCAGCCCTCTTCCACCGCAACCAGGTCACCGCGTACGCCGGCCGGACCCTGCACGGCGTCGTGCGGTCGACCTGGCTACGCGGCGTACGGATCGCAGCCGAAGGCATCCTCGCCGCGCCCACGGGCCGGCTCCTCGAAAGGGCCCACCGATCATGACGGCGACAGCGCACTTCACCGGCGACGCGAACCCGTACGGCGGCGGCGACCCGTACGCCGACTACCGCACCGCCGACCTCCCCTTCACCCACCTCGTCGACCTGGCCGACCGGCGGCTCGGCGCGGGGGTGATCGCCGCCAACGACGAGTTCTTCGCCGAGCGGGAGAACCTGTTGACGCCCGGGCCCGCCCACTTCGACCCCGAGCGCTTCGGGCACAAGGGCAAGATCATGGACGGCTGGGAGACCCGCCGGCGCCGTGGCGTGAGCGCCGTACAGCCGCACCCCACCACCGAGGACCACGACTGGGCGCTGATCCGCCTCGGCGCACCGGGCGTCGTGCGCGGCATCGTCGTCGACACCGCGCACTTCCGCGGCAACTACCCGCAGGCGGTCTCCGTCGAGGCCGTCTCGTCGCCCGGCTCACCGTCCCCCGACGACCTCTGCGCGCCCGGCGTGAAGTGGACGACGCTCGTCCCCCGTACGGCCGTCGGCGGCCACGCGGCCAACGGGTTCGCCATCGACGTGCCGCAGCGCTTCACCCATCTGCGGGTCAACCAGCACCCCGACGGGGGCATAGCCCGGCTCCGGGTGTACGGCGACGTGGCCCCGGACCCCGGCTGGCTGACGGCGCTCGGCACCTTCGACCTGGTCGCGCTGGAGAACGGCGGCCGGGTCGAGGACGCGTCGGACCGCTTCTACTCCCCGGCGACCCACACCATCCAGCCCGGCCGCTCCCACAAGATGGACGACGGCTGGGAGACCCGGCGCCGGCGCGACCGGGGCAACGACTGGATCCACTACCACCTCGTCGAAGAGGCGGAGATCCGCGCCGTCGAGATCGACACCGCGTATCTGAAGGGCAACGCGGCGGGCTGGGCGAGCCTGTCGGCCCGCGGTACGGGCGGCGACTGGGCCGAAGTGCTGCCCAGGACCCGGCTGCAGCCCGACACCAACCACCGCTTCGTCCTGCCGGAGGCCGTAGGGGCGGGTGAGGTCCGCCTCGACATCTTCCCGGACGGCGGGATCTCGCGGCTGCGCCTCTTCGGCTCGCTGACCGCAGAGGGCGCCATGCGGCTGGCCGCCCGTCACGCCGAGCTGGGCGGCTGAACGGACCGTGCCGCCCCGCCGCGTGCGCCGGGGCGGCCGGACCGGCCCCACCGGGGACTGTCCGTATTCGGGCGATACCGTAGGGATGCGGGGCCCTGTCCGGGTTCCCGCACCTTCCCCACAGGAGTCCCCATGATCTTCATCGCCGTCAAGTTCACCGTGCGCACCGCCGAGCGCGACAACTGGCTGCCGGCCGTCGAGGAATTCACCCTCGCCACCCGCCAGGAGCCCGGCAACGTGTTCTTCGACTGGTCCTACAGCGTCGAGAACCCGGACCAGTTCGTGCTGCTGGAGGCGTTCGCGTCGCCCGAGGCCGGCGCGGCCCACGTGCAGTCGGCGCACTTCGCGGCGGCGATGGACACGATGGCGGACCTGGTGGCGGAGGTGCCCGAGATCATCAACGTCGAGGTGCCGGGCGAGGGCTGGTCCCGCATGGCCGAGGTGCAGCCTCGCGCCAACTGAGCGCGAGGAGCGGGCCGCCCCCGCTCAGAACTCCTCGTGCGCCTCGGGGTCCCCGCCGAACCGCTTTCGCGGACCGGACGAGATGCGGGCCAGCTCGTCCGGCGTCAGCTCGAAGCCGAACAGATCGAGGTTCTCGCGCTGCCGCCCCGGGTCGGCCGACTTGGGGATCGGGACGGCGCCCGACTGGGTGTGCCAGCGCAGCACGGCCTGACCGGGCGTCACCCCGTGCGCCGCGGCGACGGCGACGAGCTCCGGATCGGCCAGCAGGTCACGGCCGCGCCCCAGCGGGCTCCAGCTCTCCGTGACGATGCCCTTGGCGGCGTGCACGGCCCGCAGCTCCTCCTGCGGCAGCCGCGGATGCATCTCGATCTGGTTGACGGCGGGCACCACGCCCGTCTCTTCCTCCAGCCGCGCGAGATGCTCCGCGGTGAAGTTGGAGACCCCGATCGACCGCACCAGCCCGTCCTCGCGCAGCCGGATCAGCGCCCGCCAGGTGTCCACGTACAGACCGACACGGGGCAGCGGCCAGTGGATGAGATACAGATCCACGTAGGACAGACCGAGGTTGCGGCGGGACTCCTCGAACGAGGCGAGGGTCTTCTCGTAACCGTGGTGCCGGCCCGGCACCTTGGTGGTGACGAAGACGTCCTCCCGCGGCACGCCGCTGCGGGCGATGCCGCGCCCGGTGCCGGTCTCGTTGCCGTAGTTCAGCGCCGTGTCGACGAGCCGGTAGCCGAGCCTCAGCGCCCCGGCGACGGCTTCCTCGGCAGCGTCGTCGTCCAGTGGCCAGGTGCCGAGCCCGACCGCGGGCATCGGACGGCCGTCGTGGAGGGTGTGCGCCGGGGCCGCGGGCATGATGTTCCCTTCTCGCTGGGTCACTTCCCGGCCAGCCTAAGGGCTGCCCCCTAGTCCCCGGTGGATCAGCGCGCGGCGTCGGATGCCGTGCCCGCACGGCGGAGGAACGTCCGCACACGGGATGTATCCGGGGCGTTCCGGCAATGCGGCGAGGTGCCGTGGCTGTCGCCGTGGATGACGCGACAGCCCTCGGGCCGGGCCGGCAGCGCCCGCCTCGCGGCGGACCAGGTCGAACGCCACCGGCTCGGCCGGCGTGCCACCAGCGCGGAACCGGGTGACGCAGGCCTCGACCTGGTCGCGGTCGTATCCGCGTCGGGTGGTGCGGAACCCGCACTGCTCGTGGAAGGGACGGTCGTCCACTTCGCCCGGCGCGGACACGGGAGGCCTCCTCGAAACGGCGTCGCCGACCTCGCTCTGCCATGCTCAGGCGGCGTGGCCACCGTCCACGAGCATTTCCGCGCCCGTGATGTACGCCGCCTCGTCACTGGCCAAGTAAGCGATCATCGCGGCCACTTCACCGGGCGTGGCGAACCGGTCCAGCGCGTTCGCCGCCCGCTGCCCGGCGGCGTACGGCCCGTCGGCGGGGTTCATGTCGGTGTCGACCGCACCGGCCTGCACCAGATTGACCGTGATGCCGCGCGGGCCGAGTTCGCGGGCGAGCGGCTTGGTCAGTCCGGACAGCGCCGATTTGCTCATCGCGTAGAGCGTGGAGCCGGGACCGCCCGCGTAGCGGCTCAGGGCCGTACCGACGGAGATGATGCGGCCCCCTTGCTCCAGGACGCCGGCCGCCGCCCGGCAGGCCAGGAAGACGGCCCGTACGTTGACGGCGAGCACCCGGTCGACATCGGCGTCGGTGAGCCCGCCGATCGGGCCGAGGACGCCGACGCCCGCGTTGTTGACCAGGATGTCGAGCCGGCCGAAGGTCTCCGCCGCGCGGTGCACCGCCGCGGGGACGGCCTCCGCGTCGGCCGAGTCCGCGCGCAGGGCGACGGCACGGCGCCCGCCCGCCTCGATCTTCCGTACGACCTCCTGGGCCGCCTCCTCGTCCTGTACGTAGGTCAGCGCCACATCGGCGCCGTCCCGGGCGAGCCGCAGGGCGGTCGCCGCGCCGATGCCACGGCTGCCGCCGGTGACGAGCGCGGTGCGGTTGGTGCCGGTCGTGCTGTTCATGAGAGTTCCTGTCCGTTGCCGGTCGTGCTGACAGGACCAAGCAAAGTGCTTCGGCGCGTTGGGTACCGGCGGGAAACGGACGCCCACTCCGGCGCGACGGCAGCCGCTCGTGATGAGCTCAGCCGGAGCGGCCCTCGCGGTCAACTGCCGTGCGGCGGACGCCAGTCCGGGGAGCGGCCGAGTGCGGACAGCACACGGCGCAGGGTGCCGCTCCCGTCCGCGCCGGCTCCCGACCCCTCGTCAGGGTCCAGGGCGGGCCGGAAGGCGGCCCCCGGCTGTTCCCGCTGTGCTCCGTCCGGCACGCGCAACGCGAGGGGCAGTGCCGCTTCGAGTACGGCCGGCGCGAACGCGGTACGCGATCCCAGGGCGGCCGCCACGTCCCAGGAGTGCACGACGTAGTCGATGAAGTGGAACCCGATCGCGGTGGTCGCGGGGAACCGCGCCTTCGCGTCGATCTCCGGCAGCGCGAACCGCCGCTCCAGCACGTCCGGTCGAGCGAACGCGTCCAGCAGGGCGTGGGCCGCCCCGCGGTACCACTCGACCGGATCGTCGCCGGCCGGCCGGGGTTCCCAGGCGGCCGGGTCGGCGCCTTCGCCCCGCGCGGCGGCGGTGAAGCCTAGGTGCTGGGTGCCCATGTGCTCCACGAGCAGCCGCAGGGTCCAGCGGTCGCAGGGGGTGGGCCGGTCCCAGTCGCCGGGGGCCGCGCGTTCGAGGACGCGGACGGATTCGAGTACTGCGGCCCGGTCGAGTCGCACGATGTCCATGGTCCGGACTCCTTCATGAGTGTGCCTGAGTGGGGCGGGGGGCGGAGGCCGGCCGGTTCAGGACTCGGCCGTGGGCCATGGGGCGGAGCCGGAGAGCAGGAGCCAGGCGGACTCGCGCAGCGCGGTGCGGCCGGTGAACGGGGTGTGCCAGGTGGCCGAGCGCAGGGTGCCCCGGTCCCGGTACGCGCGCACGATGCGCCGGTGGTCGGGGCGCGCGACGAAATCCAGCAGGTCCGCCCGGGCGGTCCAGACCGTGACCGAGCCCGAGCGGTTCATCCGGGGACCGATGTCCGCCCACAGCCACATGCCGACGGCGCCGGGCGTGCGCGGCCAGGTGCGGCGCAGCCGCAGTCCTGCTGCCCCGACGGAGAGGGTGGTCCACGGGCGGTGGGTGACGAATTCGGTGACGGAGACGACCACGTCGGTGCTGCGGCCGGGAGGCTCGGCGGCCGGACCGGCCTGCCAGGCCGTGCTCCAGAGGGTGTGCGGCACGAGGGCCCCTTCCAAGGTTCGGCACAGCTGTCCGCGCCGGATGCCCGCGAGAATACAACTAGACGAACGGTCGTGCTGTTTGTTTCGGCTAAGCCGTTCGCTTTGAGTGAGCCGTTCGCTTGGGGTGAGCCGTTCTCTTCAGGCGAGCTGTTCGCCTTGGGTAAGCCGTTCGCTTTCGGCAAGACGTGCGCGCCGGTCAGGCCGGAGCTGACGCAAGCCTCCTCCTACAGCTCGGCCGGCAGCGCCGAGGCGTCCACCGCCTCCGCCCGCAGCCGCCGCAGGATCGCGCGCCCCGCCCTCGTATAGCCCTCGGGGCTGTCCCGGAGCACCGAGTCGCCGTTGGCCAGCTCCAGAAAGGCGATGATCTCGAAGGCGAGCTGGGGGACGTCGCAGTCCTCACGGATCTCGCCCAGCGTCCGCGCCTCCTCGATCCGCCGCTCCACGAAGGCCACCCAGCCCGCCTGTGCGGCCGCCATCGCGTCGTGCACCGCGCCCTGGCGGGCGTCGAACTCGGCGAGGGCCGCGTAGAAGAAGCAACCTCCCGGGAAGACCCGCTCCCGCGAGTACGCGATCCAGCGCTCGCACATCCGCAGGATCCGTCCCAGCCCGGCAGGCGCGGCGCGGGTCGGCCGCACGACGTGCTCGTCGTAGATCGCGACGGCGGTCCGTACGGTGGCCAGCTGAAGCTCCTCCTTGGAGCCGAACAGCGCGAACACACCGCTCTTGCTCAGCCGCAGATCGGTGGCCAGCCGGCCGAGCGACAGGCCTTCGAGGCCCTCGACCGACGCCACCGCGGCCGCCCGGGCGAGGATCAGCTGCCGGGTGCGATTGCCCCGCTCGACCCTTCCGTCCTGGCGTTCTCCGGCCATCTGGCGACTCCGTACTCCGTGGGGCGCGGGCGGCTGCCGTCGGACCGGTCCCGGGCTCGCCATTGTAGGAGGGCGCCCGGTAGCGTGACCGCTCCGCGTGCGAGCCAGTGAGGTCTCCACATCATCCCCGTGGAGAACCAGGAGATCCGGGTGTCCTCCGTAGCCGTACCCGTCCTCGCCCCGCCGCGCCGTGCGTGGCTGACCGACCTGCCCGTCCTGCTCGTCGCCGTGGTGTGGGGCTCCAGCTACCTGGCCGCCAAGGGCATCACCACACCGCAGACCGTCATCGCCGTCCTCGTGCTGCGGTTCGCCGTGGTGCTGCCCGTCCTGGTGATCGCGGGCCGGTCCCGGCTGCGGGCGCTGAGCGCGGCCCAGTGGCGGGGCGCGGGACTGCTGGGCCTGGTGCTCAGCGGGATCTTCCTGGTGGAGACGTACGGCATCGTGCACACCTCGGCGACCAACGCCGGGCTCATCATCAGCCTCACCATGATCTTCACCCCGCTCGCCGAGGCCGCCGTGACGCGGACCAGGCCGACCGGGGCCTTCCTCTCGGCCGCCGGGCTCTCCGTCGCGGGAGTGGTGCTCCTGACCCAGGGGGGCGGATTCACCAGCCCCTCGGCGGGCGATCTGCTGATGCTGGTCGCGGCGCTCGCCCGTACCCTCCACGTGCTCCTGATGGCACGCATCAAGTCCGTGCAGTCGGCGGACTCGCTGTCGCTCACCACCGTTCAGCTCGGCAGCGCGGTCGCCGTGTTCGCCCTGCTGGCCGCCGCGCCCGGCACCGGTGAGGCGCCGTGGTCGGTCGCCGCCGGATTCGGTGTCCGCGCATGGGGCGGGCTGCTGTTCCTGTCCGTCTTCTGCACGCTCTTCGCGTTCTTCGTGCAGATGTGGTCCGTACGCCGCACCTCGCCCTCCCGGGTCAGCCTGCTGCTCGGCACGGAACCGCTCTGGGCAGCCGCCGTCGGCATCGCGATCGGCGGTGAACGCCTGGGCGTCCTCGGCGTCGCGGGCGCGGTGCTGGTGCTGGCCGGAACGGCGTGGGGGCGCCGCAGCGCCGACGCCACCGCGCCCTGATCCGGCGGCGTCACTCCTTGACCGCGTCCGACGCCACCATGACGGCGGCCCCCGTCACCACCAGCACGACGCAGACGGACAACGAGTGGCCCCCGACGAGCGGCAGCCGCCGCACCACGCTGAAGAAGCGGAACCAGTCGAGCCATTCATGGAGCAGTCCGGCGACGCCCTGGACGAAGAGCAGGAAGCCGACCGTCTCGCAGAGTTTCTTCATGGGAACGAGCCTGGCGGGCCGCACCCGCGTGCCGCGTCGGCCGGTGGTCTGCGCGCCGGGTCCGAAAGTCTCCGCTTCCGCGACTTTGGTCGCTTCCGGGTCCGGGAGGCCCCGAAGCCCCGTCCCGGCTGCGTAGCTTTGTCGATATGACGCGTACCGAATACCCCTGGTTGCTGCCCTCGGCGATGGCCGATCCCGAGCTGCCCGGGGACCGGGGCGGCCGCACGCGCCGCACGGTACGGGACTGGGTCGTCGACATCACCGCCTTCCTCTGCGCGGCGGGCATCGGGGTGGCGTCCCTGGCGGCGATCGAGGCCGACGCCACCACCTCGGACGTCGTCGTCCTCATCGACTCGCTGGTCGGCGCCGCTGCCTGCTGCGCGCTGTGGGTGCGACGCCGGTGGCCCGTCGGTCTCGCGGTCGCCCTGACACTGCTGTCCCTCGTCGAGCCGGTCGCGGCGGGGGCCTGGCTGGTGGCGCTGTTCAGCGTGGCGGTGCACCGGCCGTTCCGCCCCGTGGCCCTCGTCGGCGCGGGGGCGCTGATCGCCGCTCCCGTACAGCCGTATCTGCGCCCGGACCCGTCCACCTCGTTCATGCTGTCCACCGTCATCGGCGTGCTGCTGGTCCTGCTCGTGCTCAGCTGGGGCATGGTCGTACGCTCTCAGCGCCAGCTCGTCGTCACACTGCGCGAGCGCGCCCGGCGGGCGGAGGCGGAGGCGGGACTGCGGGCCGAACAGGCGCAGCGGCTCGCCCGGGAGGACATCGCCCGCGAGATGCACGACGTGCTCGCCCACCGGCTGACCCTGCTCAGCGTCCACGCGGGCGCCCTCGAATTCCGCCCCGACGCGCCCCCGGCCGAGGTCGCCCGCGCCGCCGGCGTCATCCGGGACAGCGCGCACGAGGCGCTCCAGGACCTCCGCGAGATCATCGGTGTCCTGCGCAGCCCCCGGGAGGGCGACGGCGACGGAAACCGGCCACAGCCCACGCTCGCCACACTGGACGCGCTCGTCGCGGAATCGCGGCTGGCCGGCATGAAGGTCACTCTCGACAACCGCCTCGCCGACCCATCCGCCGCCCCCGCGGCCACCGGGCGCACGGTCTACCGCATCGCCCAGGAGGGTCTGACCAACGCCCGCAAGCACGCGCCCGGGGCCGAGGTCACCGTCACGGTCACCGGCGGACCCGGTCAGGGGATCACCGTCGAGGTGCGCAACCCGGCCCCCGCCGAACCCTTCGAGCGCGTACCCGGATCCGGCCAGGGGCTCATCGGCCTGACCGAGCGGGCCACCCTCGCCGGGGGCCGCCTCGGCCACGGTCCGGAGCCGGACGGTGGGTTCGGGGTACGGGCCTGGCTACCGTGGTCCCCATGAACGACCCGGCTCCCGCCTTCCCGCCCCGGCCCGTCCGGCTGCTCATCGTCGACGACGACCCGCTCGTACGGGCCGGGCTCACCCTCATGCTCGGCGGCGCCGACGACATCGACATCGTGGGGGAGGGGGCCGACGGCGGCGAGGCGACCGAACTCGTCGACCGGCTCCGGCCGGACGTGGTCCTGATGGACATCAGGATGCCGGTCATGGACGGACTGGCCGCCACCGAGGCACTGCGCAGCCGGCCGGACGCGCCCGAGATCGTCGTCCTGACGACGTTCCACGCCGACGAGCAGGTGCTCCGCGCCATCCGTGCCGGAGCCGCCGGCTTCGTCCTCAAGGACACCCCGCCCGCGCAGATCGTCGACTCCGTACGGCGCGTGGCGGCCGGCGACCCCGTCCTGTCGCCCGCCGTCACCCGTCAGCTGATGGCCCGCGCGGCGGGCCCCGGCCGGGAGGAGCGGGCCGGCCGCGCCGAACGGGCCCGGCAGCGGATCGCGTTGCTGGCCGACCGTGAGCGCGAGGTGGCGGTCGCCGTCGGACACGGTCGCTCCAACGCGGAGATCGCCGCCGCCCTCTACCTGAGCGTGGCCACGGTGAAGACCCAGGTGTCACGTATTCTCGCCAAGTTCGATTTCAACAACCGTGTCCAGATCGCGCTGCTGGTCCACGACGCGGGCCTCCTCGACGACGAGAGCGGCACCGGCCCGTCCTGAAACGCGCCGGCCCAGCCGGACCGGTCGGCCGGGGAAGGGTGTCCGGCGCCCGCCTGCGGCGTCGCACTCCTGTGCCAGGGACAGCCCTTAGGCTGGCCGGACCGATCTGACCGGGAGGGCGGGCCCATGTCCGATGTCGACGCGGATCTGCGCGCGGTAGCCGATTTCACCGCGAATCCGTACCCGTACTACGCCGAGTTGCGCGCCGAAGGACCGGTGCACACCATCCGCACCGACGAGTTCGACCGGGTCTGGCTCGTCGTCGGGTACGACGAGGCACGCGCCGCCCTCGCCGACCCGAGGCTCGGCAAGGACTGGCGGACGCTGCCCGGCCAGACGGGTGCCGGCGACCCGATCAACGCCAACATGCTCGAGATGGACCCACCGGACCACACCCGCCTGCGCAAGCTGGTCGCCCGGGAGTTCACCCCCCGTCGGATCGAGGCGCTGCGCCCGCGGGTGCGGCAGATCACCGACGAACTGCTCGACGCGATGCTGCCCGCCGGGCGGGCGGACCTCCTGGACGCGCTCGCGTTCCCGCTGCCGATGACCGTCATCTGCGAACTCATCGGGGTACCCGACCTGGACCGTGCGGCCTTCCGCCTCATGTCCAACGCCGTGGTCTCCCCGGCCGGTGCGCAGGAGGAGGGCGACGCCGTGCGCGCGATGGGCGCCTACCTCGCCGAACTGATCGAGGACAAGCGCTGCTCGCCCGGCGGCGACCTGCTGAGCGCGCTGATCGCGGCCCGTTACGACGACGAGGACACGCTGTCGCCGGACGAACTGGTCGGCATGGCCTTCCTGCTGCTGGTCGCGGGCCACGAGACGACGGTCAACCTGATCTCCAACGGCGTACGGGAATTGCTCACGCATCCTGACCAACTGGAGGCCCTGCGGGCCGACTTCGGCCTCCTCGACAGGGCGGTGGAGGAAATGCTCCGCCACGAGGGCCCGGTGGAGACCGCCACCTTCCGGTTCGCTCGGGAGGACGTGCGGATCGGCTCCCGGGTCATCCGGGCCGGCGAGCCGGTCCTGGTCTCCCTGGCCGGCGCCGACCGCGACCCCGGCCGATTCCCCGGGCCCGACCGCTTCGACATCCGACGCGAGGCGCAGGGACACCTGGCCTTCGGCCACGGCATCCACTTCTGCCTGGGCGCCCCCCTGGCCCGGATGGAGGGCCGCATCGCGATCCGTACACTGCTGGAACGCTGCCCCGGGCTCGCGCTCGACCCGGCTGCCGGGGAACCGGAGTGGCTGCCCGGCATGCTGATCCGCGGGGTGCGCCGGCTCCCCGTGCGGTGGTGACACGAAAGGAACCGTTATGACGGGGCTCGACCTGCGAATGGCGCAGAAGGTGCTCGACAGCCAGCCGTTCAGCGCCCTCGTCGGCGCGCGGATCACCGTCTTCGGCGACGGCGCGGCCACGCTGGAGATCGACAGCCGCGAGGACCTGCGGCAGCAGAACGGGTTCCTGCACGGCGGCGTGCTCGCCTACGCCGCCGACAACGCCCTCACCTTCGCCGCCGGAACGACGCTCGGCCCGGCGGTGCTGACCGGCGGCTTCTCCATCCAGTACCTCCGCCCCGCCACCGGGACCGCGCTCGTCGCGCGCGCGGAGGTCGTGCACACCGGCCGCCGGCAGGCCGTGGCGCGCTGCGATCTCTTCGTGGTGGGCCAGGACGGCGCCGAAACGCTCTGTGCCGTCGCCCAGGGCACCGTGCTGAGCGCCACCGCCTCCTGACGGACCTCCCGTGCGGGCGGCTGCCGGTCAGGCGGAGGGGATCTCCGTCAGCTCCACCGGCCGCCGCTCCCGCCGTGAGACCTCGCACGCCTCCGCGATCCGCAGGGCGCGCAGCGCCTCCCGGCCGTCGCACGGATTGGCGGCCTCGCCGCGCACCAGGCGGAGGAAGGCGTCCAGTTCGGCCTCGTACGCGGGGGCGAAGCGCTCCAGGAACCCCGGCCAGGGCCTGGCCGGGGCACCGGGGCCCTTCGGCTCGGCGGAGGTGAGCGGCGTGCGGTCGTCGAGGCCGACCGTGATCTGGTCCCGCTCGCCCGCGAGCTCCATCCGCACGTCGTACCCCGCGCCGTTGCAGCGGGTCGACGTCGCGGTGACGAGGGTGCCGTCGTCGAGCGTCAGCAGGGCCGCCGCCGTGTCCACGTCGCCGGCCGCCCGGAACATCGCGGGCCCGGCGTCCGACCCGGTGGCGTACGCCCGCGTCACCTCACGGCCCGTCACCCACCGCACCATGTCGAAGTCATGGATCAGGCAGTCCCGGAACAGCCCGCCGGAGAGCGGCAGATACGCGGCGGGCGGCGGTGCCGGATCGGAGGTCACCGCCCGTACGGTGTGCAGCCGGCCGAGCGCCCCGGCACGCACCGCGGCGCGTGCCGCCGCGTAGCCGGCGTCGAACCGGCGCATGAAGCCGAGCTGCAGGACGCTGTGCGCACGCTCCGCCTCACGCAGGGCCCTGAGGGTGCCCGCCAGATCCAGCGCCACGGGCTTCTCGCAGAAGGCGGGCACCCCGGCGCGCGCGGCCCGGCCGATCAGCTCGGCATGGGCGGAGGTGGCCGAGGCGATCACCACGGCGTCCACCCCGGCGTCGAACACCTCCGCCGCCGTGGCCACGGCGCGCGCCCCGGTCCGGCGGGCGACGGCGGCCGAGCGGGCCGGGTCGGTGTCCGCCACCACCAGTGCCTCCACCGCGGGATGGCGGGCGAGGACGCCCGCGTGGAAGGAGCCGATCCGGCCGGTGCCCAGGAGTCCGATGCGCATGGTCCCAACGTGCCGTCCGCCCGTAGCGGTGTCAACCTTATGTCTTGACAAATTGAGGGTCCTTTCCGGGAGATGAACGCCGGGAGGCTGTCCGGACAACAGGACGACCGCCCTGCCGGGGCCGCGGATGACCGGGATACGCTCCTGAGGTGCCGAAACCCCCCGCCGACGCCACGGCCCTCGACCTGAGCGTGGACCGCTCCAGCCCCGTCCCGCTCTACTACCAGCTCGCTCAGCAGCTGGAGGCGGCGATCGCGGACGGCAGACTGGCCGCCGGCGGACTCCTCGGCAACGAGATCGAGCTGGCCGCCCGGCTCGGACTGTCCCGGCCCACCGTCCGTCAGGCCATCCAGTCGCTCGTCGACAAGGGCCTGCTGGTCCGCCGCCGCGGCGTCGGCACGCAGGTGCTGCACAGCAAGGTCAGCCGACCGCTGGCGCTCAGCAGTCTGTACGACGACCTGGAGACCGCCGGCCGGCACCCCTCGACCACCGTCCTGACCAACGCCCCGCGGCCCGCGACGGCAGCCGTCGCCGCGGCGCTGGGCGTCCCGGAGGGGACCGAGGTGCAGTACATCGAGCGGCTGCGCGCGGCGGACGGCGAGCCGCTCGCCCTCCTGCGCAACCACCTGCCCGCCGGCCTCCTCGACCTGTCCGGCGACCGGCCGGCCGCCACCGGCCTCTACCGGATGATGCGGGGCGCGGGCATCACCCTGCACAGCGCCCGCCAGACCGTCGGCGCCCGCCTCGCCACCGCCGAGGAGGCGGGCCCGCTCGGCGAGAGCGAGGGCGCCGCCCTGCTCACGATGGAGCGCACCACCTTCGACGACACCGGCCGGGCGGTCGAATTCGGCTCCCACCTCTACCGCGCCTCGCGCTACGCCTTCGATTTCCAGCTCCTCGTACGGTGACACGGGGCTCCGGCTCTCGTACGGTGTCACAGGCTCCTCGGCTACCCGTACGGTGACGTCGGCCGCACCCGGCCGCCCCGGCTCCGTACACGCCCCGTTCCGACCCACGTGCCGCGCCCCTGCCGGGCGGGCGTGACCCGGGCTCGGGGATACTTGCCCAGCCGGGCCGGGACCGTACGGCCCCGGCTCCACCAGCAGCACAGCGAGCAGCACAAGAAGGGCACGGCGTCGTGGCAAGGGTTCGGACAGGGGTACGTGCGATGGGCGCCGTGCTTGCGGCGGTGCTCGGGGCATCCCTCATGGGATGCAGCAGCACCGGCGGCAAGCGGGCGGAGGAGCGTGCGGCCGAGGCCGCGGCCGAGGGCCGGTCCGCGGTGAACACGCCCCGCTGGACCTTCGCCATGGTCACCCACTCGGGCGACGGCGACACCTTCTGGGACATCGTCCAGAAGGGCGCCAAGATGGCGGCCGGCAAGGACAACATCAACTTCCTGTACTCGCACAACGACGAGGGGCAGCAGCAGGCCCAGCTCGTCCAGGCCGCCATCGACAAGAAGGTCGACGGGCTGATCGTCACGCTCGCCAAGCCCGACGCCATGAAGGACGTCGTCGCGAAGGCCACCAGGGCCGGCATCCCGGTCATCACGGTGAACTCGGGCTCCGCCGAGTCCAAGAGCTACGGCGCGCTCACCCACATCGGCCAGGACGAGTCGATCGCGGGCGAGGCCGTCGGCGACGAGCTCAACGCGCGCGGCCGCAAGAAGGCCCTGTGCATCCTGCACGAGCAGGGCAACGTCGGCCATGAGCAGCGCTGCGCCGGGGCGAAGAAGACCTTCGACGGCCAGATGCAGAACCTGTACGTCGAGGGCACCAACATGCCGGACGTCCAGGCCTCCATCGAGGCGAAGCTCCAGGCCGACAAGGACATCGACGCGATCGTCACCCTCGGCGCGCCGTTCGCGGACGCCGCCGTCAAGGCGAAGAAGACCGCCGGCAGCGACGCCGAGGTCGACACGTTCGACCTGAACGCCAAGGTCGCGGCCGACCTCCAGGCCAAGACCCTCGGCTTCGCCGTCGACCAGCAGCCCTACCTCCAGGGGTACGAGGCCGTCGACCTGCTCTGGCTCTACCGCTACAACCGCAACGTGCTCGGCGGCGGCCGGCCGGTCCTGACCGGCCCGCAGGTCATCACCTCCGACGACGCCGCCCAGCTGGCCGAATACGCGGACCGGGGCACCCGATGACCGCGGGCCCAGGTACGTCCTCCGCCGTGGCGGACGAGAGGCTGCTGCGCACCTCACCGCTGCGCAAGCTGCTCGGCCGTCCGGAGCTGGGCTCGGTCGTCGGCGCGCTGGCGGTCTTCCTCTTCTTCGCGATCGTCGCCGACAGCTTCCTGCGCGCCACCAGCTTCGGCACGGTGCTGTACGCGGCCTCCACCATCGGGATCATGGCGGCGCCGGTGGCGCTGCTGATGATCGGGGGGGAGTTCGACCTCTCCGCGGGCGTGATGGTCACCAGCTCCGCGCTGATCTCGTCGATGTTCAGCTACCAGATGACGGCCAACGTCTGGGTCGGCGTCTTCGTGTCGCTGCTGGTCACCCTGGCCTTCGGCGCGTTCAACGGCTTCATGCTGACGCGTACGAAACTGCCCAGCTTCATCATCACGCTCGGCACCTTCCTGATGCTGACCGGCCTGAACCTCGGCTTCACCAAGCTGATCAGCGGCACCGTGTCGACGAAGACCATCGGCAACATGGAGGGCTTCCCCTCGGCCCGCAAGGTCTTCGCCTCGCACTGGACGGTCGGCGGCGTCGAGCTGAAGGTGACCATCCTGTGGTGGGCCGTCCTCGTCGCGATCGCCACCTGGATCCTGCTCCGGACCCGCTTCGGCAACTGGATCTACGCGGTCGGCGGCGGCGCCGACGCGGCCCGCGCGGTCGGCGTCCCCGTGATCCGGACCAAGATCGGGCTCTACCTCGGGGTGGCCTTCGCCGCCTGGGTCTCCGGCCAGCACCTGCTGTTCAGCTACGACGTGGTGCAGTCCGGCGAAGGCGTCGGCAACGAGCTGATCTACATCATCGCGGCCGTCATCGGCGGCTGTCTGATCACCGGCGGCTACGGCTCCGCGATCGGCTCGGCGGTCGGCGCCGTCATCTTCGGCATGACCAGCAAGGGCATCGTGTACGCGGAGTGGAACCCGGACTGGTTCAAGTTCTTCCTCGGAGCCATGCTGCTCCTGGCCACCCTGCTCAACGCATGGGTACGCAAGCGCGCGGAGGCGACGAAATGACGGCCCCCCAGGTACCGAGCGGGCCGGCGGAGACCGACCGGCGGGCGCTGGTCGAGCTCGACCACGTCAGCAAGTACTACGGCAGCATCAAGGCGCTCCAGGACGTCTCGCTGGAGGTCCACGCGGGGGAGATCTCCTGTGTCCTCGGTGACAACGGCGCCGGCAAGTCCACCCTGATCAAGATCATCGCAGGGCTGCACCGCCACGACGCCGGGAGCTTCCTCATCGACGGCGAGGAGACCACGCTCGCCAACCCGCGCGACGCCCTGGACCGGGGCATCGCCACGGTCTACCAGGACCTCGCCGTCGTCCCCCTGATGCCGGTCTGGCGCAACTTCTTCCTCGGCTCCGAGCCGACGACGGGGGCCGGCCCCTTCAAGCGGCTCGACGTCCGGCTGATGCGGGAGACGACCCGCTCCGCGCTGCTGCGCATGGGCATCGACCTGCGCGACGTCGACCAGCCCATCGGCACCCTGTCCGGCGGCGAGCGGCAGTGCGTCGCCATCGCGCGGGCCGTCCACTTCGGCGCCAAGGTCCTCGTGCTGGACGAGCCGACCGCGGCGCTCGGCGTCAAGCAGTCCGGGGTGGTGCTGAAGTACGTCGCGGCCGCCCGGGACGCGGGACTCGGCGTGGTGCTCATCACGCACAACCCGCACCACGCGTATCTCGTCGGTGACCGCTTCGTCCTGCTCAAGCGGGGCGCCATGGCGGGCAGCCACACGAAGGACGGCGTCACACTGGACGAGCTGACCCGCCAGATGGCGGGCGGCAGCGAGCTGGACGAGCTCAGCCATGAGCTGGAGCGGGCGCCCGGGCCCGGCCCGCTGGGCGGCCTCCGGAACGAGGACGGCGCCTCGGAGTGACCCCGTCCACGGCTGTGCCCGGGCACCCGGCGGACCCGGTCTCCGGGCCCGCCGGGTGCCGGCCGGCAGGGCGGTCGCCGTACGGTCCCCGGCCGGAAATGGCAGAATCGACAGCGGTGGGCGCCGTCCGCCGCCGGAAGCACCACACACCGGCCCCCCGAACCCCGCAGGGACGATGAGCACGTACCGCGACTTCACACACCGCGGCTCCGCCCGCGCCACCGTCCTGCGGACCGTCGGCACCAGGGAGCGGCGCTCGCACCTCACCGCGCCGCGGGTGCCCACGGTCGGCATCGACATCGGGGGGACGAAGGTGATGGCCGGCGTCGTCGACGCCGACGGCAACATCCTGGAGACCCTGCGCACCGAGACGCCCGACAAGTCCAAGAGCCCCAAGGTCGTCGAGGACACCATCGTCGAGCTGGTGCTGGACCTCTCGGACCGGCACGACGTGCACGCGGTGGGCATCGGGGCGGCCGGCTGGGTCGACGCCGACCGCTCCAAGGTCCTGTTCGCCCCGCACCTGGCCTGGCGCGACGAGCCCCTGCGCGACGCCCTCGCCTCCCGGCTCGTCGTCCCCGTCATGGTGGACAACGACGCCAACACCGCCGCCTGGGCCGAATGGCGCTTCGGCGCCGGCCGGGGCGAGGACCACCTCGTCATGATCACGCTCGGCACCGGCATCGGCGGCGCGATCCTGGAGGACGGTCAGGTCAAGCGCGGCAAGTACGGCGTCGCCGGTGAGTTCGGCCACATGCAGGTGGTCCCCGGCGGTCACCGCTGCCCCTGCGGCAACCGCGGCTGCTGGGAGCAGTACAGCTCCGGCAACGCACTCGTCCGGGAAGCCAAGGAGCTGGCCGCGGCGGACTCCCCGGTGGCCCACGGAATCATCGAGCGGGTCAAGGGCAACATCCCCGACATCACCGGACCGCTCATCACCGAACTGGCCCGCGAGGGCGATGCGATGTGCATCGAGCTCCTCCAGGACATCGGCCAGTGGCTCGGCGTCGGCATCGCCAATCTCGCCGCCGCGCTCGACCCCTCCTGCTTCGTCATCGGAGGCGGTGTCAGCGCCGCCGACGACCTGCTGATCGGACCGGCCAGGGACGCCTTCAAACGGCAGCTCACCGGCCGCGGCTACCGCCCCGAGGCCCGGATCGCCAAGGCACAGCTCGGCCCCGAAGCAGGTATGGTCGGCGCGGCCGACCTCGCCCGGCTGGTGGCCCGCCGCTTCCGGCGCGCCAACCGCCGGCGCGTCGAGCGGTACGAGCGGTACGCCCAGATCTACGACCAGGCCGCCAGCACCATCCGTAACACGCGCAACACCCGCACTTCCTAGGGGCCCCACACCCATGACCGCAGCCGAGCACCCCGTCGTGCCGCGCCAGTCCCCGCCGCCCGGCGAGGGACCACCGCCCGAGGAGCGGCGCCGGACGATCCGGCGGCGTCTGATCACGGCGACCATCATCGTGCTGCTCATCGGCGTCCCGGCCGGCTATCTGCTGATCTCCGCGGGCCAGAGCCGCCGCTCCGGGCAGGACAAGGCCGCCGAGGCGGCGGCCCAGGGGCTCCGCGAGGGCTGGCCCTCGCGGATGCTCCGCCGGATCTTCGAGGTGCCGATCCCCCGGGACGCGGTGGAGGTCCAGTACTACGAGACCAACAACTGGAAGGCCAGCCGGATGTACGCGCAGTTCCGCACGACGTCCAACGGCCTCGACCGGTTCCTGACCCAGGTGGGCACGGGCCGCGCCGCTCTGGAGGCCGGCCGGGTCACCGTCGGCGAGCGCGACACGAAGATCGCCGGCTGGCACTTCGGCGGCGGCCTCTCGTGGGCGGGCACCACGCACACCAACGAGGACCCGCGCCCCACCCAGGACATCACCGTCGACATGACCGACCCGATGTCACCCGTCGTGTACGTCGTCTCCGCGGCGACCCCCTGACCTGAACCGCCGGGCGGCCGGCACCGGGCGCCCGGCGTCCGCCGGCGCGGTGGTGGCCCCGCGGATGCGGTCAGAAGTCGACGGGCTCGCGGATCAGCGGGCAGGTCATGCAGTGGCCGCCCCCGCGCCCGCGCCCGAGTTCGGCGCCGACGATCGTCAGGACCTCGACCCCCGCCTCGCGCAGCAGGGCGTTGGTCTGGGTGTTGCGGTCGTAGGTGAAGACGACGCCGGGACGCAGGGCGACGGCGTTGTTGCCGCTGTCCCACTGCTGCCGCTCGGAGGCGTAGACGTCGCCGCCCGTCTCGACCACCCGCAGCCGGGGCAGGCCGAGCCCCTTGGCCACGACGTCGACGAACGGCGTCGCCCCCTCGTCGGTGATCTCCACACCCGGGGCCTTGTCACCGGGGCGCAGCGAGAAGGTGTGCACGGCGTCCATGATCGTGGGGTAGAGGGTGACGATGTCGCGGTCGGCGAAGGTGAAGACCGTGTCGAGGTGCATGGCGGAGCGGAGCCTGGGCATCCCGGCGACGATGACCTGCTCGGCAGCGCCGTTCCTGAACAGGGAGGCGGCCACCTGGGTGATGGCCTGGCGGGAGGTGCGTTCGCTCATGCCCATGAGGACGACGCCGTTGCCGACGGGCATGATGTCCCCGCCCTCGAACGTGGCCTGCCCCCAGTCCTGTTCGGGGTCGCCCCACCACACCGCACTGTCCCTGAAGCCGGGGTGGAAGGTGTAGACCGCCTTCATCAGCAGGGTTTCGTCGTGCCGGGGCGGCCAGTAGAGCGGGTTCAGCGTCACACCGCCGTAGAGCCAGCAGGTGGTGTCACGGGTGTACAGGGTGTTGGGCAGCGGGGGCATGAGGTACTCCCTTGCTCCGGTCGCCTCACGGGCGAGCGCCAGGTAGCCGGACCGGAACTCGCCCGGCAGGTCGGCGGTGGACAGGCCGCCGATGAGGTACTCGGCGAGCTGGCGGGAGTCGAGGGCGTCCAGGAAGGCGCGGGTGTCGTCGAGGAGCCCGAGGCCCACCTCGTTGGCGACGATCTTGCGGTCCAGGAGCCAGCTCCTGGCCTCGGGGATGTCCATGGTGGCGGCGAGCAGATCGTGCAGCTCGACGACGTCGACCCCGTGCCCGGTCAGCTGGTCGACGAAGTCCGCGTGGTCGCGCCGCGCGTTCTCCACCCACATGACGTCGTCGAAGAGCAGGTCGTCGGCGTTGGTCGGGGTGAGCCGGCGATGGGCGAGGCCCGGCGCGCACACCAGGACCTTGCGGAGTTCGCCGACCTCGGAGTGGACGCCGAGGGCGGGTGCGGGAGCGGTGTCGGGACTCATGGCGGTGCGCCTTTCGGTCGGGTGGGGCACGGGTCGGGGACGGGTCACAGCTCGATCCAGCCCATCGCCAGGGCGATGACGCCCATCACGGCACCGGCGACCGAGACGGCGCAGATCAGGGCCTCGCGGGGGGAGAACGGGCGGCGGTCCTGCTCGCGCCGGGCCTTGACGAACAGGAACGTCGCGGGGGCGTAGAGGATGAAGGAGACGAGGACGAACTTCAGCCCGGCGGCGTACAGCAGGAACGCCGTGTACAGCGTGGCGACGACGGCGATCACGAGCTCCGGGCGGGTGCTCCGTCCGGAGCTCCTCGCACGGTCCGCCCCGAAGCAGATCTTCACCGCGAACGCGGCGGCGAGCAGGAACGGGATCAGGCTCAGTGCGCTGGTCAGGTCGAGCGCGAAGTTGAACGCGTCGTCGGAGAACATCGTGACGACCAGGACGATCTGGCTCAGCGTGGTGGTCATCAGCAGGGCGGGGACCGGGACGTCCTCGGCGGTGGCGCGGCCCAGGAACCGGGGCATGTCCTTGTCCTTGGCGGCGACGAAGAGCACTTCGGCGGCCATCAGCGTCCAGGCGAGGTACGCGCCGAGCACCGAGATGATGAGGCCGACGCTGACGAAGACCTTGCCCCAGGTGCCGACGGCGTGTTCCAGCACCCCGGCCATGGACGGCTGGCGCAGCTCGGCGATCTCGGCCATCGGCATGATGCCGTAGGAGACGAGGGTGACGGAGGCGAAGACAGCGAACACGCTGAGGAAGCCGAGGACCGTGGCCCGGCCGACGTCCTCCCGCCGCTTGGCGTGCCGGGAGTAGACGCTGGCGCCCTCCACTCCGAGGAAGACGAAGACCGTGGCCAGCATCGTCCCGCGGACCTGCTCGAACAGCGAGCCCGCGTAGTCGGCCCCGCCCCAGTTGTCCACGAAGACATCGGTGTCGAGGTAGAACAGCGCGAGGACGACGAACACCAGGATCGGCACGACCTTCGCCACGGTCACGATCTTGTTGATCGCCGCGGCCTCCTTGACGCCGCGTCGGATCAGCAGGAAGAACGCCCACAGTCCGACGGAGGAGAGGAGGACGGCGAGGAAGGTGTCGCCGTCACCGAGCGCGGGCCAGATCGCGCCGATCGTCGACATGATCAGTACCCAGTACGTGACGTTGCCGACGCAGGCGCTCGCCCAGTAGCCGAACGCCGAGAAGAAGCCGAGGTACTCGCCGAATCCGGCCTTGGCGTACGCGTACACGCCGGCGTCCAGGTCCGGCCGCCGCACGGCGAGGGCCTGGAAGACGAAGGCGAGCATCAGCATGCCCGTCCCCGCGATCGCCCAGGCGATCAGCGCCCCGGCCACCCCCGTCTCCTGCGCGAACCGGCGCGGCAGCGAGAAGACCCCGGCCCCGACCATCGAGCCGACCACCATGGCGGTCAGGGTCACCAGGGTCAGCTTGGCCGCCGGCCGGTCCCCGGAGGCCGGGGTCGCGGTGCTGGTCTCTGCGTTGCTCATGACTTCCCTCGTCTGTGCGGCGGTACGTGTGCCGGGAGGTGCGGGACGCCCGGCAGCCGGTCACCGCCTTCCGGTACTCACCGCGAGGACACCGGGCAGGGCCGCCGCGGCCGCGTGGTGCCGGCTCGGCGGCGGGGCCTGGACGCCGCGGGGGCGCACGCACCGGCCGGCGACGGCACAGGCACCGGACACCACCGGCGCCCGGCCCGCCCGTCCTCCGGCACCCCGGCCTCCCGTCCAGGAACCCAAGGGCTCCGGAACCCAGGAGGAACTCCAGCGCCACACGCATCCATGGAACGAAGATATAGTGCAATTCGGTACATAACGCGCCCTTGGGGCGTGTCGCGCGTGCGCGGAACCACCGCTCGCCGATGGGCCGGGGCGGTTTCGCCGACGCCGCGCGGGCCGGGCTGCCGCCGGCTCAGCACCTGCGCCCGGGACGGGGCCCGGCTGACGGACGGGGAAGTCCGGGCCCGGTGGCTACGAGCGGAACGGCTTGAGCGTGGCGCGGACCTGGTCGGCCGCGCCCCAGTCGTGCTCGTGCTGGGCGATGACGGCCAGGTGCTGCCGCAGCTGGATGACCGGCATCCTGGCGGGCCAGGCGTCGTCGAGCCCGGTCAGCTCCGCGTACTGCGCGAAGAACCGCTTCGCCTCGGGCGGGTGCGGCGAACTCCACAGATGGGCGAGATCCACTTCGGGCCACATGAAGGAGACCGCCGGGTCGATCAGGGCGGGCTGCCCGTCCGGGGTCGCGAGGATGTTGTGCGACCACAGGTCGCCGTGGGTGAGGCAGGGCGGCCGGGAAGGCAGCAGTTCGGGCAGCCGCTCGCACAGCCGCTCCAGCGCCCGCCGGTCCCGGGCGTCCAGCGCCGCCCGTACCCGGGGCTCGGGCAGCCAGCGGAGCAGACGGCTCCGGGCGAAGAACGCGTGCCCGTCGGCGTCCCAGGCGTTGTCCTGCCGGCATCGCCCCAGCCAGTTGTCACGGGGCCAGCCGAAGCGGTCGTGCACGGTGGTGGTGTGCAGCCGCGCCAGGGTGTGGGCGAGCCGCTCCCAGAAGTCCTCCCGGGCCGGACGCGCCTCCAGGGCGGAGAGCACCAGCACGTCCCGGCCGGCGTGCACCACCTCCGGGGTGGCGGCCCCGCCCATGTCGCGCAGCGACCGGAGCCCTTCCGCCTCCGCTACGAACAGCCCGTCGGCAGGCGTCTCGCGGAAGGCCTTCACGAAGACGGGCGGCCCGGTGCGGCGCGTCGCGAGTCCCGCGAGGGCGGCCACGCCCCCCTCGACCGGGGTCACCGACACGGCATCGCTCAGCCCCGCCCGGTGCAGCCGGTCAAGAAGCAGGGAGGGTGTCGACATGGTCATGACACGCAAGCTACCGCACGGCCCGGTGGCCGGTCGGTGGCGGCCGGTCGGTGGCGGCCGGGAATTGCCTCCTGGCCGAGGGCCGGTGGCCGTCCGGCGGCATAACGGCGCTGTCCGGGGTAGCCGCCGTTCATGGTGAACGAACAGCGCAGCGAGCAGGGCCCTCCCCGACGTCCCGTCCCGGGGAGCCACGGTCGGACGGAAGACCGGGAGGAAGGTGAGGGAGGCCGGGCGGCGGGGCCGGACGCCGAGGTGGAGCGCGAGGCTCCGGACGCGCCGACCGAGCTGGGCACCGCGTCGTGGTGGGCGATCCTCAAGCGGACGGCCAAGGAGTTCCAGCAGGACGAACTGACCGACCGGGCGGCAGCGCTGACCTACTACGGCATCCTGTCGCTCTTCCCGGCCCTCCTGGTCCTGGTCTCGCTCCTCGGGATCGCGGGGGAGTCGACCACGCGCAAGGCGCTGGACAACGTGGAGCAGCTGGCGCCGGGAGCCGCCAAGGACGTGCTCACGAGGGGGATCACCCAGGTGGAGGGCAGTGGCGGCACCGGCTCGGTGCTCGCGATCGTCGGCCTGCTGGGCGCGCTGTGGGTCGCCTCGGGCTACGTGGCGGCGTTCATGCGCGCGGCGAACGCCGTCTACGACCTGCCGGAGGGGCGGCCGTTGTGGAAGGTGCTGCCGGTGCGCGTCGGGCTCACCCTGGTGCTGATGGTCCTGGCCTGCGCGAGTGCCCTGATGGTGGTGCTGACCGGGGGGATAGCCCGCCAGCTCGGCGCCTTGCTGGGCGTCGGCGACACCGCGCTCACCATCTGGTCGGTCGCCAAGTGGCCCGCCCTGGTGGTCTGCGTGGCCGTCATGCTGGCGATCCTGTACTGGGCGGCGCCGAACGCCAAGGGGTGGGGCTTCAGGTTCGCGTCCCTGGGCAGTGTGCTGGCGCTCCTGATCTGGATGGTGGCCTCGGCGGGCTTCGCGTTCTACGTCGCCAACTTCGCCTCGTACAACAAGACGTACGGTGCGCTGGCCGGTGTCATCGTCTTCCTCGTCTGGCTGTGGATCACCAATCTGGCGATCCTGCTGGGCCTGGAGTTCGACGCGGAGATGGCTCGCGAACGCGCCATCCTGGGCGGCCACCCCCCGTTCGAGGAGCCCTACGTCGAGCCGCGCGACACCCGCACGTGGTCCGACGAGGACCGCCGGGCCATGGGTGAGGCCGGCCCCTCCGACGACTTGCTGCACGGCTGAGAGGCTGCCGAGGGACCGGCTCGACCGGGAACGGCGCGCTCAGGGATGGCGTTCCGTTCCGGCCAGGGCGCGGTCGAGGGCGGCGACGCCCAGGCCGGCCAGGACGATCTGGACGAGGCACTCGATCCAGTCGACGCCCCCGGTGTCGCCCACGCCCAGGACGGACGCCAGCAGCGAGCCGAGGAGCGCGGCGGCGATCCCGACGACGAGCGTCCACAGGACGCCGATGTGCTGACGGCCCGGCAGGCAGAGGCGTCCCAGCAGCCCCACCACGGCCCCGATGAGCAGAGCGCTGACGAGTCCGGAGATTTCCATGGCTGACTCCTTCGCGGTCGACGTATCCGCTCCGGGTACCCCGCCGGGCAGCCGGGACCCCTTGCGAGCGGGCCGGAGACGTACGTCCGTACGCCGCACTCACCGACATGAATCTTCATCAGAAATGCGCGGCGCGGTCATTCGGCACTCTGTTCGCGCATACGTCCGGATCGCAGGGGCAGGCGATCGGAAGCCACGAACGACGGAGGCCGGTCAGCGAGCGGTCCTCCCCGGCGACAGGTGGAGGGATGAGTACCGAGAAGGACACCGAAAAAGAGCAGGACGGAAAACGCGTCGACGTTCCCACCGCCATGCGGAAAGCCTCCGCGCAGCTCACCGAAATGCTCCAGTGCGAGCCGGGCTCCGTGTCCGCGGTGAAGGCGACGGAGGACGGGTGGGCGGCGGACGTGGAAGTGGTCGAGCTGGAACGGGTTCCGGACACCATGAGCGTCATGGCTTCCTACCGGGTGCAGCTCGACCCCCAGGGCCGGCTCATGTCCTACGAACGACTGCGCCGCTACGCCAGGGGCCAGATCGACCGTCGCTGACATTCCGTCGATCAGACGAAACAAGGATCACCGAAAGGAGTTCCCCATGACACTCGTGCAGCAGAGCAATGCGACGTCCGGCGGGAGCGGCTCGGGAAATCTCTATGACGTTCTCGAGCTCATACTCGACCGCGGCCTGGTCATCGACGCATTCGTCCGCGTATCCCTCGTAGGCATCGAGATCCTGAAAATCGATGTCCGGGTCGTGGTCGCCAGTGTCGACACGTATCTGCGGTTCGCCGAGGCGTGCAACCGGCTCGACCTGGAGTCCGGCCGCAAGGCGCCGAGCCAGCTCACCGACCTGGTCGGCGACATGACGGAGAACGGCGCCAAGGGCAAGTCCAAGGGCGTGCTGACCGGAGCCGTCGAGGCCTTCAGCGAATCGTTGCAGGGCAAGCGCGACGAGCCCGAGGAGGAGCCGCGTAAGCGGCCGGCCCGAAAGACCACGTCCAGCCGTCAGACCCAGCGAAGCGGAGAGTAGCGGTGTCCACCTACATCTACGCCATCACCGGTGCCGACCATCCACTGCCGTTGAACGGCCTGCACGGTGTGGGCGAGCCCGCCTCGGCGCTGCGCACGCTGTCCACCGACCGGCTGGCGGCCGTGGTCAGCGACGCGCCTGAAGGACTCCGCGCCAAGCGCCGCGATGTGATGGCCCATCAGGGCGTGCTGGAGGCGCTGATGGCGGGTGGCGCCACCCTGCCCATGCGGTTCGGCCTGGTGGGACCCGACGACGACGAGGTCATCGCGGCCCTGGACCGGGAGGCCGACGCGTACGGTGAGCGGCTCGCGGAACTGGACGGCCAGGTGGAGTACAACCTCAAGGCCGGCCGGGACGAGGAGGACCTCCTGCGGGAGATCATGACCGAGTCCGAAGAGATCCGGCAGCTCAACGAGCGGACCCGCGCCCAGGGAAGCCACGACGACCGGGTCGCCCTGGGAGAGCTGGTGGCCCGTGAGGTGGCCGAGCGCCACCGGAGGGAGGCCGAGGACGTGGCCGCCCGGCTGGCGGACGTCGTCACCCGCAACTCGCACGCGGAGCCGGCCCCCCAGCAGTTCCTGAACCTGTCCTTCCTCGTGCCCCGGGCCCGGACCGACGCCTTCGTGGCCGCGGTCCAGCGTGAGGCGGATCAGCGGGGCGACGCGTACTCGTTCACCCTGACCGGCCCGCTGCCGCCGTACAGCTTCGTCTGAAGGCCGGGCCCGTCCGGCTCCCCGGAGCGGAGGTGATCTGCCGCCATGGGCCTCATCAGCAGCATCCTGACCCTGCCGCTAGCCCCCGTGCGGGGGACGGTCTGGGTCCTGGACCAGGTGGTCCAGGCCGCCGAGGAGGAGTACTACGACCCCGAGCCGGTGCGGGCCCGGCTCGCGCAGCTGGAGCAGGAGCTGATCGACGGTTCCATCGACGCCGAGGAGTTCGACCGGCGCGAGGACGAACTGCTCGACCGGCTGGACGAGATCGAGGAGTACCGGGAACAGAAGCGGCGTACGCCGTGACCATCAGCCACAACCACACGTGAACGGGGAGATCCGAGGTGCATCGCAGATGACGAAGAACGCCAAGATAGGCGCGGCTCTGGTGGGGGGATACCTGCTGGGGCGTACGAAGAAGGCCAAACTCGCCCTGGGGTTCGGGATGTTCCTCCTCGGCAAGAAGATCGATCTCGACCCGCGGCAGATCGGCAGGATGCTGGCCGACTCGCCGGTTCTGGGCTCCCTCAACGACCAGGTGCGCAAGGAACTGGTGGACGCCACCAGGACAGCGGCCACGAAGGCCGTCACCCAGCGGGCGGGCAGTCTGGCCGACTCGCTGCAGCAGCGCACCCAGGCACTGGCGGCCGGCCCCGCAGCCGACGACGAGGCCGACGCGGACCAGGAGACGGAGCAGGACACGGACCAGGACGAGGACACCGGGGAGGACGAGCAGCCCAGGCGCACCCCCCGCAAGCCGGCCGCCGCGTCCAAGTCCGCCTCGAAGAGCCGGTCCTCGTCCGGCCAAAGCCGGTCCGGCAGCGCGGACAAGGGCTCCGCCCCGGCGCGCAAGCGCACCGGATCCGCCCGCAAGACCGCGGCGTCCGGCGCCCGCAAGACGGCGGCGTCCGGCGCCCGCAAGGCCCGGGGAGGCGACCGTGCCTGACTCCGCACTCGGCGGCATCAAGGACGACGTGGCCAAGAGCCCGGCCGCCGACCGCCTCAAGGAGGAGCTGCAGAACTACCTCCGGGCCCGCGCCGAACACGCGGTGACCCAGCTGGGCCACCGCCTCGGCGACTCCGTGTCCAAGCTCGCGGAGCCGGGCGGCGGGGGCGGCGCGCTCAAGGGTCTCGCCAAGGGGGGACAGGCCCTCAAGGAAGGCAAGTCACCCGCTCAGGCCGCCCTGACCGCGGGAGCCTCCCATCTCAAGGACACCGTCAAGGACAAGGTCAAGGGTTTGTTCGGCAAGGGACGCAAATCCGGTGGCGGCAAGTCCAAGAGCGTCACCATCGTCGAGGACATCGACGTCGGTGTGCCGGTCCGCGAGGCGTACGACCAGTGGACCCAGTTCCAGGAGTTCAGCTCGTTCGCCAAGGGCGTCGTGAGCGTGGAGAAGGCGGACGACACCACGAGCAACTGGAAGGTGAAGGTCGCCAAGTCCACGCGTAGCTGGAAGGCGAACGTCACCGAGCAGGTGCCTGACGAACGCATCACCTGGACCACCGAAGGCGCCAAGGGCACCGTCAAGGGCGTGGTCACCTTCCACGCGATCACCGACGACCTCACCCGGGTCCTGCTGGTCCTCGAATACTTCCCCAAGGGCCTGTTCGAGAAGACCGGCAACATCTGGCGCGCCCAGGGCCGCCGTGCCCGGCTCGACCTCAAGCTCTACCGCAAGTTCATCATGATGCGGGGCGAGGCGACCGACAGCTGGCGCGGCGAGATCCGCGACGGAGAAGTCGTCGTCAGCCACGACGAAGCGCTCGACGAGGAAGAGGCGCAGGCGTCGCAGGCACAGGACGACGAGGGCGCCGGGGCCGACGAGGGCCGTACCGACGAGGACGCGTCCGAGGACGAGATGCCCGAGGACGAGCAGCCGCACGACGAGGACGACTCCGGGTACGAGGACGAGCCCCTGGACGAGGACGCCCCGGACGAGGACGAGGAACTCCCGGACGAGGAACTCCAGGACGAGGAAGCCCCGGAGGAGGACGTCCCGGAGGAGGACGAGGAGCCGGCGGACGAGGACGTGGAGCCGGAGGACGAAGCCGAGGCGGAGGACGTCGCGGACGAGGAGGACGAGCCCGCGTACGAGGACGACGCCGACGCCGAGGAGCCGGAGGAGGAAGCGGCGGAGGAGGAGCCCCGGCCGGCCGCACGCTCCCGACGCCGCCGTAAGGCCGACGCCGGCCGGTGACCGGCGCAGCGCACAGATCCGCACCGAGACCCCACGGAAAGGCGTGAGACACCGTGTCCGATTCACTCGCCGGCCGACTGCCGGCCCCGTCCCGGGGGGCCGCCCCGGCGTACGGGCAGCAGGGCGCGTCGGCCAACCTCGCCGACATCCTGGAAAGGGTGCTGGACAAGGGCATCGTCATCGCCGGGGACATCCAGATCAATCTGCTCGACATCGAGCTGCTCACCATCAAGCTCCGCCTCCTCGTCGCGTCCGTCGACAAGGCCAAGGAGATGGGCATCGACTGGTGGGAACACGATCCGTCGCTCTCCTCACGAGCCCGCCCCGCACGCGAGGCAGGCTCCGGCGGTGACGCCCCGGCCGGGGACCGCTCCGGCAGCGAGGCCCTGGCCGAGGAGAACGAGCAGTTGCGTGCCGAACTGGCCCGGCTGCGGTCGCAGGCGGGCCTTCCGGGGGCCACCGGCGCCCCAGGCCGGCCGGCCGAGGCCGAACGGGAGGAGGGACGATGAGCACCCCACCGAACGCGACCGGCGGCCTTCCGGCCCCCGGCGCCGAGGAGATGACGTACGTCTACGCGGTCGGCCGCGACAGCCCCGCCCTGCACGGGCTGGCCTCCCGGCTGCCGGGCGTGGACGGGCGGCCCCTGCGCCCGGTCGGCGGGGGAGGGTTGTGCGCGCTCGTCTCCTCCGTGCCGGCGGACACGTTCAGCGAGCAGGGCCTCAGCGCGCAGATGGAGGACCTGGAGCGGCTCGAAGCGGTCGCCCGCGCCCATCACGCGGTGGTCGACGCCGCGTTCGCCGAGACCTCGGTCCTGCCGATGCGGCTGGCCACGGTCTATCTGGGCGACGCGCGGGTGGCCGACATGCTGGTCAGGCAACGCAGCGAGTTCCAGGAGCTGTTGGGGCGACTGGAAGGCCATGTCGAGCTGGGGGTGAAGGTCTACGCCGATCCGGGCGCCGCGACCACGCCGGCGCCGGCCGCCTCCCCCTCCGCGAAGGCCGGCAGCGGCCGCGCCTATCTGCGGCAGCGCCAGGCGCAGCAGCGCACCAGCCAGGATGCGTACCGGGTGGCGTCCGACCTGGCCGCCCGTGCCGTGCGGCTGGCCGAGAGCGTGGCAGCCTCGCGGGTGGTCCACCGTCCGCAGCAGGGGCAGCTCGCCTCCCGCCCCGGGGTGAACGTCGCGAACGAGGCGTACCTCGTGCCCCGGGAGCACACGGATCAGCTGAGCCGGGAACTCTCCGCGCTGGCCGACGGCACCCCCGGGGTCGCCGTCGAGGTGACCGGGCCGTGGGCGCCCTACTCGTTCGCCACGGCCGTCGTGGCGGACGGTGGTGGGGCCCGGTGAGCACGGACATCGTCGGCGGGGTCCTCGGCGAGACGGAGGCGCGCGGAGGACCGCCCATCGCGCTGATCGACCTTCTGGACCGCCTGCTGAACGGCGGCGCGGTGCTCACCGGCGACCTGGTCCTGTCCATCGCCGACGTGGACCTCGTCCACATCAATCTTCGAGCGGTGATCCGGTCGATCACGGGTGAGGAGCCGGCGCCGTGGTGAGCCCGCGGCCCGGTTCCGCGCCCGGCCGGGCGACCCGAAGGAGGAGGCGGACACGATGACCGACGGCGAACACGCACGTGGTGCGGCGGGCACATCCGCCGCGACGGCCGACGAGGTGGTGCGCGCCGCTGCCCAGGCGTTCGGGCTCGGCCCCGCGCGACCGGACGGCCACGGCCCCCCGGCCGCGGCCCAGCGGCTGTCCACCGACCCGGACACCGTGGAGCGCGATCTCATCAAGCTGGTGCTCACCATCGTCGAACTGCTCCGCCAGCTCATGGAGCGAACCGCCATCCACCGCGTCGACGAGGGCGACCTCAGTGAGGTCCAGGAGGAACGGATCGGGATGACGCTGATGATCCTGCACGAACGCATGACGGAACTGTGCGACCGCTACGACCTGACGATGGACGACCTCAATCTCGACCTGGGGCCGCTCGGATCGCTGCTTCCGCACAACGGCGCCTGAGCGCCCCGGACTTAGGTTTCAGTGCACCACCCAAGGCAAGGAGGAGGCCATGACCGCTGACAACAAGGACACCAAGAACTCCACTCCGAGCAAGGGCAGGACCACCACCGCCCGCAAGACCGCCGCCTCGGCCCGCAAGACGGCCGGCGCAGGCACCGAGGCCGCGGGCAAGCAGGCTGCCGCGACGGCCGACACGGCCCGGTCCGAGGCCGAGGGCGCCAAGGCCTCTGCCTCCCACACCGTGCGGGCGGCCGGAGAGTCCACCCGGCGCGCCGGGCGCGCGGCGGCCGCCGGTCTGCAGAGCGGACAGCAGGTGGTGACGGCCAACGCCGCCAAGGCCGCGAGCGTGGCCACCACGGCCTGGACCGTCATCAAGCACAGGAAGGCGGTCGCCGCCGGTGCCGCGGCGGGGGTCGCCGGTGTCGCCGGAGCGGCCTTCGCCATCGGCCGCTCCACCGCCAAGCCGCCGACGGGCCCCCTGACCCGGCTGGCGCGCGGCAGAATCTGACGGACGAGGACGAGGTCCGGGGCCGCACGCGCCCGGACGCCGGACGTGGGCCGGGGCGGGAGATCCTTCTAGACCCGGCTGCCCGACAGCCGCGTGATGATCGAGATCCACGACAAGGGCATCGGCCTCACCGCCGAGGACTTCGCC
>NZ_JBEXXO010000027.1:0-112934 GCF_040630435.1 Streptomyces sp. NPDC005803 | reverse complement strand
ACAAGTCGATCATGTCCGGGCTGCACGGGATGTGGAGCGTCGGCGCCCTCATCGGTTCAGGTTCGCCCGGGCAAACCTTGACTGACGCGGCACTAGTTGAGGTGGGCCGTCCCGGTCGGGTGCGCGCGCCAGTTCCCGGCGAGGGCCGGGCCCAGCTGGTCCAGGTAGGTCTCGGTCAGGGCCCGGAGGGAGTCCATGCCGCCGTCGCAGTCGCGCCCCCACAGCTGCCCGGTCACCCGCATCACGCCGGAGAACGCGGCGACGGCGACGCGCGGCCGCGGGTCCCGTGTCATGTCCAGGCCCTCGCGCTCGGCGATGAGACCGGCGATCTGCTCCTCCAGGGCGAGGCCGCGCCGCATGTGGGCGGCGAGCAGGGAGGGCGTCGATTCGATCATCCGGAGGGCGCGCATGTGGAGTTCGACCGGCACGATGGCCTCGATCGCCTCTCCGATACTGTTCCAGGCGCACAGCACCGCGCGGCGCATGGCCTCGAAAGGGGCCTCGGGGGCGGGACGTTGACGCAGTTCGAGGAGGAAGCGCGACTCCACCATGTCCTGGACGGCGAAGACGACCGACTCCTTGCCCGCGAAGTAGCGGAAGAAGGTGCGCTGGGAGACCTCGACGGCGTCGACGATCTCGTCGACGGTGGTCTCGTCGTACCCCTGGGTGGTGAAGAGATCGAGGGCGGCGCGGAGCAGGGCGTCCCGGGTGCGTCGCTTCTTGCGCTCGCGCAGCCCGGTCGGCCGGCCCTCGGCTAGCTGCCCGTCGGTCACTGAACTGGCCCTCTTTTCCCCGCTTTGTCCAGCTCAGCTTACCTGTGAGCTACGTGACAGTTACCGACTTGTGAAATGGTTTGTCAACTGTCAGCGGCTGACACTAATCTCCCGCGTATGACTAGTCAGACCACCGTCGAAAAGGCGTCGCGGGAACCGCAGGACCCCCTCGGGGCCGCTCCGGCCAAGGGAATGCGCGGCCACCCCTGGCTGACGCTCTTCTCCGTGGCCATCGGCGTGATGATGGTCGCGCTCGACGGCACGATCGTCGCGATCGCCAACCCCGCGATCCAGCAGGACCTCGGCGCCTCGCTCGCCGACGTCCAGTGGATCACCAACGGCTACATGCTCGCCCTCGCGGTCTCCCTGATCACGGCGGGCAAACTCGGTGACCGGTTCGGCCACCGCCAGACCTTCCTCATCGGTGTCGTCGGCTTCGCCGCGGCATCGGGAGCCATCGGGCTCTCCAGCAGCGTCGCCCTGGTGATCGTCTTCCGAGTGCTCCAGGGCCTCTTCGGCGCCCTGCTGATGCCGGCCGCGCTCGGCCTGCTGCGCGCGACCTTCCCCGCCGAGAAGCTGAACATGGCCATCGGCATCTGGGGCATGGTGATCGGCGCCTCGACCGCGGGCGGTCCGATCCTCGGTGGCGTGCTCGTCGAGCACGTCAGCTGGCAGTCCGTCTTCTTCATCAACGTGCCGGTCGGCGTGATCGCCCTCGTCCTGGGCGTGCTGATCCTCAAGGACCACCGCGCCGAGAACGCGCCGCGCTCCTTCGACATCGCCGGCATCGTGCTCCTGTCGACCGCGATGTTCTGCCTGATCTGGGCGCTCATCAAGGGTGCCGAGTGGGGCTGGGGCGACGTCCAGACGATCGCCTTCCTGGCGGGCGCGGTCGTCCTGTTCGCCGCCTTCGCCCTCGTCCAGCAGCGCGTCAAGGAACCGCTGATCCCGCTCGCGATGTTCCGTTCCGTCCCGCTGTCCGCGGGCACGGTCCTGATGGTGCTGATGGCCTTCGCCTTCATGGGGGGCCTGTTCTTCGTCACCTTCTACCTCCAGAACGTGCACGGGATGAAGGCCGTCGACGCGGGCCTGCACCTGCTGCCGCTGACCGCGATGATGATCGTCGCCTCGCCGCTGGCGGGCTTCCTGATCACCAAGTTCGGTCCGCGCGTTCCGCTCGTCGGCGGCATGGTGTGCACCGCGGTCGCGATGTTCGGCATGTCCCAGCTGACCGTCGGCACCGGCACCCTCGCCATGTCGGTCTGGTTCGCCCTGCTCGGCCTCGGCCTCGCGCCGGTCATGGTCGGCGCCACCGAGGTCATCGTGGGCAACGCCCCGATGGAGCTCTCCGGTGTCGCCGGTGGTCTCCAGCAGGCCGCCATGCAGGTCGGCGGCAGCCTCGGTACGGCGGTCCTGGGTGCCATCATGGCTTCCCGGGTCGACTCCGAACTGGCCGGCAACTGGACGGAAGCCAAGCTTCCGCCGCTGTCGCCCGAACAGCTCGACCAGGCGTCCTCCGCGGTCAAGGTCGGCATGCCGCCGATCGCCGAGGGCACCCCGCCGGACGTCGCCGGCAAGATCGCGGGTGTCGCCCACGACACGTTCGTCTCCGGCATGAGCACGGCGTTCATGGTCGCCGGCATCGTCGCCGTGATCGCCGCCCTGGTCGCCACCCTGACCAAGCGCGGCGAGAACGCCGAGGCCGGCGGGGGCGTCGGTCACATCTGACCCGTCCGCCCCAGCGCCCTCGAAGGCGTCAACACAGTGCGTACGACAGCCCCGCCGGAACGTTCCGGCGGGGCTGTCGCCTATCAGGGTGGTCCCGCCCCCGGCCCCTTCCCGCGCCGCCGCCCCGCGGCTCAGGGTGGGCGAGGAAGATCCACATCACCACGGGGGTTGATTCACATGCGTACGACCGTTGTCGCCGCGGCCCTGGCCGCCACCGCCCTGATCCCGCAGGCCCCGGTCCAGGCCGCTCCCGGCCGGCTCGGGGACTGCCGGACCGGCCAGCTCTGCCTCTGGGCCCAGCCCGACTTCACCGGCGCCCGGCAGGTCCACGAGCTGGCCACCATCGACATCGAGAGCTGTGTGCCACTGAAGGCGGGCGCCACCGCCCAGGCCCTGGCCAACCTCACCGGCCGGCCCGTCACCACCTACCAGTCGGCGGAATGCGCCGAGACCGGTGAGTTCGACACCTACCCGGGCGGCGGCACCTGGGCCCCGCGCTCGCCGTACCAGGTGCGGGCCTTCAAGATCTGGGAGAACTGACCTCCCCCGGACGCACCGCGGGGCGGCGGGACCCGTTCGGGCCCCGCCGCCCCGCTCCGTGCGTGCGTCCCTACGCGTCGCCGCCGGCCGGACCCGGGTCCGCCGCGGCCACGTCCAGCAGGTCGTAACGGTCGACCGCCGTCTTCAGCACCGAACGGTCGATCTTCCCGTCCTTCGCGAGCTCGGTGAGCACCGCCAGGACGATCGACTGCGCGTCGATGTGGAAGAACCGTCGGGCCGCCCCGCGCGTGTCCGCGAAGCCGAAACCGTCCGCGCCCAGCGACTGGTACGCGCCGGGCACCCAGCGCGCGATCTGGTCCGGCACGGCCCGCATCCAGTCCGAGACCGCCACGAACGGCCCCTGCGCACCGGACAGCTTGCGCGTCACGTACGGCACGCGCTGCTCCTCCTCCGGGTGCAGCAGGTTGTACCGCTCCACGTCGACCGCCTCGCGCCGCAGCTCGTTCCAGGAGGTCGCCGACCAGACGTCCGCCTTCACGTTCCACTCGTCGGCGAGGATGCGCTGCGCCTCGACGGCCCAGGGGACCGCCACACCGGACGCCATGATCTGGGCCGGGATCTCGCCCTTCTCGCCGCCGCTGTAGCGGTAGACGCCCTTCAGGATGCCCTCGACGTCCACGTCGGCGGGCTCGGCCGGGTGCTGGATCGGCTCGTTGTACACGGTGAGGTAGTAGAAGACGTCCTCGTTCTCCTCGGGCGTCCCCCCGTACATCCTGCGCAGACCGTCCTTGACGATGTGCGCGATCTCGTACCCGAACGCCGGGTCGTACGCCACACAGCCCGGGTTGGTCGAGGCGAGCAGCTGCGAGTGGCCGTCCGCGTGCTGGAGGCCCTCGCCCGTCAGCGTCGTACGGCCGGCGGTCGCGCCGAGCACGAAGCCGCGCGCGAGCTGGTCGGCCATCTGCCAGAACTGGTCACCCGTGCGCTGGAACCCGAACATCGAGTAGAAGACGTACACCGGGATCAGCGGCTCGCCGTGCGTGGCGTACGCCGAACCCGCGGCGATCAGCGAGGCCGTGCAGCCCGCCTCGGAGATGCCGTCGTGCAGCATCTGCCCGGTCGGCGACTCCTTGTACGCGAGGAGCAGATCACGGTCCACCGACTCGTACTGCTGGCCGAGCGGATTGTAGATCTTCGCGCTCGGGAAGAACGCGTCCATGCCGAAGGTGCGGTACTCGTCGGGCGCGATCAGCACGAAACGCTTGCCGATCTCCTTGTCCCGCATGAGCTCCTTCAGGATGCGGACGAACGCCATGGTGGTGGCGATCGACTGCTGGCCCGAACCCTTCTTCGCGGTCGCGTACACCTTGTCCTCGGGCAGGGCCAGCGGCTTCGCCCGCACGACCCGGGTCGGTACGTAACCGCCCAGACCCTTGCGGCGGTCGTGCATGTACTGGATCTCCTCCGAGTCGCGGCCCGGGTGGTAGTACGGCGGGTTGCCGTCCTCCAGCTCCTTGTCCGCGATCGGGATGTGCAGCCGGTCCCGGAAGCGCTTGAGGTCCTCGGCGGTGAGCTTCTTCATCTGGTGGGTCGCGTTGCGGCCCTCGAAGTTCGGCCCCAGCGTCCAGCCCTTGACCGTCTGCGCCAGGATCACCGTCGGCTGGCCCTTGTGGGCCTTGGCCGCCGCGTACGCCGCGTAGACCTTCTTGTGGTCGTGCCCGCCGCGCCCGAGGTGCAGGATCTGCTGGTCGGACATGTCCTTGACCATGTCGCGCAGCCGCGGGTCGTCACCGAAGAAGTGCTCACGGATGTACGCACCCGTTTCGGTGGCGTACGTCTGGAACTGGCCGTCCGGCGTGGTGTTCAGCTTGTTGACCAGGATGCCCGTGCGGTCCTGCGCGAGCAGCGGGTCCCAGGAGCGGTCCCAGACCAGCTTGATGACGTTCCAGCCGGCGCCGCGGAACTGCGACTCCAGCTCCTGGATGACCTTGCCGTTGCCGCGCACCGGGCCGTCGAGGCGCTGGAGGTTGCAGTTGACGACGAAGGTCAGGTTGTCCAGGCCCTCACGGGCGGCGATGGACAGCTGGCCGAGCGACTCCGGCTCGTCCATCTCGCCGTCACCGAGATAAGCCCAGACGTGCGAATCGGAGGTGTCGGCGATGCCGCGCGCCTCCATGTAGCGGTTCATCCGCGCCTGGTAGATCGCGCCGAGCGGACCGAGGCCCATCGACACGGTCGGGAACTCCCAGAAGTCCGGCATCAGCCGCGGGTGCGGATAGCTGGACAGGCCGTTCGGCGCCTTCGACTTCTCCTGGCGGAAGGCGTCGAGCTGCGCCTCGCTCAGCCGGTCCAGCAGGAAGGCGCGGGCGTAGATCCCGGGGGAGGCGTGCCCCTGGAAGAAGATCTGGTCGCCGCCCCGGCCGTCGTCCTTGCCGCGGAAGAAGTGGTTGAAGCCGACGTCGTACAGCGACGCGGACGAGGCGAACGTGGCGATGTGACCGCCTACGCCGATGCCCGGACGCTGGGCGCGCGAGACCATCACGGCCGCGTTCCAGCGGGTCGCGTTGAGGACCTTGCGCTCGATCTCCTCGTCGCCGGGGAAGAACGGCTCGTCCTTCGTGGCGATCGTGTTCACGTAGTCCGTGCTGCGCATCTCCGGCACGGCGACACGCTTCTCGCGGGCGCGCTCGATGAGCCGGAGCATGAGGTAGCGGGCCCGCTCACGGCCTCGCTCGTCGACGGCGGCGTCGAGGGAGTCGAGCCATTCCTGGGTCTCTTCGGGATCGAAATCCGGGACCTGACTCGGAAGGCCGCCAATGATGATCGGGTTGCGATCGGATCCGGAAGCCACGCTGTTCCTTCGCTGGTCGGTGCTGCTACGGGGCCTGGCACGGGAGTCGTCCCCCCAGGGTGTATCTGCGCGTACGCCATCCCATCGTGTACCCGCCAGGACGCAAACGTCATCTTTACCGAGAGGTAACCGCCTGCGTGCACGACGTCGTCTCCCGGACGGCGCGCGGGCCGCGCATGGGCGCCTGTGCGGGCGGGCAGGAGGCATCGTGCAGGATGGGTCGGGCCAAACCGCAACCTTACGCCCAAGGGGTCCAAGCGTTCCCAAAAGCTGTTCGACTCCGATTGCCGGACCGAAACCGCATAAGCTGGTCAAGGACGTAAAGGGTGTGACGGCAGCGCAGGCTCCCGCGGGGGTCCGCCGACAGTGCGGCGACGTGGCAGGGATCGTCACCGTTTAGGCGGTCTCGTACGCTGGGTACTTGCGCGATCCGCCACTCCCGTGTGGACTACGGCCAACGCCCCGCGCACGCGCGTGGCTGATGCACTTTCCGAAACATGATCAGGAGGCAACCCGTGAGCGCGACCGCGGACCACGCGGAGGAGCGAACCAACCCGGCAGCACGCCTGGGGTTCGAGCCCGGACAGGTGGTCCAGGAGATCGGCTACGACGACGACGTCGAGCTGGAGCTCCGTGAGGGCATTGAGGCCACTACCGGCCAGGATCTCGTCGATGAGGAGTACGACGACGTCGCAGACGTCGTCCTGCTCTGGTTCCGCGACGAGGACGGCGACCTTACGGACGCGCTGGTGGATGCCATTGGTCTGCTCGAGGACGGCGGTACGGTCTGGCTGATGACGCCGAAGACCGGCCGTGACGGATACGTCGAGCCGAGCGATATCAACGAGGCTGCCCAGACAGCCGGTCTCGCCCAGACCAAGAGCATCAGTGCGGGCAAGGACTGGACGGGCAGCCGTCTGGTCACGCCGAAGGCGGCCAAGGCCAAGCGCTGAACCGCACTCGCCCCTGAAGGCCCCGCACGGCATCGCGCTGTCCGGGGCCTTCGTACATCCCCCGCACGTCCGAAGGAAGCTTCCACGGGTGCCGCGCGCCCGCCCGGCGCCTCTGCGTAGGGTGGGAGTCACCCGGACAGCCCAGCCCGGCGACGTAGCGAAGGGACGCGTTTCATGGCGATCGAGGTCGGCACCCAGGCCCCGGATTTCGAGCTGAAGGACAACCACGGCCGGACCGTGAAGCTCTCCGACTTCCGCGGTGAGAAGAACGTGGTGCTGCTGTTCTACCCGTTCGCCTTCACCGGCGTCTGCACGGGTGAGCTCTGCGCGCTCCGCGACGAGCTGCCCACGTTCGAGAACGACGACACGCAGCTGATCGCCGTCTCCAACGACTCCATCCACACGCTGCGCGTCTTCGCCGAGCAGGAGGGTCTCGAGTACCCGCTCGTCTCGGACTTCTGGCCGCACGGCGAGACCTCGCGTGCCTACGGCGTCTTCGACGAGGACAAGGGCTGCGCGGTGCGCGGGACCTTCATCATCGACAAGGAGGGCGTGGTGCGCTGGACGGTCGTCAACGGCCTGCCTGACGCGCGCGACCTCAACGAGTACGTCAAGGCGCTCGGCGCTCTCTGAGCGCGGATCCGGTGGATCTCGCGGCGACCCCCGGCCAAAAGCCTGTTTTGGCCGGGAACCGGTCACTAGGATCCACTCGTTGATCGGATTGCCAACACGACGTGGAGGCGCCGGCACCGGCCGGCCCCCAATGAAACCAATGGGAGGACTCGTGGGAGTCAGCCTCAGCAAGGGCGGCAACGTCTCGCTGACCAAGGCCGCGCCCAACCTGACCGCGGTCATCGTGGGTCTGGGCTGGGACGCCCGTACCACCACCGGCGGAGACTTCGACCTCGACGCCAGCGCCCTGCTGACGAACGCCGAGGGCAAGGTCGGCAACGACGGCAACTTCGTCTTCTTCAACAACCTCAAGAGCCCCGACGGCTCCGTCGAGCACACCGGTGACAACCTCACCGGTGAGGGCGAGGGCGACGACGAGGTCATCAAGGTGAACCTGGCCGGTGTCCCGGCGGACGTCGACAAGATCGTCTTCCCGGTCTCGATCTACGAGGCCGAGTCCCGCCAGCAGAGCTTCGGCCAGGTGCGCAACGCGTACATCCGCGTGGTCAACCAGGCCGACAACAGCGAACTCGCGCGCTACGACCTGAGTGAGGACGCCTCGACGGAGACCGCCATGGTCTTCGGCGAGCTGTACCGCAACGGTGCGGAGTGGAAGTTCCGCGCCATCGGTCAGGGCTACGCCTCGGGGCTGCGCGGCATCGCGCAGGACTTCGGCGTCAACGTCTAGACAGCAGTTCCGGGGGCGCGTCCGCGCGGGCGCGCCCCCGGTCCGCACCAGCACGTCCCGTCCGGCGCCGCACCCCGTGCGGCGCCGGACGCGCTCGGCAGAAGGACCCACCGGTTCATCAACGGTTCATCGACTCGGGGAGGACACACCATGGGCGTCACGCTCGCCAAGGGAGGCAATGTCTCCCTCTCCAAGGCCGCACCCAATCTCACCCAGGTGCTCATCGGGCTCGGCTGGGACGCACGATCCACGACGGGGGCGGACTTCGACCTCGACGCCAGCGCGCTGCTGTGCCAGTCGGGCCGGGTGCTCGGCGACGAATGGTTCGTGTTCTACAACAACCTCACGAGCCCCGACGGTTCCGTGGAGCACACCGGTGACAACCTCACGGGTGAGGGCGAGGGCGACGACGAGTCGGTCATCGTGAACCTCACGCAGGTCCCGGCGCATTGCGACAAGATCGTCTTTCCGGTCTCCATCCATGAGGCCGACAATCGCGGGCAGACGTTCGGTCAGGTCAGCAATGCGTTCATCCGCGTGGTCAACCAGGCCGACGGCCAGGAACTCGCGCGGTACGACCTGAGCGAGGACGCCTCGACGGAGACCGCGATGATCTTCGGTGAGCTCTACCGCTACAACGGCGAGTGGAAGTTCCGTGCAGTAGGACAGGGGTACGCGTCCGGGCTGCGGGGCATCGCTCTAGACTTCGGGGTCAACGTTTCGTAAAGCCGCGCACGGCGCGGGGGAGCCCCGTGCTCTTCGGGGGAGACCCGTTACATACATGATGGGGTAGCCAGTGCTTCTGAAAACCTTCGGCTGGTCGCTCGCGATTACCGCGATCGGCCTGGTCGCAGCGTGGTTCTACGGGGGGTGGGAAGCCTTCGGAGTGGTGGCGATCCTTTCCATCCTGGAGATCTCGCTGTCCTTCGACAATGCGGTGATCAACGCCGGAATCCTGAAGAAGATGAGTGCCTTCTGGCAGAAGATCTTCCTCACGGTCGGTGTGCTCATCGCGGTCTTCGGTATGCGGCTGGTGTTCCCCGTCGTGATCGTGGCCATCACCGCCAAGCTGGGACCGATCGAGGCGATCGATCTTTCCTTCAACGACCCGGACCGCTACAAGGAACTGGTCACCGACGCCCACCCGGCCATCGCCGCCTTCGGTGGCATGTTCCTGCTGATGATCTTCCTCGACTTCATCTTCGAGGAGCGTGACATCCAGTGGCTGCGCTGGATCGAGCGCCCGCTCTCCAAGCTCGGCAAGGTCGACATGCTGTCGGTCTGCATCGCGCTGATCGTCCTGCTGATCTCGGCCCTGACGTTCGCCGGCTCGGCCCACCAGCACGGCGGCGGACACGCGGACAAGGCCGAGACGGTCCTGCTCGCCGGCATCGCGGGCCTGATCACGTACCTCATCGTCGGGGGTCTCTCCGGCTACTTCGAGAACAAGCTCGAAGAGGAGGAGGAACGCGAACAGGAACAGGAGGAAGAGGCCAGGCGGACAGGCAAGAAGATCTCCGCGGTGGCTCTCTCCGGCAAGGCCGCGTTCTTCATGTTCCTCTACCTGGAAGTGCTCGACGCGTCCTTCTCGTTCGACGGCGTCATCGGCGCCTTCGCGATCACCAACGAGATCGTGCTGATGGCCCTGGGCCTCGGTATCGGCGCCATGTACGTCCGTTCGCTCACGGTCTACCTGGTCCGCCAGGGCACCCTGGACGACTACGTCTACCTGGAGCACGGCGCGCACTACGCGATCGGCGCGCTGGCCGTCATCCTGCTCGTCACGATCCAGTACGAGATCCACGAGCTCATCACCGGTTCCGTCGGCGTCATCCTGATCGGCTGGTCCTTCTGGTCCTCGGTCCGGCGCAACAAGGCGATCGAGGCCGCTGGGGGCGAAGGCAGTACGGAAGTCTCCGCCGGGGTGTGACCCGGCAGGGAATGAGGAACGCTCTCTGCGGGGCGGCTCGTACGGCGACGGCTCAGGGGAACACCCGGAGCCGGCCCGGAGCCGCCCCGCAGCGGTGCGTGCGTCGCACGTGCCGCGTGCGACGGGTGGGGCCGACATGTGTGGGGGTTGGGGATGGCGTTCTGGAACAGCCTGTGGCCGGGGCGGGAGGCACAGTTCGAGTCGGGCAGCGCGGCCACCAACTCCATCGTGCTCTCCAGGCGGCACGCGACGGTCTCACTGACGAAACAGGGCGCGCTGACCGGCAACCTCCGGGTCAACCTCTCCTGGCGGATGCGGACGTCCGACATCGAGGGCCGGTCACGCCAGAGCGGCAGGCTGCTGCGGCCCTTGAAGCTCTTCCAGCCCGACGTGGTCCAGGCGCACACCCAGGGCGTCGTCAACGTCGACCTGGACCTGGGCTGCATGTACGAGCTGGCGGACGGCACCAAGGGCGTGGTCCAGCCGCTCGGCAATCTGATCGGTGATCTGAACGGGCCGCCGTACATCCGGCTCAGCGGCGACGACCGCTTCGGGGCGCCGTCCGGGGAGACCGTCTACGTCAACCTCGACCAGCGCGACCAGATCAAGCGGATGCTGTTCTTCGTCTACATCTACGACCAGACCCCGGCCTTCGACCGTACGCACGCCAAGGTGACGCTCTACCCGGGCAACGGGCCGCGCATCGAGATCGAGCTGGACGAACGGGCCCCGCAAGCCCGCTCGTGCGCCGTGTTCACCGTGGAGAACGCCAAGGGCGAGCTGATCGTGCGGCGCGAGGTGAAGTTCGTGTACGGCTTCCAGTCGGAGCTGGACCGGCTCTACGGGTACGGCATGCAGTGGGGCCGCGGCTACAAGTCCCGGGCCTGAACGCGCGCGGGCCGGATCAGTGCCGTATGAACTGCGGCCCCTGCGGTGGCAGGACGAAGTGGGGGTCGGGCGCGTGGGCTGCCGCCGCCGCGGGCTGCGGATAGCCGTAGGCGGGCTGTGCGGACGCCGGCTGGGGGTAGCCGTACGCGGGCTGCGGGGCGGGCGCCGCGGGGGCCGCAGCGGGCTGCGGATAGCCGTACGAGGGCTGCTGGTGCTGGACGGTGGCCTGTGCGTCGGGTCCGGGCGCCGGTGCGGGCGGGAACGCGGGAGCGGGCGGCGGTGTCGGGCCAGGCTCGGCGGCGGCCTCCGCCTCGTCCACCGAGATGCCGAAGGCGGTCGCGAGTCCGACGAGACCGGTCGGGTACCCCTGCCCCACGGCGCGGAATTTCCAGCCATCGCCGCGCCGGTACAGCTCGCCGCAGATGATCGCGGTCTCCTCGCCGGTCTCCGGCCGCACGTCGAAGACGGCGAGCGCTTCCCCGCCCGCCGCCGCGGCGTCGTAGAGCAGGATGCGCAGATCGCGCACGTGCTCGAAGGCGGCGCCGTCGGAGGACGCGGCGATGACGACCTGGTCGACCGACGGGTCGAGCGCGGTCAGATCGGCCTCGATGGTGTCCGTCAGACCCTCGGGCAGGCTCCGCTTCGGCAGCCGTCGTACCAGGCCGGAGGGGTGGCGGGGCTGGTTGTAGAAGACGAAGTCCTCGTCGGAGCGCACGCGGCCGCCGGAGCCGAGCAGCAGGGCCGAAGCGTCCACATCGGGGACGCCGGCGCCCGGGGTCCAGCGCAGCACGGCCCGTACGGCCATGGCGTCGAGAGGGACGTTCGAGCCTTTCACCATCGCGTGCGTCATGCCGGTCATCCTGCCTGCTGGCTGCCCTTCCGGACAACGCGGGGGCGTCGGCCGTGTCTCGCGGGAATGCCGGAACGAGCCCCTCCGCACCCCGGGGAACCATCGCTAAATGGACGAGTTACCCGGAATTCATGTGGCCAGGGAACTGCCGACACTGGTCCGTACGTACTATTACCGGCCACACGTTGTCCGGCCAGTCAGGGAGTACGGGGGGAATCACATGCGTCATTTCGGGCATATCGCGCCTGCTGCGAGGGGCGAACTGTTCTTCCGGGAGCCCTGCGCCTTCGACGCCGGGTCGCCGGCCCCCGTCCTCGCGGCGGCCCTGGGCGCCACGCTCTACAGCCCCGCCACCCGGCCGAGGCTCGCCGACGACGTCATCAAGCAGGCCGGCCGCGGAGTCGTCTCCATGGTGCTGTGCCTGGAGGATTCGATCGACGACTCCGAGGTGCCCGGTGCCGAGGAGAACCTGGTCAGGCAGTTCGCCGACCTCGCGGGACGCGGCGGTGAACTTCCCCTGCTGTTCATCCGCGTCCGCGAACCGCACCAGATCACGGACCTCGTACGCCGGCTCGGCGAATCCGCCCGATTGTTGTCCGGATTCGTACTTCCCAAATTCACGCAGGAGCGCGGCATCCCCTTCATGGAGGCGCTCGCCAAGGCCGAGTCCACCGGCGGTCGGCGGCTCTTCGCCATGCCCGTGCTGGAATCCCCCGAACTGCTGCACCTGGAGACCCGCCAGGAGTCCCTCCAGAAGATCGCGCGCACCGTCGACACCTACCGTGACCGCGTGCTCGCGCTGCGCCTCGGCGTCACCGACTTCTGCTCGGCCTACGGGCTGCGCCGCGCGCCCGACATGACGGCGTACGACGTGCGGATCGTCAGCAACGTGATCTCCGACGTGGTCAACGTGCTGGGCCGGGCGGACGGGACGGGCTTCACCATCACCGGCCCGGTCTGGGAGTACTTCAGGCTCCAGGAACGCATGTTCAAGCCACAACTGCGCCGAAGCCCCTTCCTGGAGGGCCGGGCGGAGGAACTGCGCACGACACTGATCGAGCACGACCTGGACGGACTGCTGCGGGAGATCGAGCTCGACCGGGCCAACGGCCTTCTCGGCAAGACCTGCATCCACCCCTCGCACGTCGCACCCGTGCACGCACTGTCCGTGGTCAGTCACGAAGAGTACAGCGACGCGCAGGACATCCTGCGCCCGGAGCGCGGCGGTGGCGGGGTGCTGCGCTCGTCGTACACGAACAAGATGAACGAAGTGAAACCGCACCGCGCCTGGGCCGAACGCACCCTGCGCAGGGCCGAGGTATTCGGCGTGGCACGGGAGGACGTCGGCTTCGTGGACCTGCTGGCGGCGAGCCTCGCGGAATGAGGGGCACCGGTGCGCCGGTTCTGTCAGGAGGGGCGCCGGCGGGGCGGCGTGCCCAGGATGACGCGTCCGGGCGAGCGGACGCATGGGAGCGAACGGGTACGACGGGCTCGCGTGAGCGGGCGTGTGACGGGCTAGGACGGGCTCGCGTGAGCGGGCGTGTGAGAGCGAACGGGTACGACGGGCTCGCGTGAGCGAGCGTGTGACCGATGACGGGTTCGCGGGAGCGGGCGCGTGACAGACCGACGGAAGGAAACGGCGAACGTGGTGGTGTGGTCGGGTAGCTGGGTCGCGGAGCGGCTGGGCGTCGAGCTGGTGGGCGACGGGGAGCTCCGCGGACTGCTGGGCCTCGCCCTGCGGCGCAACCCCAAGCGGGCACACCTGCTCGTGTCCAACGTGCTGGGCAAGCACGTGCCGCAGCGGCCCTCGGTGGTCTACGGCGCCGGTTTCGAGCTCGGCCGCCGGGTGCGCGAGCTCCTCGGCGAGGCCGGCGCGCGGCGCGCGGTCGTGCTCGGCTACGCGGAGACGGCCACCGGCCTCGGCCACGCGGTCGCCGACGGGCTCGGAACGGCGCCTTACCTCCACTCGACGCGACGCCCCGTCGAAGGCGTGGCGCGGGCGGGCGGCTTCGAGGAGTCGCACTCGCACGCCACCTCGCACCTGCTGCTCCCGGAGGACCCGGGCCTGCTGGCGGGGGACGCGGGGGACGTGGACGGCGTGGACGGCTCCCCGGGCGCGACCCTCGTGCTCGTGGACGACGAGTTCTCCACCGGAAACACCGTTCTGAACACCATCCGCGCCCTGCACGAGCGCTACCCGCGCAAGCGGTACGTCATCGTGGCCCTGGTCGACATGCGCTCACCCGCCGACCGGGGACGGCTCGCCGAGTTCGCCGAGGAGATCGGCGCGCAGGTCGACCTCGTCGCGCGGAACACCGGCACGGTCCACCTCCCGGAGGGCGTCCTGGAGAAGGGGCAGGCCCTGGTCGCCGAGCAGGAGGCGGCGCAGGCGGCCGCGGAGCCCGGGCGGACCGGGGGAGCGGCCGACCCGCAGCGCGCCCTGCCCGGCCACCACACCCGGATCGACCTCCAGTGGCCCGCCGGAGTGCCCGACGGCGGCCGGCACGGCTTCACCCCCGCGCACCGGGCGCTCCTGGAACCCGCCCTCCCCGCCATGGCGGACCGCATCGCGCAGGCGCTGGGCGAGCACACCCGCCGGGTCCTGGTCCTCGGCTTCGAGGAGCTGATGTACGCCCCGCTGCGCCTGGGCGCCGCCCTGGAGGAGCGCATCGGCGCCGAGGTCCGCTACTCCACCACCACCCGCTCCCCGGTCCTCGCCGTGGACGACCCGGGCTACGCGATACGCACCCGGCTGGTCTTCCCGGCCCACGACGCCCCGGCCGACGGCCCGGGTGAGCGCTACGCGTACAACGTCGCGGGCGGGGGCTTCGACGCGGTGGTCCTCGTCGTCGACTCCACGGCCGACACCCCCGCGCTGCACGACCACCACGGCCTGGTCCGGCAGCTCGCCCCGCACACCGCCCACGTCCTGCTGGCGGTCGTCCCCTCGTACGTACCGCCGGGGGCCACCGTCTCCGAGCCGTCACCGACGGGCTCGTACGTACTGCCGGGGGCCACCGTCGCCGAGCCGTCACCGACGGCTTCGTACGCATCGGCCGGCACCACCTTCGCCGAGCCGTCACCGTCGCACACCCCTCAACGGCAGGAAGAACCCTCCATGCTGCCCGAGCCCCTTCGCGGCCCCGCCTTCTCCTCCTACGCGCCGGACGAGGTCGGCTGGCTGCTCCAGGACCTGTCGGACACCCAGCTGGAGGCGCCGACCGAGGAGCGCGAGGAGGCGATACAGAGCGGTGGCGCGCACTACGCCGAGTCGCTGCCCGTCGAGTACCAGCCGTCCGAGGAGTACCAGGATCTGTTCAAGGCGGCCCTGGACCTGTCGGCCGCCCGCATCGCCCGCGCCGTCGGCACGGTCACCGAGACGGTCCTCGCCGAGCGCGGCCCCCGTCCCGTGTTCGTCTCGCTGGCCCGGGCCGGCACCCCCGTGGGCGTCCTCATGCGCCGCTGGGTACAGCTCCGGCGCGGCGTCGAACTGCCGCACTACGCCGTCTCGATCGTGCGCGGCCGCGGCATCGACGCCAACGCCCTGCGCTGGCTGGCCGCCCACCACGACCCGGCCGATGTCGTCTTCGTCGACGGCTGGACCGGCAAGGGCGCCATCACCCGCGAACTCGCCGCGGCGATCGCCGAGTTCGAGGAGTCCGACGGGATCGCGGGCTTCAACCCGGAGATCGCCGTCCTGGCCGACCCGGGCGGCTGCGTCCGCACGTACGGCACCCGCGAGGACTTCCTGATCCCGTCGGCCTGCCTCAACTCCACGGTGTCCGGACTGATCTCCCGTACGGTCCTGCGCTCCGACCTGGTCGGACCCGATGACTTCCACGGCGCGAAGTTCTACCGGGAGCTCGCCGCGTCCGACGTCTCCGGCCACTTCCTCGACACCGTCACCGACCGGTTCGGCGACGTCGCCACCGCCGTGGACGCCGAGGTCAAGGAACTGCTCGCCGCCGACCGCGCGCCGACCTGGGAGGGCTGGGCCGCGGTGGAGCGCATCAGCGAGGAGTACGGCATCCGCGACGTGAACCTCGTCAAGCCGGGGGTCGGCGAGACGACCCGCGTGCTGCTGCGCCGCGTCCCGTGGAAGATCCTCGCCAAGCGCGGCGCCGGCGCCGACCTGGAACACATCAGGCTGCTGGCGCAGCAGCGCGGTGTGCCGGTCGAAGAGGTCGACGAACTCCCGTACACCTGCGTCGGGCTGATCCACCCGAAGTACACGCGCGGGGCGACCGGCGCGGACGGCCGGGCGGTGGAGTCCGCATGACCTCCCCCGTCACGCTGGTCGCCAGCGACCTCGACCGCACCCTCATCTACTCGGCGGCCGCCCTCCAGCTCCCGATGCCGGACGCCGAGGCCCCCCGCCTGCTCTGCGTCGAGGTGTACGACAAGAAGCCCCTCTCGTACGTCACGGAGACGGCGGCGGGGCTGCTCGACGAACTGACCCGCTCCCCGTCCACGGTCTTCGTCCCGACCACGACCCGCACCCGCGAGCAGTACCACCGCATCCATCTCCCGGGCCCCGCGGCCGAGTTCGCGATCTGCGCGAACGGCGGCCACATCCTGGTGGACGGCGCGTCCGACCGGGACTGGCAGCGCGCGGTGGCCGGCAGGCTGGCCGAGGAGTGCGCCTCGCTCGACGAGGTCCGCGCCCATCTCGTCGCCGCCGCCGACCCCGCCTGGCTGCTCAAGGAACGGGTCGCGGAGGACCTCTTCGCCTACCTCGTCGTCGACCGGGCCCTGCTGCCGGCCGACTGGACGAAGGAGCTCGCCGCGTGGGCGGAGCCGCGCGGCTGGACCGTCTCGCTCCAGGGCCGCAAGATCTACGCCGTACCGCGTCCGCTCACCAAGAGCGCGGCCGTGCGCGAGGTCGCCCGCCGCACCGGGGCCACGTTCACGCTGGCCGCGGGTGACTCCCTCCTCGACGCCGACCTGCTCCTCGCCGCCGACCAGGGCTGGCGCCCCGGCCACGGCGAACTGGCCGACGCCGGCTGGAGCGCCCCCCACGTGGAGGCGACCGCCGAGAGCGGGGTGGCGGCCGGCGAGGAGATCCTGCGGCGCCTCCTCCAGGCGACGGGCCGGCGCCGTACAGCCTGAGACGGGTCTCCGACAGGCCCCGACGCGCCGCCGAAATCACTCGTACCGGCTCCGCCCGCCGACTACAGTCACCGCGGTTCCGCCCCTAGGCGGAACACTCGGCGGAGCAGGGAGTCGCGCGGTGACCAAGGGCAACGAAACGAAGATCACGGACGAGCTGTACGCGTACATGCTGGCCCACAACCCGCCGCTGGACGCGGTCCAGCGCGAGCTGGTCGAGACCACGTACGCCACGTTCCCCGACCACGCGGGCATGCAGTCGGCGGAGGAACAGGGCCCGCTGCTCGCCTTCCTCGTCCGGCTGACCGGGGCCCGGCACATCGTGGAGGTCGGCACCTTCACCGGGTTCTCCGCCCTGGCGATGGCCCAGGCCCTGCCCGCCGGCGGACGGCTGATCGCGTGCGACATCTCGGAGGAGTGGACCGCCTACGCCCGGAAGGCCTGGGCGAAGGCAGGCGTCGCCGACCGGATCGAGCTGCGGATCGCCCCGGCCCTCGACACGCTGCGGGCCATGCCCGCGGAACCGCACATCGACTTCGCCTACCTGGACGCGGACAAGGGCAACTACATCGCGTACTGGGAGGAACTGGTGCCCCGGATGCGCCAGGGCGGCGTCATCACCACGGACAACGTGCTCTTCCACGGCGGCGTGACGGACCCGCGGGCGACCGGAGGGGCGGCGGCCATCAAGGAGTTCAACAACCACGTGTCCGCCGACCCGCGGATGGACAGCGTCCTGCTCACGGTGTCGGACGGACTGACGCTGTCGCGCAAGCGGTAGCCGTATCCGGCGGCCCTGGCCGGTGCCCGGTAGCCGCGAGGCGTGGGGCGGCTACCGCGACGGCTCAGCCGCAGCAGCCCCCGCCGCAGCAGCCCCCGCCACCCCCACCGGCCGAGGGAGCGGGCGCGGGCGCGGAACCGGCCGAGCCGCCCACGGCGACGGTCGACAGAAGCTTCACGGTGTCCTCGTGCCCGGCGGGGCAGGAGGCGGGAGCCGAGGACTCGGCCATCGGACGGCTGAGCTCGAAGGTGTCTCCGCAGGAGCGGCAGCGGTACTCGTAACGAGGCATGCCCCCAGGCTATCGGCCGCTGTGCGCTCTGTCCGTACGCTCGGGAGGAGGCGAGGCTTTGCCCGGCGTGTGCGAAGGCCGTCGCGTCGGAAGCGGGCTTCGCCTGGCGTGCGGGGGAGAAGGCCGTCGCGTCGGGAGGGGCTTCGCCCGTACGCATCCCCCTACGCAGCCGGTCGGACCCCCGCTCGCTGCCTCACGGACCTTCCGGCCGGGCGACAGGCATCTCACCGGTCGCCCGGCGCCGCGCGAGTCGCTGCTCACGTGAGACGAGGTCGGGATGGCGGGCCCGCCAGTACGGGTTGTCGTGGGGGAGCCCGCCGCTGACGCGGCCGTACATCCCGAACATCATCAGGAGCACCCCGACCACGAAGCTGAAGAGCACGTTCTGGATCTCGAACGCGAGGAAGTTGAGCCCGCTGTCGAGCAGGGCGAGATTGACGAAGCCGCTCAGGATGAAGGCGATGCCCAGCACCATGTTGAGCGTCGAGGCGAAGTTGCCGCCGATGACCATCCCGACGAACAGCAGCAGCCCGACGCAGATCGACAGCACGCTGAGCGTGCCGTTGGTGCTGAGGCCCGCGACCGTGTCACCCCCGGTGTCGAAGAAACCGATGTGGTGGGTCAGCCCGAGGATGCCGAAGGCGAGCAGTACCAGCCCCATCAGCCCGGCGCCGATCCGGTAGACGCGGCTGAGCCGGTGGTCCACCGGCAACTGCTCATCGAGCCGGGCGACTCGGCGAGCGGCGGTCGGCCGCCGGGTGGGACGCAGTGCATGGGTGGCCATGGGGGCCTCCTTCACGTACTCCCAGGGTCTCGCCGGGACGAGCCCGCCGCACGTCGGAGCGGCCCCGGGGACGGGAGGTGCCCCCACCCCCGGGAAGCCGTCCCCCAGCCCTCGGTCCCTCAGGCGCCGGCGCCGCGCTCCTCGCGGATCTCGGAGACGACGCGTGCGGCGGTCTGTCGTACGCCTTCCGTCACGGTCAGGAAGTGCCAGTAGTCGGGGTGTCGCCCCTCGAGTGCGGTGACGGCCTGGTCGAGCCGGGCCACCGCGTCGTCGAGCGGCTGGGCGTGGCGCGGTTCGGGCGTGTGGCGCCCGGCCATGGCGAGGCGCTGGGCGTCGCGGACGGCGAACCGGGTGCGCTGGATCTCCTGCTGCGGGTCCTTGGCGACGGCGTCCAGCCGCCGCAACCGGTCACCGGCCGCGGACACCGCGTCGTCCGTGGCGTTGAGCAGGGCCCGTACCGTACTGAGCCGGGACGTGGCATCCGCCCAGCGCTGCTCGTCACGCGCCTTCGCGGCCTCCTTCAGCTTCTCCTCGGCCTGGCGCACGTTGATGGCGGCCTGCTCGGGAACCGGCTGGAGGTCCTGCCAGCAGGCCGCCGAGAAGCGTCGCCGCAACTCGCTGAGGACCGGCTCGACGGAGGCCGACCGGGTCGTCAGCGCCTGGGCCCGCGTGCGCAGCGTCACCAGCCGCTTGTCGATCTCGGCGGCCCGCTCGGGCAACTGCGCCGCCTCGGCGCGTACGGCTTCGGCGTCGCGCAGCACCTGATCGGCGCGCTGGAGGGTCTCGGGCACGCCGTGCCGGCCGGCGCCCTGGTTGAGCTTGGTCAGCTCGGGGGCGAGGGCGGCCAGCCGTGCGGCGAGCTCGTCCGCCCGCAGGCCGGACGCCCGCACCGCGTCGAGAGCATTGCTCGCGGAGAGGAGCGCCTGTCGCGCCCGCTCCACCGCGGGGGCGAGCCGGGCGAGCTGCGTCTCGGCAGTCCCCAGCAGCGGCCCGAGCCCGGCGGCGAACCGGTCCAGCTCGCCCTTGACCCGTACGAGCTCGTCCTTCGCGGCGGACAGCTCGGCCCGGGCGCGGGAGGCGACCGCAGGTTCAAGATCGTGCCGGTCGAGATCGTGCGCGTCGACGGCGGTGATGTAGGCGCGGCTGGCCTCGTCGATACGCCGCCCGAGCGCGGCGAAGCCGTCGACGGCCTTCCGGGCGGCCGGCGAGCTGTCCACCGCGGTGATGGTCTCTATGGAGATCTGCAGATCGCGCTGGGCGGTGTCGAGCTCGTAGAAGGCCTCGGCGGCGGCATCCTTCGCGGCCTGCGCCTCGGCCCGCTGCCCCTCCCCACGCCCGCCGAACCAACGCCGCGTCCCGCCCCCGGCGAAGGCGGCGGGCAGAGCCGCGGCGAGCACCGGCACGGGAAGGAGTATCAGCAAAAGAACGTCACGCACACCGCGACCGCGCCCGTACAAGCGGACAGGAGCGCCGCTCACACCGCTGGAAAGGCGCGCACCGCCGACGTGGCCCGCACCGCCGGCAGGGCTGACAACGGAACTGACGGCGGAACCCCCACCCGCTCTCGCCTGCGGCTTCGCGTGTGTCGCCGTCACATCCCTCTCCCGTGCTGTTTCGCCTTGCCCGGTACATTCTCCCACCAGGTAAGGACGAACACACGGGCCTGTTAGTTCGCGGTTCGCACCGTGACTTCACCGCTGTCGCTGTGCGCCTTCACCGCATGCGGGCTGTCGTCACTGCGCGGCACGGCCACGGAGACGTGCCCGTTGTCGGCCGACGCGGACACGGCGTACCGGCTGCTGCCCGCAGGCAGGTCGATGGTGATGCTCCCGTTGTCGCTGACGGTGTCCACCAGATCGGGGACCCGGCTGAAGTCGAGCTTCACCCCGCCGTTGTCCGAGCGGGCCACCACGGACGCCCCCGCGATCCGCTCGCCGCGCACGGAGCCGTTGTCACTCTTCAGCTCCAGCGGCCCGGTGACATCCCGGACGACGACCCCGCCGTTGTCGGAGGAGAGCGTGAGCGGCGTACCGAACCCCGACGCGGTGATCTTCCCGTTGTCCGCATCCACGGTCAGAGCGACCCCGCGAGGCACCTTCACCTGGTGCTGCGCGCCGCAGTCGCTGATCAGGGCGTCGCACTTCACCCGAAGCGTCAGCGTGCCGCCCTCCAGCTCCCACACGGGATCCGGCCCGGTCCCGAGCATGACCCACCCGTCGACCCTGCGGGTCACCTCGATCTGCTCGACATCGGCGGGAACGACCTCCACGGTGGAGTTCTCCGCATCAATGGTCAGCGCCTTCCCGCTGTACGCGAACGACTTGTGCTCGGCGGGCGCACCCTCCACGTCGGTGCCGCCACACCCACTGAGCACACCCACGAGCAGAACGGTCCCCCCGGCGGCCGCGAGGGCGTTGCTACGCGTACGGGTAAGGATGGTCATGACGGTCGAGTCCCCCTGGCTGGCCCGGTAGATGCGCTCCCACCGTATGCAGCGCCCGCCCGGCAGACGATCCGGGCGGCTACCGTCTCCGGGGTGGGGATATCCCCCGTACGCGGGGGCGGGAGGGGGCGGGGGCGGGGACGGCGGCGGGGCGGCGGGGGTGGGCGCGGGTGCGGGGACGCGGGCGCTGCTGTCCGGCGGGGGCGCTCGGCCGGGTGCGGGGCGGGCGGGGGACGCTCGGCCGGGCGGGGGCGTGCGGTGCGGGCGGGGCCCGCCGGCCCGACGTCGGCCGGGTAACCGATTGTCGACAGGTGCCGTGGGCCATGTAACCTGTTGCCTCATCCACGGGTGCGTAGCTCAGGGGTAGAGCGCTGCTCTTACAAAGCAGATGTCGGCGGTTCGAAACCGTCCGCGCCCACCAGTGCAAAGGCCCCCAACCGATCATGGTTGGGGGCCTTTGACATCTACTTCTGACATCAACCGGGGCGGCCCTTGGCCGCGTACATGGCGCAGTCGGCGGTGGCGAGCGCGTCGGAGGAGGCTGCGGACCGGCAGGTCGTTGGCCTGGCCCTGGGCCACACGATCGAACTCGACAAGCACAACACGTCGAGCGACACGGACTGCTACCGCGTATCCGCGTCCGCCGCCCGCATCTACGTCGTCGCCGACCCTGACCCGTACGCGTCAGGCGACCCAGATCCAGACGGACATTAGAGGGGCGACGTCTGGTCCGTCGACGTGTGGTGACCAGCTGGCGACCTCCCAGCAGCGTCCGTGATATCTCTTCGCCACGAAAAGCGCCGGGCAACGATTCCCTGCGCAGCGGGCAACGATCTGAAGAGCGCGTGCCACCCAGCTGATCAGCCACACTTAAGCCCCCCGTGCCGCATCCAACCGGCTAGCCCACAGGCCAATGTGGGTTCAGCGTGCCGTCATTGCTCATGTGCGCCCGTTGCCAGATTTCGTTCCAGTTGAACGGGGTCTCCGGCACGAACCGGTGCCGCTGCCCGCACGGACATGGCGCCAGCGCCCGCGCGCACCCACGGCAAAGCTCGACCCAACCGTGCCCGGTCGAGCTCAGCACTCGTGGTCCCTCATCCCCGCAAGCCGGGCAGCCGGGCGGCTCGGCACCGTCCAAAATCGCGTTCTGCCGCCGAACGTACTCGGACAGGCGCAGCGACGGGTGGCGAAACGGGTCTTCGAACCAGGCACGGTCGGGGCTTTCCCACCAGCTCTGCAGCCACCACGGCCGAGGGTTCGGTACAGCCCGCCGCCCAGCCTGCTTCTCTGCCCGGCGTTGCGCGGCGTACTCGTCTGCCCGCACGAGCCACAGCACCCGCGCCTCGTGCAGTTCCTCCACCGCACGCGCCAGCGCGTCCGGGTCCGCCTCCAACCGACGGGGGATCGCGGCGCTGAGCGTGAGGTGGTGGTATGTCGCCCGCAAGCCGTAAGGAGCAAAAACGGTGAGGCAAGTGCGCAACGCGCTGTGCCGCCGGTGGAGGGGGAGCCGGGCGTCGTGCACGTGCGCTCGGTGGGTCAGGAAGCTGGTCATGGTGTAGGCACCAGGTCCAGTGCCCGTGCCAGGGCGGCAGTGACGGCGGCAGCGTGTGCCGGCAGGTGTTGTTCAGCCCAGATTCCGGCAACGCTGAGGAAGTCCTGCAAATCCTGCTGGGCGCCGGTCACGAGCGTCCGTATCTGGTCTACTGACAGCTCGATCACTGGGTCCGTCCCGTGAGCGTCGAGCGTCAGCCGGACGATGTCGCCAAGACGTTCGGCCACCGAGGACGGATCGTGGCCGAAGTAGGAGCAGCCGGTACCGTTAAGCACCTCCAGCCAGTCCCGCCAGGTCTCCAGGCCGTTGCAGCAGCCCGGCTCTACGAAGACGGTGTCGGTGGCGTTGTCGGTCACCCGGAAGCCGCCGACGGCGAACAGATCAGCCATGGTGAGCAGCCCGTGCAAGAAGGTGCCGAGCGGATCGGTCGGGCACGGCCCGTGCTCCTCCTCCGGCTCGAAGTCGTTGCAGTCGGCGATCTGCATAACCGCCGTGCCGACCTCCGCCGGAGTGAGCTCCCCGCTCAGCACGAGGTAGCCATACGACTCGTGCTCGCCAACAGGCCAGAGCGCGAAGTCGTCGGCTGCGGAGATCTCCAGAACGGGTTGCATCACAATCACATGGGGATGATGCCGGACCCACTGCTACCCCGCCACGGGCTTTCAGCTGGCATGGGGCTCGGAGCGGGCCGCTACCTGGGCAGTTTCGCGGTGCGCTCCGGGCAGGCGGCGCCGACATAGCGCATGGCGGTCTGCGCGGTGATCCCGAGAAGCCGCATCAGCTTGAGGGGATCACCGGTGGCCAACGCCTCGTTGAACATGCGGTCCTGCCGCAGGCCGACGAGCGTGACGTCCTTGGGTCGTCATCGATGCCGACACCCGCCTGGTCGTCGTGGTCGGACGGCCGCTGCCCGGCTACCGGAACGACTGCAAGGCGTGGGAGGAATCAGGGGCCAAGTCAGCGGTCCGACGGACGACCGTAATAGCTGACGGCGGCTACCCAGGGACTGGATTGATCATGCCGTACCGCCGCACCAAGAGCGAGGAAAGCCCCGACTGGAAGCGGGAGCACAACCGCTCACACAAGGAGGTCCGCGCACGAGTGGAGCACGTCTTTGCTCGAATGAGGCCCTGGAAGATCCTCCGCTACTGCCGGCTCAAAGGCGACGGCCTCCACCACGCCATGCGCGGCATCGCCCGCCTGCACAACCTCATCCTTGCTGGATAGGGCCACAGCCGAACTCCTGCAGGTTTCTCAGCCGCGTCCGTCGGCGGGGCGCGGAGTGTGTCGCGGCCACTGCGCGCCCACCTGTTCCACCACAGCGGCTCGGAAGGCTTCCAAAAGGACGCCGCCGGGGTACGTCCCAAACGCTCGGCACTTCCAGCGGTAGTAGCACGACCAGTAGCTCACCACGCGCCGCTCCGTGCGCGCGAAGAAGGCCGGATTCCGAGCGATGAACTCACCGTAGGCACGGCGCTGGGCCGAGCCCGGGTCCGCGAGCCCGGGAAGGCCCCGGCCGATCGCCTCGATGATCTCCACCACGTACTCGCCGGCCAACTGCATTACGAACGGGACCACCCACGGCTCGCCCGACGCCACGATCCGCTCAAGGTGCCGCTGGCGAACCCGGCCATCGTGGTGCCGGGAGTACAGGCAGTGCAGAATCACCTGCTGTGTCCCGGACAGTTGCCCACCTGAGCCGACGCCCGGCTCCTCGTTGTAGATGCGCGACGGGATGGCGACGGTCTCGCCCTGCGCCTCGACCTCGAAGGGCATCGTCGGCGCGAGCCTGGCCTCCGGCATGACCGCTAGGACGCTGCGCGCGTCGCCGGCAAGACGGGTCGGAAACGCTGCCGTCAGCGCATGGGCGACGTTCGACGGGTCCCGGGGCAACTGCACCACAGGAGGATATGCGGCGAACCTCTCGGTCACTCAACCGCCCGCCTCAACGTTGCGGGGACGTTAGGAACTTTCGATCTTTGGGTAGCAGCGTGTCGCTGGACGTGCGCTCCATGATCATCCCTAGATGGAGGCGTTCATGCTGCTTCGGCTGGCACTTGGCGATCTCCGTCTGGACCACGTCGGCGTCCAGCGCTGACCGGTAAAATTGCCACGTCTTGGCCATCAGCCCCCGCCGTCCGCTCCTCGCGGAGGGGTCGCCGCTCACTGATTCGGATGAAGCGGACGGTCGGAGAGTCAGGCTGCTTCCCGTTGAGTGTCTAACTGCGTAATGCAGGCAGCACGAGCGGGACCTGGCGGGTAGTCAGCGTCGACGGCTGCTGAGGATGGGCACGTGCTGAGGCCGCATAGCCTTTGCCGGCCCGTACAGCCGTCGGGCTGTTCAAGGGGAGGGTTTGTACATGCCGCAGCGAGGAACGGCCGCCAGGTTGCGCGATGTGGCCTGGCTGTTGGCGCCACTCGGGTTGGCCATCCTGGCCGGGGCTGCCGTGTATGCGGTCACGCATTACCAGGTGGTCACCGTTTCGGGCGACTCGATGAGGCCCACATATCGTCCTGGGGGGCGACTGCTGATCGAGCAGGTCGACGCGAATGAGATACGCCGAGGTGACGTGGTCCTCATCGCGCCCCCCGAGCGCTATATGGCCGCCCCGGTAGTACGGCGGGTCATTGGAATAGGCGGCGATCATGTGGTGGGCGTGGGGAATCGGGTCACGGTGAACGGGAAGCCACTCGACGAGCCGTACGTGAAGGACGCCGACGAGAACGTGACGGCCAGAGCGTACGACGTGATGGTCCCGGACGGGCGGTTGTTCGTGTTGGGCGACCACCGTGCGAATGCCAACGACTCGCGTTATCACCTCGGTGAGCAGTCGGGCAGCTTCGCGGTCACTGGGGTGCGGGGAAGGACACGGGAGAACTCCGGCATACCGGCAGTGTTGCTCGTCAGCGGGGGCGCCGGCGTTGCGTTGATCCTGGGCGGCATCGGAGGTTACGCGGCCCGACGACGTGCCCGGAGGTTGCTTCCTCCGCCCCACCAGGCCTGGTCCAGCGCTCTTTCCGGCTGACCGACTCCAGTGTCCCTCGCGTACCCGTTCGCCCGGGGGATCGTGGGAGACAGCAATAGTTCTCAGGCGGGCCAGAACAAGAGAGCCCCCGACCTGTGGTGCTGGTCAGAGGCTCTCGATCACTGCGATGGGTGTGGCATGTGGGGCCGCGGTGACACCGCCGCCGTGGGCGTGTTGCAACCCGGTGCTCTGCCGCTCCACCGACCGTGCCGCATTGTGCTCGTGCGCCTACGAGCGTTTGAGCTGCCGCGTCCGCTGGTCGTCAGTAGCGGTGGCCGGGCCAGTGCGGGTCCGTCCAGCGGGCCTCGCCGGTGAGGCCGAGCAGCCGTATCCGGTGCTGCAGATCCGCCGGTGCGCCCGACTCGTGGAGCCGCACCGCGGCGTGGCCGAGGAGCCAGGCGACCAGGTCGGTGCGCATCGCCTCCTCGTCGTGCTCGTACCAGCCGACGCTCCACGGCAGGCTGTCTCCCAGGAGCTCGTACTCCCACTCCGCCGCCGCCTCGGCGAGGCGGCGGTCGCTGAGACGCCCTGTCTGCTTCTCCCATGCGGCGAGCCAGGGGCCGACCGATCCGGACGCCTCGGCACACATCGCGAAGACCTGGTGCGCCGGGACGACCGCATCCGGATCGGTGAGGCTGTGCTCCCACCAGGCATGCAGAAACTCACGTACCGAAGCGGCCTGGTCGTCGGGCCACTGCTGCCAGCGGCCTCGGGCGAACGAATACCCGGCCTCTTCCAGACCGAACAGGGGGTCCGCGCCACCGGCGACCAGGACGGGGGCGAACTGCGGCAGGATGCGGCGCAGTACGGCCCCGTGATCCGTCCAGTCGATGGCCGTCCAGGTCCGGCGCAGGAGATCCGGCTCCAGCTCCACGTCGGGCGTCTTCAGGAGGGAGAGCTCCTGCGCGCTGCCCCAATGGCACTCGCAGTTGTTCTCGTCGGGCTGCGCGGTCATGCCGCGGAAGGTGACGGCGAGATCGTCCAGGGCGGCGCTGAGGCGCCGGCGTGCGGGATGGTCGGCGAGATGCATGAGGTGCCCGGCCTTCGAGGACTCCGTACGGCTTCCGCCGGCCGAAGGTCGCCACCTTACCGGGTGGCGCAGGCCTGCGGCCGGCCGCCGGGGACGAGCGACGAGCATCCTGCGCGCGGCAGCAATCTCGTGCAGGCGTCGGTCAGCCTGGTCCTGGTGCGGGAGGAAGTGTTGTAGGCCTCTCGTCGCGCCCGGATGGTGCGTGGTGGCCGCCGCCCTTGAGCGGCGCTGAGTATTGGGGGTCGGCGGCAGGTGGTGGGGCGGGGGACAGAGCCGGCCGGATTCGAACCGGCGTCCTCGCGGTTTTGGAGACCGCGCGCGACGACCTCTGCGCTACGGCTCCGCCCTGTCCGCCATCCTACGGACTTCCGCTGCCCCCGGATCCGTAAGGCAGTTGGCGCTTTAGCCGCCCTGCCGCGCCCTGCGGGGCAGCCGAACGACGGCCTCAATCAGCGCGCAGCCGCGCGTGCGGAGTCTGGTGGGAGATGCCTGGCATCTGCGCCATGCGGCGAGCGCCTCCTTGACGAAGTCGGGCCGCGCCGCGGCGTGTTCGCTCGTGTCGATGTCGCTCAGCATGTCGTCGGGCCCCCTCGCCCGGTGCGTTGGAGGGTGTGGTGGGGCGGTTGCCGCGTCGTTTCCCTCCCCGTCAACAGACGCGGCAGTGGCGCTCCCGTGTTCAGGGGAGGCGGCCGCCACGAGTCCGACCCTCGCGCGCGAGATCGAGAGGATCTCGGGCGGACGGCTCACGAGGCGGACCGGCTCGCTGTACGGACCCTGGATCGCGCGATGGCCCGTGCCCGCTCGACACGTCACTCGTCGGCATACGTCTGCAACCGCCCATCGGGCGCGGCCGACGGGCGTGGGGCCGGTCGCTGGTCGTACGGGAGGTGTCTGCCCAGGCGGGCCAGCGGGGAGAGTGCCATGAAGAGCGGGGACAGCGAGAGGGCGACGGCGGTCGCCAGCAGAGTCGTGCGCAGTCCCCAGTGGGCCGCCAGGAAGCCGCCCAGCAGGGAACCGATCGGGGTCAGTCCCAGACCGGCGAAGGTGATCGTCGCCACGACCCGGCCCTGTATCGCCACGGGCGTGATGGCCTGCCGCACGGCCATCATCGTGACGTTGACCAGCTGGCCGAAGGCGCCGAAGAGGAAGTTGACGCCGATGAGTACGGGGAGCGTGGACGCGGCCGGGCCGTGCAGCGCCGGTACGCAGAGCATCACGCCGTCCGCGACGACCGCCGAGAACACCAGGACCCTGCCGTACCCGAACCTCCTCGGCAGTCCGGCCGCCAGCAGGGACCCCACGACCGCGCCCGGCCCGGTCGCGGCGAGCGCCAGGCCGACGCCCGTACCCGACAGGTGCAGTTCGCGCGGGAGGTAGAGCAGGTAGACGGTCATCAGCGCGGCGAGCGAGAACTGGAAGAGGGCCGAGGCCACCCCCACCGCCCGCAAGGCCGCGTTGCCCGCCACGAACCGCAGTCCCTCGTGGATCTGCCGCAGGACGCGAACCGGGCCGTCGGCGGGCGCAAGGACCGGCTCCCGCCTGCGGATCCGCCAGATCGACACGGACGACAGCGCGAAGAAGAACGCGCCGGTGACGACGGCGACCGGGCCGGAGAACAGCGACACCAGCGCGCCACCGAGGGCCGGGCCTCCGAACTGCGCCGCTGATCTGCTGCCCTCCAGCGCACTGTTGCCCTGCGGCAGCCGGTCGCGGTCCACCAGTCGTACGAGCGACGCCTGGTACGCCACGTCGAAGAACACGCTCAGCACCCCGACGAGCAGCGCGACCACGAGCAGCACGGGCAGCCCGAGGGCGCCGAGCAGGAAGGCGGCGGGGAGCACCGCCAGGGCGAGTGCGCGTCCGCAGTCCGCCAGCACCATCACCGTACGGGCACGCCGACGATCCACCCACGCGCCGGCGAAGAGCGAGAGCAGCAGGATCGGTGCCTGCTCCACCGCGCGCAGGGTGCCGAGCTGACCGGAACCGGCGTCGAGCGACATCACGGCGACGAGTGGCAGGACCACCTGCGTGGCCTGCGCCCCGAACTGGGACGCGGTCTGGCCCGCCCACAGTCTGCGGAAGTCGGCGTCCCGCCACAGACTCGGCGGCGCCCCGGACCGGTTGCTGTCGGACGCCTTCCCCGCGCGCCCCGACCGGTTGCTGTCGGCCGCCGTGATCGCGCGCTCCGACCCGTTGCTGTCGGCCGCCGTGATCGTGTGCTCCGACCGGTTGCTGTCGGCCGCCGTCATCGCGAACCCCGTACGTGCCGGTCTTCAGGACAGGAGGCGAGAGGGTTTGCGGCGGGCGTGGGGGAGGTTCGGGAGGGTGGCATCGGTTGCACGGAGGCCCCTTGGGCTGCGGAGGACAACGCTCGCCGGCCGGGGCGCGGGAAAGCGCACCGGCGGTTCGGGCGAGTAAGGCTCGCTGTGCCGCAGAACGGAGGCAGCACGCGATGACGGGTCGATCACGACCTACGACGTCAGCGCGCGCTCGGGCGACCGGGCATCTCCACTCCTGCCTCAGGGATCACGTGGTGGTGGTCGAAGGGTAGCGCCGGGGCCATCGAAGGACGAGGGGGTTTTCGCCCCGGCCGGGCCCGTACGGTTTCTGCCCCGACGGCCTGGTCCCCCTCGTCCCCGCCTCATCCGCAGGAGCACGACGACGCGTAGAGCGCGAACACCACCGCGGCAGCCGTCGTACAGGCGGCCGCTGCTGCCAGGCGGCTCTTGCGCGGGGTCCCGGCCGGGCGGCGCAGTTCCCGAGCGCCGTAGCAGAGGAAGACGGCGAGGAGCCCGGCCAGGCCACCGGTGATCAGCGGGCTCCGCTGCCACCCCCAGACGGACAGCACGAGCAGGCCCGCCAGGAGCAGGCATGCCGCCGCCGTCAGGACGAGTTCCCCCACCGTCTCGACGACGAACTCGACGACGCATGTGCGCACGCCACGACCCACCGTGCGCGTACGCCGCCACGCGCGTCCGCGTACCCCGCCCCGCGTCATTCCGCTCCCCACCCCACCGGCCACGGGCCCGTGCGACCGTGTCACCCCGCCGGAACGATATGCGGTGCTACGGCCTGGCGGAACGGTGCGGGGCCCGGGACGCGTACGCGTATGCGTATGCGCGTGCGCCCTCTCGCGCACCGTCCCCTTGCTCGCGCCCTTCGCCCGCCCCCCAGGCTCGACCCCTCACCCGTTCGGCCGCGTCGGGTAGCCGCGCCCGGACGCGCCGAGCAAGGTCGGTCTGACGTGCAGTTCCACCGGCCCAGGAGGTACTGATGGCACAGACCGCGCCCACACCGGGCAGCTCTTCCCCGCCTCCGTCGCACCCCGGGGGCATCAACCCCTGGGCGGCCGGCGGGATCATGTTCGCCGGCGTCCTGCTGATGGTCGACGGGGTGCTGGGGGCGATCAAGGGCATCGCCGGAATCGCGTCGAACGACGTCTACGCGCGGATCGACGACTATGCCTTCAAGTTCAACGTGACCGCGTGGGGATGGATCCACCTCGTCCTCGGCATCATCCTCGCCGTCGTCGGCTGGGGCATCCTCAAGGGCGCAGTCTGGGCGCGCGGGGTCGGTGTCGGGCTCGCGGCGCTCAACATGATCGCCAACTTCATGTGGCTGCCCTACCAGCCGGTCTGGGCCGTCGTCTCCCTCGCCATCGACACCTTCGTCATCTGGGCCCTGTGCACGGACCGCTCCAAGGCGGTCATCTGACGGGCGCCGTCCGGCGGGTCGGAGGGACCGGCCAGGGGTGGCGCGGCCGGAAGCGGGACGTTGTCAGTGGCGCGGTCCACACTGGAGGCATGTGCCGAAGCATCAAGACCCTTCGCCCGCCGGCCCTCCCCGAAGAGGCCACCGAGGAGGACGTCCGCGCTGCCGCCCTGCAGTTCGTCCGCAAGGTATCCGGCTTCCGTGCCCCGGCCGCGCACAACAGAGAAGTCTTCGACCGGGCCGTCGACGAGATCGCCGAAGCGACGACCCGGCTGCTGGACGGCCTGGAAGTGCGGGGTGGTGTCAGGACGCCGTAGGGACCGGGACCGGAGCCGCGGCCGCGGCGGCCGCCGCCGGGCGCTTCATCAGGAGAGCGGCGAACGCCCCCGCGACGAACAGGGCCAGGACCGACAGGGCCGTACCCAGCCAGCTCGCGCCCAGCCAGTGGGCGCCGAAGTAGCCGAGGCCCACGCTGTAGCCCGCCCAGGCCACGCCCGCCACAGCGGACCACGGCAGGAACTCCTTCACCTTGCGGTGCGAGGCGCCCGCGCCCAGCGAGACGACCGAGCGGCCGGCCGGGGCGAAGCGTGCGATGACGACGAGGACCCCGCCCCCGCGGCTCAGCGCGGCGCCGAGACGTTCCTGCGCCGAGGTGAGGCGGCGCGAGCGGGCGATGGCGCGGTCCAGACGCTCGCCGCCGCGCCAGGCCAGCCGGTACGCGACGAGGTCGCCGAGGACCGAGGCGGTGGCCGCGCAGAGGATCAGGGCCAGGACCGAGGGGACCTCGGTCACGTGTCGGGCAGCGCCCGCGGCGTCAGCGGCCACGGAAGTGGTGCCCGCGGCGGCGGCCGTGGCGGCCGTGATCACGAGGACCCCGCTCGGCAGCACGGGGAGGAAGACGTCCAGCAGCACGGAGAGGGCGACCACGGCGTAGATCCATGGGCTGCCGGTCAGCGCAGCCACACTCTCGAGCACCTTCTACTCCCCGATCCGTAACAACGCCGCGACGTCGCAGGGGAGCGGCAGGAGCGGCAGGGCCAGCTGTACAGCGTACGCCTGCCGTTCACCCGGTGATCCGAATATGCGCGCGATGTTGGGCATCTCACGTGCGTCACAGGCGCACCGTGCGCCCCGTCCCGCCCGGGCGGCGACCGCGTGCCCGTACGCGTACGACGGACTGGGTCGGCAGCCCGCGTGCCCGTACGGCCTGGGTCGGCGACCCGTACCCGTCCTGCTCGGGCGGCGACCCGCGTGCCCGCCCGGCCTGGGTCGGGCCGGGAGCCCGCGTGCCCGTCCTGCCGTGACCGTGTCTGCGGCGGCGTCCGCACCTCGTGCCCGCCGGGGAGCGGTTCCCGGCGGGCACGAGGTCTCGCGGCGGGCCCGGTCGGTGCGGGCCGTTGCGGCGGGGTGGGGAGCGGGTCAGGCAGCGACCGGGGAGCTGGGCTCCGGTGCGCGGTCCTGGTCGCCCTTGGCGGTGGTGCGGGTGGTGAACAGCCGGTCCAGGGCCAGGGCGCCTGGGCCGGTGAAGACGAGCAGCAGGAAGGCCCAGCAGTACACGGCCGAGGGTTCGCCGCCGTTCTCCAGCGGGAAGAGGGCCTCGGGCTGGTGAACCTTGAAGTACGCGTACGCCATGGAGCCGGACGCGACGAGAGCGGCGAAGCGGGTGCCGAGGCCCAGCACCACGAGGGAGCCGCCGATGAGCTGGATGACCGCCGCGTACCAGCCGGGCCAGGTGCCGGCGGGTATGGAGCCGCCGCCCATGGCGCCGCCGAGGACGCCGAAGAGCGAGGCGGCGCCGTGGCACGCGAAGAGCAGGCCTACGACGATGCGGAAGAGCGCGAGGGCATAGGGCTGTGCCTGATTCAGGCGTGTGGACATGTGGGGAGAGCTCCTTCGGTCTGGTGGGGACGTGAACCGACTGAGCGCCAAAGATTAGGTAGACCTCACCAATACTTGCAAGTTCAACGTTTTGTCGACTGGCTGAAACTCGGCGGGGTGTCATCGGTCAGCTGTCGGTCGAAAGCCAGCTCCAACACGGTCCCGCTCTTCCTCGCTCTGGCCTGAACCAATGACAGTGCGGCTTTCCGGCCACTCAAGGTGAGTGTCATCAGCTGATTGCCGAACCACGGCCCGTCCGTCCGCTCCCACCGCGTCGACGGGGGTCCGATGCGCCCGTGCCGCGCCAGCAGCCGGCCCAGCAGGCGTCCCGCCCGGCTCCAGGCGAAACGGAACCCGGCCCTGAGCGGCGCGGGAATGGAGTTGTGCACGGGAGAGCAGGTCAGCTGCAGGACGCGGGCGGCCGGTGTGCCGCCGGGGGCGGAGGCGGACGCGAGAGGCTCCGCGATGTACGCATGGTGCACATCGCCCGACAGCACGCATACCGTCGCCGGAGCCTCGGGCCCCTCGGCCACCTCCCGGATCAGCTCCGTCAGCCGCTCGAATGACTTGGGGAAAGCCGCCCAATGCTCCAGGTCGGAGCGCTGTCGCAGGGCTTCGCCGACCCGCGCCCAGCGGCCGTCCGGCCCGCCCCGCTCGCCCCGGCACAGTGCGGCGCTCCACTGCTCCGCGTCATGGACCAGGGGCGGCAGCAGCCAGGGCAGCGAGGTGCCGATCAGGAGGTGGTCGCAGGAACCGGGGGCGTCCAGCGCGGCGTCGCGCAGCCATTCCTCCTCCCGCGGATGGAGCATCGACCGCTGCTGTTCGTCGAGCACCCGGGCCGCACGGCTGTCCACCATGAGCACCCGCACTCGGCCGAAAATGCGTCGGTAGCTCCAGCTGGTGCGGGTGGGGTCGGCGGCGGCCCCCGCGGCGAAGTGGCGCACCGCCTCCGTGGCGTCCGGGGTGGCGTGGACAGCGGTGTGAAGCGGGTCCGCGGCGAGTTCGGCGGGGGAGAGGTTGCCGAGGTGCTGGTACACCCAGTACGACATCAGGCCGCTGACGATCCGCTCGTTCCACCAGGACGTGGCACGGATGCCGGCCAGCCAGGCGGCGCTGGTGTTCCAGTCGTCGATGACGTCGTGGTCATCGAAGATCATGCAGCTGGGGACCGTCGAGAGGAGCCAGCGCACCTCGGGGTCGCGCCAGGACTCGTCGTAGAGGCAGGTGTATTCGTCGTAGTCCGCCACCTCCGCCCCCGGCGGCTCGTCCAGGTCGCGCCGGGCCGCCAGCCTGCGGCGGGTCGCCTCCGAGGTCTCGTCCGCGTAGATCTGGTCGCCCAGGAGCAGCAGCACGTCGGGGCGTACGGCGTCGGGGTCGGCGGCGAGGCGGGCGGCGAGGGTGTCCAGGGCGTCCGGGCCGACGGGATCGCTCCGGCCCGGGAGGTGGCCGTCGGCGGGCGGAGCCGCCCAGCGGCAGGAGCCGAACGCGACCCGGACCGTCCCCGGCCCGGTCCCCTCGCCGCTGTCCGCGGCGTCGGGTATCGGCGGGGTGGAGATCGTGCTCGGGGGGAACGGGTACTGCTCGGGTGGCCACACCGTGCGGTCGTCGAGCAGTACCTCGTAGGGGGTGGTGGAGCCGGGCGTCAGGCCGGTCACCACCACCAGGGCGTAGTGGTGACCGGCGACCGCGAAGGTGCGGGACGAGCCGGACGCCCCGTCCGCGCACCGGACTTCGGCCGTGCACGGCCGGTCCGCCTCGATCCAGACGGTCGCCGTGGAGGCGGTCTCCCAGTCGACGTACCGCAGCAGTGGTCCCAGGCGCAGCCCGGCCATGTGGTGCTCCTCGCGTCGTTCCGTACGGGACGGTGCCGTACGGCGATGCGTACGGCGGCTTCGTACCGTACGGCGGCTTCGTACCGTACGGAACGACGGGGGAGTGCGGGGCGTTTCCGGGGGCGGACGGGCGCGGCGAGGTGTCGTCCGCCGGGGGCCGGGCCGGTCAGCCGGCCCCCGGCGCCTCGCCGGGTGTTCAGCAGCCGTTGAGCACGGACTGCAGGGCGCTCTTCTCCGCGGAGTCGACGCTCAGGCCGTAGTAGTGCTTCACGTGCACCCAGGCACGGACGTACGTGCACTTGTAGGCGGTGCGCGAGGGGAGCCAGGTGGCGGGGTCCTGGTCGCCCTTGGCCTGGTTGACGTTGTCCGTGACCGCGATGAGCTGGGGTCGCGTCAGGTCGTTGGCGTAGGACTGGCGTTGGGCCGTGGTCCAGCTGGAGGCGCCCGAACGCCAGGCCTCGGCGAGCGGGACCATGTGGTCGATGTCCAGATCGGATGCGGCGGTCCAGGTCGCCCCGTCGTACTGCGAGTACCAACTGCCGCTGGTGGCCGCACAGCTGGAGTCCTGCGCGACGTTCGTGCCGTCGCGCTCGAGGACGACCTCCCGGGTGTTGCAGGCGCCCGACTGGGTGATCCAGTGCGGGAACTTGTCCCTGCTGTAGCCGGTGGACGAGCCTTCCGCCTTCACGGTCAGCTCGTTCAGATACGTACGGGCGGTGGACGCCGAGACCGGGGTGGGCATGGCCGCCTGGGCGCTGGGAGCCGTGAGCAGTCCGGTGGTGGCGGCGAGGGTGGCGGACGCGGCGAGGACGGCTATGCGACGCGCGTAGATACCTGACATGCGAACTCCCTGCGTGTGGGGGGCTGTTGGGCGGGCCGTTCGGACGGCTCGGCCATCGTGGCGGCGCCGGGTTTCCGTGGGGTGGGCGCCAGGTAACAGCGTGGCGACATGCGCACGTCACATCAAGGGTTCTGACGAAGGGGTTCGGATCACGGGGGCGTGCCGGAGTGCGTGCGCGGGCGTACGGAACTGAGGGGGCGGCAGTTCCGGGGGGTGGGCGTGGGCCGGGACGGGCTCCGCCCCGGCGCCAGGATTCCGGTTCGTGACGGGGCGCCGGGTGCGGGCGGTCCTATGGTGGCGGCGTGCTGCTTCCGGTCACCCTCACGCTCGGCGTCGTGCTGGCGCTGCTGCTCGCGGCGGCCGCGGCCGTCGCCTCGTTCGCGTCCCTCGGCCGGTCGCGCGAGATCGTCGTGGCCGGGCTGCGGGCCGCGGCTCAGCTCGCCGTGGTCTCCTCGCTCATCGGCTGGGTGGTCCACGCCCTGGCGCCGACGTTCGCGTTCATCGTGCTGATGTACGCCGTGGCCGTGTGGACCGCGGGCCGCCGGGTCACGGGAAACCGCACGTGGCGGTGGGTGGCCGTGCCGATCGGGGCGGGGGTCGCGCCGGTGGTCGTCGTGCTGCTGCTCACCGGCCTCGTGCCGGTCCGGGGCATCGCGCTGATCCCGGTGACGGGCATCCTCATCGGGGGCGCGCTGACCGCGACCGTGCTCGGGGGCCGGCGGGCGCTCGACGAACTGACCGCGCGGCGCGGGGAGGTCGAGGCGGCGATGGCCCTCGGGTTCCTGGACCGGGACGCCCGACTGGAGATCGCCCGGCCCGCGGCGTCGGACGCGCTGCTGCCGGGGCTCGACCAGACGCGCACGGTGGGGCTCGTCACGCTGCCCGGGGCGTTCGTGGGCATGCTGCTGGGCGGCGCCTCACCGGTGCAGGCGGGCGCCGTACAGCTGTTCGTGCTGGTGGCCCTGATGGCCGTACAGGCCGCGGCCGTCGCGACCGTGCTGGAGCTGGTGGCGCGGGGGCGGCTGCACCGCGACGGGGCGGAGGGGACGAAGACCGGTCGCTGAGAGGCCGTGCGGGCCGTGCGGGGCGGACCCCCGTGCGCCGACAGCGTGCGGACGGACGGGGCGGGGGCGGCAGGGGAGACCGGGCACTGAGGGAGGGGCCGTGCGGGGCGGCCTGCCGCGTCGCGCGAGGCCGCCCGTGCGGGCGGTCTGCCGGAGCGGTCTGTCGGGGCGGTCTGTGGGGGCGGGCTGTCAGCGCCCGCTGATGTGCAGGACGACCGTGCCGTCCGCCGCCGCCTCCACCCGGATCTGCGTGAGGTCGTCGACGTGGGCGTCGGGGGAGAGCGCCGCCGCGCGCGGGCCGACGCCCACGACGCGCATGCCCGCCGCCCGGCCGGCCGCGATGCCCGCCTCGGAGTCCTCGAAGACGACGCAGTCCGCCGGCGCGAAGCCGAGTCCGGCCGCGCCCTTGAGGAAGCCCTCCGGGTCTGGCTTGCTGGCTCCGACGCTCTCGGCGGTGACGCGGAGCTCCGGCATCCGCAGCCCGGCCGCGGTCATCCGGGCCCGGGCCAGCGCCAGGTCGGCCGAGGTGACCAGGGCGTGCGGGAGCGGCGCGATCGCGTCCATGAAGGCGGGGGCGCCGCCGATCGGGACGACGCCGTCGGTGTCGGCGGTCTCCTCGGCGAGCATCACCCGGTTGTCCGCGTAGTTCTGCTCCATCGGGCGGTCCGGGAGGAGCACCGCCATGGTGGCGTACCCCTGCCGTCCGTGGACCACCTTGAGCGCCGCTTCCGGGTCCAGGCCCTGCCGCAGCGCCCAGCGCCGCCAGCAGCGCTCCACGACGGCGTCGGAGTTCACCAGGGTGCCGTCCATGTCGAGGAGGAGGGCGCGGGCGGTGAGGACGGTGGCCGGCATGGGCGGGCTCCAGAGCGGGGGGAAGCGAACGCCGCCGAGGAGATGAGCGGCGCGGGAAAGAGAACAAGTGGCCCCCGCTCGCCGGTCAGGGTGTGCGCGCGGAGGCCACTTTGTTTCTCCACGATACAAAAACGAGGCCGGGAAAGCGAATCCCGGCCCCGGGGCGGGGTCGCGGTGCGGTCAGCGGCGCCCCTGCCCTGTGGTGGACGCCTCCAGTGCGCGCCGGGTGTTCGGCCCGTAGACGCCATCCGGGTCGCCCTGGACGTTCCTCCAGATCTGGAAGGTGTGCACGGCGTTCTCGATCCGGGCCGTGTAGTCGTCGTCGACGGGGCCGTTCAGCACCCAGGCCTCCTGGAGTCGCCGCTGCAGTTCCGCCACCTCCGGTCCGTGGTCGCCGCGCCGCAGCGTCGGAGCGCTCGGCGACTCGGCGGGCGGCGCCACCTCGGCGGGGTCGCTGCTCTCCGGGGCCGCCGGGGACGACGCGGCGGCCGACCCCGACGGGGAAGCCGACGCGGAACCGGACGCCGAGGAGGACGAGGACGCCGAAGCGGAGGCGGACGCGGACGCCGAGGCCGAGGCGGACGGCGAGCCGGAGGCCGAGCGGGAGGGTGACGGGGAGACGGACGCCGAGGCGGAGGCCGACGGCTCGGCGCTCTCCTCGTCGGGGAGGCTGGCCACCGTGGAGGGCAGCGCCTGGTCCAGGTCGGCCTCCTGGCTCCTGTCCCCGTTGAACAGCCCGCCGACGAAGGCCGCCGTGCCGACCACCGTGACCACGGCCGCCCCCGCGACGAGCGCCGCGAAGGGCCGTCGGCGTCGGGGCTGCACGGGGTCCGGGCCGGTCGTGAGGAGCGCGGCGCCCGAGGGGTCCGCCGCGTGGCCCGGGTGCGTCGCGTCCGGCAGGGGGGCCGGCCCGGCCGGATCCAGGAACAGCGGCATCGTCGTGGCGGCGTCCCCCGCCTGTCCGCCCGGCAGGTGCCCCTGCGACGGGCCGGAGGCGGGCGTCCCCGCGTCCTCGCCGCCCAGCGTCACGTACGGCCGGATGCGCAGCGGGTCGAAGTCCTCCGCCGCCGCCATCTCCGCCGACCGGCCGGCGTGGTGCTGCTCCGCGACGCGCTGCTGCTCGGCGGCCCTCTCCTCGTCGCTGAGCGGGTGCTGCCCGGCGAGGGCCTGCTGTGCGCGGGCGGTGTCGTCGACGGCCTGCTGCGCGTGGGCGGACCCGTCGGCGGCCCGCTGCTGTCCGGTCGCGCCGTAGCCGTCCTGCCCGGTGTCCTGCGGCGCTCCCGCGCCGTCGTGCGCCGCGCGGGCCGCGCAGGCGCAGCCCGGGCCGGTGCCCGGTCTGGTGTCCGTACCGCACTCCGGGCATATATGTCCGGTCATTGTGGGTCCCCTCCCCTTGAACTGCCTGCGATTATGCAGCCCGCCGCCGGGAAGCCCAATCACGGAGTTCCTCGGCAGGCCATAACGGGGCGGAACGGACAGGATAGGGGGGTAGCGGATCCGAGGAGATGGTTTATGGCCCAGCAGATGAGCCCCCCGGCCCCGGCCCCCGGCGCCGACCGTTCCACGCGGTCGGTCCTGGTGGCGATCGGCGCACTGCTCCTCGGCATGCTCCTCGCCGCACTCGACCAGACCATCGTCTCCACCGCGCTGCCGACGATCGTCAGCGACCTCGGCGGGCTGGAACACCTGTCGTGGGTGGTCACGGCCTATCTGCTGGCGTCGACCGCCGCGACCCCGCTCTGGGGCAAGCTCGGTGACCAGTACGGGCGCAAAAAACTCTTCCAGACGGCCATCGTCATCTTCCTGATCGGCTCGGCCCTGTGCGGCGTCGCCCAGAACATGCCGCAGCTGATCGGCTTCCGCGCCCTCCAGGGGCTCGGCGGTGGCGGACTGATGGTGCTGTCGATGGCGATCGTGGGCGACATCGTCCCCCCGCGCGAACGCGGCAAGTACCAGGGCCTGTTCGGCGCGGTGTTCGGTGCGACGAGCGTCCTCGGACCGCTCCTCGGCGGCTTCTTCACCCAGCACCTCAGCTGGCGCTGGGTGTTCTACATCAACCTTCCCATCGGGGTCGTCGCCCTCGTCGTCATCGCCGCCGTGCTGCACATCCCGGTCCGCCGCACGAAGCACACCATCGACTACCTCGGCACCTTCCTCATCGCCTCGGTCGCCACCTGCCTCGTCCTCGTCGCCTCGCTCGGCGGCACCACCTGGGCCTGGGGATCGGCGAAGATCATCGGTCTCGCCGTGCTGAGCGTCGTGCTGCTGATCGCCTTCGTGTACGTGGAGCGGCGCGCCGCCGAACCCGTCCTGCCGCTGAAACTGTTCCGGATCAGGACCTTCAGCCTCGTCGCGGTGATCAGCTTCGTCGTCGGCTTCGCGATGTTCGGCGCGATGACCTACCTGCCGACGTTCCTCCAGGTGGTGCACGGCATCACGCCGACGATGTCCGGCGTCCACATGCTCCCCATGGTGTTCGGTCTGCTCATCACCTCGACCGTGTCCGGCCAGATCGTCAGCCGTACGGGCCGCTGGAAGGTCTTCCCCATCCTGGGCACCGGCATCACCGCGATCGGCCTGCTGCTCCTGCACCGGCTGACGGAGTCCAGCGGCACCTGGGAGATGAGCGTCTACTTCTTCGTCTTCGGCGCGGGACTCGGCCTCGTGATGCAGGTCCTGGTCCTGGTGGTGCAGAACGCCGTCTCGTACCAGGACCTCGGCGTCGCCACCTCCGGCGCGACCTTCTTCCGCTCCATCGGAGCCTCGTTCGGCGTCGCGATCTTCGGCACCATCTTCACCAACCGGCTCACCGACAAGCTCGGTGCCGCGCTCGCCGACCGGCCGCTGCCGCCCGGCGTCAGTGCCAAGGGGCTGGCCGCCGACCCGCGCGCGATCGGTCAGCTGCCGCCGGCGCTCCGGCAGCCCGTGCTCAACGCGTACTCGACGTCGATCACCGACGTGTTCCTCTACGCCGCCCCCGTCGTCCTGGTCGCCTTCCTCTTCGCCTGGCTGCTCAAGGAGGACACGCTGCGCGGTTCGGTGACCGCCCCCGATCCCACCGAGACCCTCGCGTCGAACCCGGTCGAGCGGTCCTCGTACGACGAGTGCGCGCGCGCCCTGTCGATCCTCGCCACCAGGGAGGGCCGCCGCGAGGTCTACGTGCGGATCACCGAGCGGGCCGGCTACGACCTGTTGCCGGCCGCCAGCTGGATGCTGCTGCGCATCAAACGGCACGGCACCGTCGAACCCGCCCGGCTCGCCGAGGTCGCCCCCGTGCCGCTGCGGGTCGTCAGCGACGCCGCCCGGCAGCTGGAGGAGCGCGGCCTGGCCCGCCGGCTGGGCGTGCAGCTGGTGCTCACCGAACCGGGCGCCGAGGCCGTGGTGAAGCTCGCCCACGCCCGGGAGGAGTCCCTGGCCGAGCTGCTGGGCGACTGGTGGGGCCCGGAGCGGCCGACCGACCTGGTCGCGCTGGTGTCGCAGCTGACGGCGGAGACGAGCGGGTCGAGCAAGGAGCGCCCCCACAGCCCGGGGCCCAGGCGGGACCACGCGGCCGGCCACCCGCACCACCCGCCCGTCTGAGGTCGCGCCGGGTGCCGGGAGAGGCCGTCACAGCTCCTTGGCGAACCAGTGCTCCGCGTACGGGCCGTGGTGGAAGGCCGGGACCTCGCGGTAGCCGTGCTTGGCGTAGAGACCGCGCGCCTCGACGAGGTCGTTGCGGGTGTCGAGCCGGATCTGCCGCACGCCGAGGGCCCGTGCCAGGCTCTCGACGGTCGCGAGCAGCAGCCCGCCGCCGCCGGTACCGCGCGCCCGGGGGCGGACGAAGACCCGGGTCAGCTCCGCCACGCCCGCCTCCACCACGAGGAAACCCGCGCAGGCCGCCGCCACGCCCTCGAAGCGGCCGACGACGAACGCGCCGGTCGGCGGGGCGAGCCGCTCGGCGCCGTCGTCGGTGAGCCCCTCGTCGATCTCCTCCGCCGTCGCGGGCCGCTTCCAGTACCGGCTGGCGACCTCGTCGTAGTAGTCCCGGCGCAGCAGCGCGGCATCAGCGGAGTCGAAGCGTTCGGGGGCCATCGTCCATGTCATCGGGTCATTCTGGCGTGCGCCCGAACGGGGGAGCGGCAAGGGTGCCGCCTTACGGCGGACCCGGACGTCATCAGGAGCGCCGTACCGCGTGTCACCCGGCGTACGCATGTGCGGCCGACCGGCGCGGGGAGATCCGGCCCTCACCTCAGTGGCGGCGCGAAGACCGGCGCGTGGAGGCGCGTGGAGACCCGCCCTCACCTCAGCGGCGGCGGCGCGAAGACCGGCGGGGGCGGGGTCACCGGACGCCGCCCCCGGGCCCGCAGGACCAGCAGCAGGGCCGCGACCACCACGGCCGCTCCGCCGAGCGACGCCAGCACCCAGGCCGGCACGCCGCCCACCGTCAGCAGTTCGTCCCGGTGGTAGGTGGTCCGGTACGGGGTGTCCGCGGCGGCCGCCCGCAGCTCATGGTCGCCGTCGATCAGTTCCGGCCGGGGGAACGACTGGTCGATCGCCGTGACGAAGACCGGCTCGCCGCCCGTCAGCGCCACCAGCGCCGGATACGCGTGCTGCTCCCGCCGGGCGTCGACCCGCCCCGCGTAGGTGACCTCGGGCGGCCGGCCGCCGATCGCCCCGCGCGGCTCCATGCGGTGCGCCGCGAGCACGTACAGACCCAGGGACTGCGGCGTCGCGGCGAGCCGGGACAGACGCATCGGGTAGACGGGACGGTCGCTGGCGAACCGCAGCCGCAGCGGGTCGAGCGTGCCGCTCAGCGGACCCCCGGCATCCCGGGGAGCCAGCCGCACGGCCACGTACTCCCACTTCTGCTCGACGTAGGGGCGCAGGGCCGTCGCGAGGCGGTCCGGCAGCTCGAAGCCGTTCTCCTTCAGCCAGCCCTCCAGGGCGGCGGGGTCGGTCGCGGCGAGCCGCGCCACGTCGAACGGCCCGAGCCGTTCCCGGCCCACCACCTCGACCGGTGCGGCGGCCGCGGGGGCGGCGGCGCCGTCCCCGGTCCTGCCGCTCGAACCGCCGAACGGCCAGTCCTTCGCACGTGGCCAGAAATAGTGATCCGTCTTGCTCACCGGCGCGGTGAGGGTTTCGAGCTCGGAGAAGAGCGAGGCGTCCCCGAGCTCGACCGTGGCACGGTGCGGCACGGGCATGATCCAGGCGGCCGCGGGGGCGTTCCCCCGGACGGTGAGCCGCATCACGATCTGCTCGGTGCCGCCGTCCCAGCTGACGACGGACATCTCCCGGTCGACCGACACCCGGCTGTCGCGGTCCACGACCATCGCTCCGCAACCGCACGCGTACGCCGGCGCGATCAACGAGCCCAGTTGCAGCGAGCACACCATCATGACCAGGGACAACGCGCGGAGCACCCATCCCCGCGGCCGGTGCCGCACCTCTCGAAAGCTCCCCGCGCACCGCATGTCCGTGTTCCTCCCCGTGGTCACCGATCAGGGGCTCAGACGCGGCGGCGGCCCCACCGGTTCCGGCCGTCACGGCCTGTCCACCCCGCTCGGCCGGCAGTCTTTCGGACAAAAGCGGGGTGACAGTCAGGTGAAGAGGGGGTGATTGTGTCTACCTCATAGCGCAATGCGAAGGTTTCACAACAGGCCGGGCGGAGAATCGGCCACAGACGCTGGGAGGGTCGGCGCAACGTGGCGAACGCGGAGCACAGTGTGCGCACAGACGCGGTGACAGGAGCGAGGACCGGGGCAGCCCGTGCCGTGCTCTGGCTGGTTGTGGCCGCTCTGGCCGTGCGGCAGATGGCGGTGGTGCTGCGGCAGCCGCCCGGCGAACGGCTCACCGATCTGGAGACCTGGATCGGTGAGAACGGTGTGCTTCATGTGACGGGGTCGCTGTACGACACCGACCGGTTCACCGGCACGCCCTTCGCCGGTCTGGTGCTCAAGCCACTGACCCGTACGGCCGAACAGAGCCTCGGCGTCGCCTGGACCTTCGGCTCGCTGCTGCTCGTCGCCGCGCTCGGCGTCATCGCGGCGCGCGCCCTGCCCGCCCCCGTGAGCCGCCGCACGGCCCTGCTCGCCGCCCCCGTCGCCATCAGCCTGCTGATGCTCTCGCTGCCGGTGCGCAACGCCCTCCACCTGGGGCAGACCAGCATCCTGCCGGTCCTCCTGGTCCTCATCGGCTGCTTCGCGGTCCGCGGCGAACGGGCCTCGGGCATCCTCGTCGGGATCGCGGCCGCGCTCCAGCCGACCGTGCTGCTCTTCGCCGTCCTGCTCCGGCTGACCGGCAGACGCACAGCCGCGCTGACCGGTGGCGCGGCCTTCGCCGCCTGCACGGCGCTGGCCTGGGCCGCGATGCCGCACGACTCGTGGACGTACTGGGTGCACCATGTGGCGGGCGCCGGGCTCGGCGACCAGGCCGACAGCCTCGCCAACCAGTCGCTGCACGGGGCGCTGCTGCGCCTGGGCCTGGAGGGGCCGCTGGAGATCGCCCTCTTCGTGGTGCTGGCCGCGGCCGTCTGCTTCCTGGGGCTGCGCCGCGCGGCACGCTACGCGCGCGACGGCCAGTTGCTGCTCGCCGTCGCCGTGACCGGCTGCGTCTGCGTCGCCGTGGCGCCCACCGCCTGGCAGCACCAGCTGCTGTGGGTGCTGCTCGCGGTGGTCGGCCGGGTCGGCAAGCGGGCCTCCGACCGGCTGGTGTGGCCGGCCGTCGTGATCCTCGTCGTCACGCTGCCGGGCAAAATGCTGCTGCCGAACATCGAGGCGATGTTCCCGGTCCGCGACAACGTGCTGCTGATCGCCGCGCTCGGGGCCGCGTGCGCCGCCCCGTTCCTGCCGCGCACCTCGCCGTACTGGCAGCGGCCGGTCCCCACCGACCACGCTGCCCCGGTCGCCGCGCGCTGGAGCAGGGTGCCGCTGCTGCCGTTCTGGCGGCGGGTGCTCAGCCGGCCCAACCTGCTGCTGGAACTCCTGCTGATCAGGGTCGTCTACTCCGCGTACCAACAGGTCAGGCTGGCCGCGACCGCCGGGCGCGCCACGGCGGAACACCACGGCCGGCAGATCCACTCGGCCGAACAGTGGCTGCACATCGACATCGAGCACTGGGCCAACCACGCGGTCGTCGAGATCGGCTGGCTGCGGGACTTCTTCGACTACTACTACTCGACCTTCCACTTCATCGTCCCGCTCGCCATCCTCGGTGTGCTGTACGTACGCCGCCCCGCGGACTACCGCTGGGTCCGCAGCTCCATCGGCTTCGCCACGCTGCTCGCCCTGGTCGGCTTCTGGCTCTACCCGCTGGCCCCGCCGCGGCTGATGCCGGGACTGGGCTTCATCGACACGGTGCACGGCGTCCAGGACTTCGCCAAGCCCGACTACGGCACGCTGACCGGGGTGACCAACCAGTACGCGGCGATGCCCTCGCTGCACTTCGGCTGGTCCCTGTGGTGCGGGGTGGTGATCGTGATGCTCGCCCCGAAGGCCTGGATGAAGGCGCTGGGGCTGCTGCACCCGCTGTTCACGGTCTCGGCGATCATCGCGACCGGCAACCACTGGGTGCTCGACGCGGTGGGCGGGGCGGCGGTGGTGGCCCTCGGCTTCGGCCTCACGTACGCGCTCTGCGGTCCGCGCCGGCTGCGGGAACCGGGGGAGGATCCGGACGCGGGCGACGGGGAAGCGCCACGGGAAGGCGCGGGGACGACGGCACTGCCGGACCCGTCCGGGCGCGTGACCGAGCGCGCCTGACGCCGAAGGGGCGCCGGGCCGTGTCGAGCGCCCGGCACCCCTTCGGCAGGTGGATCGTCGACGCCACTCCGGCGTTGGAGCCGGCCATAGGCGCGTGTCAGTCGAGGACGACGACGTGTTTGCCCGGGGTGCCGCCGGTCGCCAGGTCGGTGTGGGCCTGGGGGATCTGGCCGAGGCCGTGATAGACCTTCGCGATGGCGGGCTTGAGACGGCCTTCGGTGATGGACCGCAGTTGGTGGTCGAAGGCGGCGGGCGGCAGGTCCTTGGCACCGCCGCCGTAGACGGTGAGGCGTACGCCGATGGGGATGACGGCGAACGCGTTGAAGTCGGGGATGATCCACTGGTCGGAGAGCGAGCCGGTGAAGCAGCCGGTGCCGCCGGGGCGGACCGCGCGCAGGGTGTCGGGCAGGGCCGGCCCGCCGACCAGTTCCAGTGCGGCATCCACCCCACCGGGATACAGCTCCCGTACGCGGTCGGCGATCTTCCCGTCGTCGACGATCGGGTGGTCCACGCCGTGGTCGCGCAACACCTGGGCGCGCTCGGCGCGGCGGGTGGTGGACAGCACGGTGGCGCCCAGGTCCTTGGCCAGCGCGGCGGCGGACAGGCCGACGGTGGAGGTTCCGCCACGGATCAGCAGGCTCTGGCCCGGCTGGAGGTTGAGCCCGGTGGTGAGGGAGCCGTAGGCGGTCTGGAACATCTCCGGCAGTGCGCCGACGGTCTCCCAGGGCAGGTCCGTGTCGAAGGGGATGACCTGTTCTTCGGGGACCAGGGTGTATTCGGCGTAACTGCCGTCGAAGGCGCGGCCCATGCCGCCCATCATGGTGGCCACCTTCTGGCCGGGCTTGAGGTCGTTGCCGTCCGGGACGGCGTCGATGATGCCGACGCCCTCGATCCCTAGGATGCGAGGGAAGGAGAAGTCCGGGCCGGACTGGCCCTTCGTGCTGGTGACCTCCGATTCGTTGACGCCGAAGGCTTTGATCCGGATGCGGACCCAGCCCGGGCGCACGTCGGGGACGGGCACGTCCGTGACGGTGAGCCGGTCGGGGGTGACGGGACCGGTGAGGCGGATGGCGTTCATGGTCGGAGTCATCGCGGTGTCTTCTTCCAGCGGTCGGGGGTACGGGGTCGGGGGCGGCTGGTCCTGGTTCAGCCGCCGGTGTCCGGGTGGCGCCGCTGGGCACGTAGCCGGGCCCAGTGCTCCAGCCGGCGGCCGACCTCGGCCTCGTGGCCGTGCTCGGTGGGCTGGTAGTAGGTCTCGCGGTCCATGTTCCGGGGGAAGTAGTCGGCGCCGGAGAAGCCGTCGGGGGCATCGGGGTCGTACTGATAGTCCTGGCCGTAGCCGAGGTCCTTCATCAGCCGGGTGGGTGCGTTGAGGATGTGCGGCGGAGGCATGAGGGAGCCGGTGCGGCGTGCGCTCTTGCCCGCGGCTGCGAAACCGCGATAGACGGCAATGGACTTCGGGGTGGTGGCCAGGTAGACGACGGCCTGGGCGAGGGCGAGTTCGCCCTCGGGTGAGCCGAGCCGCTCGTACACGTCCCACGCGGCGAGCGTCTGGTGGATGGCCTGCGGGTCGGCCATGCCGATGTCCTCATTCGCGAAGCGGACCAGTCGGCGGGCGATGAACAGCGGGTCCTCGCCGCCTTCCAGCATCCGGGCCAGCCAGTACAGGGCGGCGTCCGGGTCGGAGCCGCGCATCGCCTTGTGCAGTGCGGAGATCAGGTTGTAATGGCCCTCCTGGGCCTTGTCGTACAGCGGGGCCCGCTGCTGTACCTGCCGGGCCAGCCCGGCGACGTCCAGCGGGCCGGTGTCCCTGGGGAGGGCCTGGAGCTGTTCGGCCATGTTCAGCAGGTAGCGGCCGTCTCCGTCGGCCATGGCGAGCAGGGCCTGGCTGGCCTCGTCGGTCAGCGGGAGGACCCGGCCGGTCAGTTCCTCGGCGCGGGCCGTGAGCGTCTGCAGGGCCTGCTCGTCGAGGCGTTTGAGGACGAAGACCTGGCAGCGGGAGAGCAGTGCTCCGTTCAGTTCGAAGCTCGGGTTCTCGGTGGTCGCGCCGACCAGAACGACCGTGCCGTCCTCTACGTAGGGCAGGAAGCTGTCCTGCTGGGCGCGGTTGAAGCGATGGATCTCGTCGACGAACAAGAGCGTCCTCTGACCCCGGGCCCGGCGCTGCTCGGCGTCGCGGAACACCCGGCGCAGGTCCGCGACCCCGGAGAAGGTCGCCGAGAGCGGTGCGAAGACCAGACCGGCGGCATCGGCGAGGAGACGGGCGATGGTGGTCTTTCCGGAGCCCGGCGGCCCCCACAGGACCATCGACACCAGATGTTGCCGCTGCACCATCCGCCCGATCGGCGCCTCATCGGCCAGCAGGTGCTCCTGGCCGACCACCTGGGCCAGAGCACGGGGGCGCAGCCGGTCGGCGAGAGGACGGGAGAGGTCTTCGACAGCCGGCCCGGTGGTGTCGCTCGCGCCGGTGCTGCCGAGGTCGGCACCGGCGACGTCGAACAGGGCGAGCGTGGGTTCGGAGGCGTCCATGAAACAGGGCTTTCGGCGAGGCGAGGGTGGTCGGGGCGGGCGTTCAGGCCCGTGCGGGCCGTCGGCTGCGGGGCACGGCGTTGAGCGCGAGGTCGAAGGAGTCGGTGACCAGGTCAGCGATCAGGGCCGCGGTGATACCCCGGCCGGCGCCCACGGAGATCCAGTGCGTCTTGTCGAGATAGCGCCCGATAGCGATCGAGGGGGTAGGCGTCCCGTAGCTGCCGCCCGTGTTCCGGCTCCGCCTTGACCGTGATGATCCGCTCACCGGGATCGTCCGTGACGATCAGGAAGGCCTTCCCGGCGACCTTGTAGACGTCCAACTTCTCGGTGAAAGGGCGGCTGCTGCCGGAGCCGGGCAGCGCCTCGGCCGCGCGGCGTGCCGCCTGCTGCAGCCGCACCCCGGTCAGGGTCACCGCGGGGCCCGGGTCTCCCCGGGCATAGGAGGCCGGGGCGACCGGCTGCTGCGCTTTCGGGAGCCCCGCGACCACCAGCCGGTAGGAGTCGGTCACCAGCTCCTCGACCAGGGCGCAGTCGAGGGAGTCGCCGCCGTGCAGGGTGATCCAGTGCCGCTTGTTCATGTGGTAGCCGGGGGTGATCTCGGCGTGCTGCTCACGCAGCGCTGCCGCCTCGTCGGGGGCTGACTTGAGGATCACCAGCGGCTCCCCGGTGACGTCGGTGATCAGCATGAAGACCTTGCCGCGTACCTTGTGCACGTCCCACTCCTCACCGAAGGGATGCTCCAATGCGGTGCCGGGCAGGCCCTCGGCGCACTCGGCGGCCATCTGCTGCAGCTTCTTGCCGTTCATGATGTTCAGCTCCTTGTTCCGTGCACGATGCGCCACTGGCCGTCTATCAGGCGGTAGCCGTGCGTGGGGTTCCGGGCGCGGAGCTGCTCCTCCTTGCCGTTCTCGTCGAGGACGAGGTGTTCAGGTCGTACGCCAGGAAGGCGAGGTCGCCGCCGTCGCTGACGTGACCCTGCGGGTTGAGGTACTCGCTGGGCACGATGTGCGGCCTGACGCTCATTCCGTGTCCCTTCGGGGTGCCGTGGCCGGGCTCATCGGCCCCGCGCCGTGTGACGCGACGGCCCCGGCTGACCGGGCCTCACCAGCAATGATTCCCTGCGATCGGGCATATCGGGCGGTAGGCTACGGACACATGATGGTCAGCAACGGACAGACTGGCGGAGCCGAAGTATCCGACCCTCCCGCAGGAGCACCCACCCCCCTGTACGACTTCCAGCCCCCGGTCGGCACCCCGTACAGCCTGGAGGTCACCACCGTCGAGGACTTCTTCGCCGACCACGACGCCTGGCCCTGGGACCCGCCCCGCCCCGGCCGGGCCACCTTCCATTACCTCATCCAGGTGACGTCCGGCGTCCTGAAGCACGACGTCGACCACGTCACCCGCACCGTCGCCCCCGGCCAGTGGCTGTGGGTACGCCCCGGCCACACCCTGTGCTGGCACCCGCCGGGCACCGCCAGGGGCCCCTTCATCCTGTTCGAGCCGGCTGTCCTGCGGGCCGAGACGGCACGCCTGCTCGCCCCCGTCACCGCTCACGACGCGCCCGCCGTCCTGACCCCGCACCCCGACGACGCACCCTGGACCGAGCACACGGCCCTCCAACTCCTCGACGAACACCGTGCCCTGGGCCGGCGCCCCCTCGACCTCCACCACGCCCTGCGTCGCAGCCTGCTGGAGTCCCTGCTGCTCCGCCTCGCCCACAGCCCCGGCGTCACCACCGCGCCGCCCGCCGCCCCCGGTCGTCGTGCCACGCTCTACCGGCGCTTCCTCGACGCACTGGAACTGCACTTCCGCGAGCAGCACCACGTGGACGACTACGCCCGCCTGCTCGGCTGCTCGGTCCGCACCCTCACCCGCGCCGCACAGGACGCCGCCGGCACCGGAGCGCGGCAGGTGATCGACGAACGCCGTCTCCTCGAAGCCCGCCGCCTCCTCGGCCCCGCCGGCTGGACAGCCCGCGCCGTCGCCGCCCACCTGCACTTTCCCGACGCCGCCGACTTCGGCCGCTTCTTCCGCAACCGCACCGGCCTCACCCCCGCCGCCCACACGGCACGGGCAGACCAGCAGGAAAGCGGCTCCAGCCCGTGCGCCAACCCGGGGCCTTGAGAAGTCGGCACGGGCCGGCCGCCCTCTACGGGCCAGGTCAGGCCCTACTCCGATGTTTTCTCGGCGAGTACTACCGGGGCCCCCAGGAGCGCTGATTCGTCAGCAGGATGTGCCCATTGGCGAGCGGCAAGGGTGGCCGGCGCCGTTCGGTGGATGTTCGGGCAGGGCCGCCGCAGGTCGGGGGACCTCAGCGCGCTCGAGGGAAAAGCCGCTCGACAGCGGTCACCACCGCGGCGCGGCGGGCGGCGGTGGTGGGGTCCACGGCGTGCGCGGCGGCTGCCTCGCTGAGTTCGGGTTGAGACGCCCAGGTCATGGCGATCTGGTTCACCAGGGCGAGGACGTCGGCCGGGTCCCAGGCGGGGTCGAGTTGTCCGGCCTGCTGCACCTGTCGGAGCTGGTCGATTTTGCGGGCGATCACTGCCTGGGCGGGATCGTCGGCAACGGCCGCGGCGCCCGGCAGTTCGAGGCGGCCCCAGGTAATCAGGCGGTGGTGGTCCGGACGGGCGACGAAGTAGTCGAACATGCGGCCCGCGTAGCCAGGGAGGTCGGACGGGTCTATCTGGGTGGCCTCGGCGATGACGACGTACTCCCGTGCAGCTACGTCGGCATAGAGCGCATCTTTGCCGCGGAAGTAGGCGTAGACGCGTTCCTTGCTGGTCTTGGCGAGTTTGGCGATGCGATCCACACGGGCGCCGGCGATGCCGTGGCGGGCGAACTCCTCCATGGCAGCGGTAAGAATGCGCTCGCGCGTGGTGTCTCCGGCGGCGGCTGCGGGCGCTGCGGTCTGGCCGGAGTCGCGGGACTGGGGCATAGCGCCAGGATATAGCACCGAACCGTTTGGTTTGGCAGCGTGGTCGGTCGGCCCGTAGAGTCAAACGGAACAGTTCGGTTTGGCCCTGCGGGGGAAACCGGCGAAACACTGAGGGAGTGAACTCATGCAGCACCGCAATCTGGGCTCTCAGGGTCTGCGCGTCTCGGCGCTCGGCCTGGGGATCATGGGGATGTCCATGGCCTACGGCGCCTCGAACGACGACGAGGGCATCGCGACCATCCGCCGCGCCCACGAACTCGGGATCGACTTCTTCGACACCGCGGAGCTGTACGGCGCCGGTACCGGCAGCAACGAGATCCTCCTGGGCGCGGCAGTCAGAGACTTTCGCGACGAGGTGGTCCTTGCCACCAAGTTCGGCTTCGACATGACCGCCCCGGCGATCAGTCCCGCCTTCGACAGCCGCCCGGAAAACATCCGCAAGGTCGCCGAGAACAGCCTGCGCTACCTGCAGAGCGACCACATCGACCTCTTCTACCAGCACATCTCCGACCCCGACATTCCGGTCGAGGAGGTCGCCGGTGTGGTCGGGGAACTGATCACCGAAGGCAAGGTGAAGTACTTCGGCCTGAGCAACGTCGGCCCCCAGTACATCCGCCGCGCCCACGCCGTCACCCCGGTCTCCGTGCTCCAGTACGAGTACTCGCTCTTCGAGCGGGAGGTCGAGGAGGAGATCCTTCCCGTTCTGCGGGAACTCGGCATCGGCCTGGTGCCCTACTCCCCGCTCGGCCGCGGTTTCCTCACCGGCCAGGTCAAGCCCGCGAGCGAGTACCCCGCGGATGACATGCGCAGCTGGGACGAGCGTTGGCAGGGCGAGAACTACACGTACAACCTGCACGCCACCGAACAGCTCAAGAATCTGGCCGGCACCAAGGGCATCACTACCGCTCAACTCGCTCTGGCCTGGCTGCTCGCCCAGGGCGGGGACCTCGCGCCCATTCCTGGCACCCGCAGCACCAAGCGCATCGAGGAGAACGCCGGCGCCACCGACGTCCAGCTCTCCGCCGCCGATCTGGCCCGCATCACGGAGATCCTTCCCCACGGCTCGGCAGGCAGCCGCCTCCCGGCCGCGGTCCTGTCCAGCTTCACCACAGACTGACCGTGCCGGCAGCTCAGCGCGACGGCCCCAGCGCCCAGGCGGCGAAGGACAGCGTGGACATCGACACCACCGTGGAGGCCACCACGCAGGTGCGGGCGAGGCCGGTGTCCAGGCCGTACTGGTGGGCGTAGATGTAGGCGTTCTGGGCCGTCGGCAGCGCCGAGCACAGCACCACGGCCAGCACCTGGTGGTCCGGCAGGTGCAGGAGCGGACCGGCGACGGCGAAGGCGGCCAGCGGCTGGACCAGCGTCTTGAGCGCGACCGCGACACCGGCCTCCGCATGCCTGGCGGCCAGGGTTGTGAGCCCCGCCGCGCCCCCGGCTCCCGCACGCCTCGTGACGAGGGTCTTGAGCCCCACCGTGCCCCGCTCGGCCTCCGCCCGGCCCGCGGACCGGCCTGGCCCGCCGCCGGCGCCCCCGCTGTGCGCCGCCCCGCCGGCCCTCTCCGCCGGGCCGCCGTGCAGGGACAGGCCCAGGGTGATCAGCGCCGTCGGCACGGCCGCGGCTCCGAGCACGTCGCAGGAGTGGGAGACGGCCGCCGGCAGTCGCAGCCCGGTCGCGGAGACGGCCACCCCGAGCAGCGAGGCCATGATGACGGGATTGCGCACCGGCATGGTGAGCATGCGCCGCAGCCCCCCGCCGGGACGTTCGCCCCCGGGCCCGGCCGCCTGCGTGCCCGAGTCCAGCAGGGTCAGGACCACGGGCGAGACCAGCAGCACCTGGAACAGGATGACCTGGGCGACGAACGAGGCGTCGCCGAGCACGTGCACCGCCACCGGGATGCCCAGGTTGGCGGAGTTGACGTAGCCGGACGCCATGCCGCTGACCGCCGCTTCGGCCCTCTCGCGGCCGAAGAACCGCCGGCCCGCCGCGTACCCGAGGCCGGACACCAGTGCCGTGCCGGCGGCGAACGCCACCATCGACGGATGGGCGAAGGCGTCCAGCCGGGATCCGGACACCATGGTGAACAGCGCGGCGGGCATGGCCACGTGGAAGACGAACCGGCCGAGCACCGACTCCGCCTGCTCTCCGAGGAGTCCGCCGCGGCCCGCCGCGTAACCGATGCCGGTCAGGAGCCAGATGGGGGCGAAGCCGGAGAGCAGCGCATGCATGGCCGCCATGATCCACGTACGCCTGTCCGTCATGCGGACGGGGGTACGGGGGCCCGGGGAAGGCGTGGTGCGGTGCGGGCGCTCGCGCCCGGCCCGGGGCCGGGCGCGGGCCGGACTCAGGCGTCCCTGGTGCTGACCTGGAGCTGCTTGATGCCGTTGAGCCAGGCCGACCGCAGCCGTCGCGGGTCGCTGACCAGCCGCAGGTCGGGCAGGACGTCCGCGACGGCGTTGAAGATCAAGTTGATCTCCATCACGGCCAGCGACTTGCCCAGGCAGAAGTGCGGACCGCCGCCCCCGAAGCCGAGGTGCGGGTTCGGGTCGCGGGAGATGTCGAAGCGCTCCGGGTCTTCGAACACCTCGGGGTCGTTGTTGGCCGAGGAGTAGAACAGCCCGACCCGGTCGCCCTTCTTGATCTGCTGTCCGCCCAGTTCGACGTCCTGGGTCGCGGTCCGCTGGAAGGAGACCACGGGCGTCGCCCAGCGGACGATCTCCTCGGCGGTCGTCTCCGGCCGCTCGCGCTTGTAGAGCTCCCACTGCTCGGGGTGGGTCAGGAAGGCGTGCATGCCGTGGCTGATGGCGTTGCGCGTGGTCTCGTTGCCGGCCACGGCGAGCAGGATCACGAAGAAGCCGAATTCGTCGGAGGAGAGGTTGCCCTCGCCCTCGGCGGCGACCAGCTGCGAGACGATGTCCTTGGCCGGGCACTCCTTGCGCGCCGCCGCCAGGTTCATCGAGTAGGAGACGAGCTCCATGGCCGCCTCGGCGCCGATCTCCTCGGTGATCGCGTACTCCGGGTCGTCGTACGAGGCCATCTTGTTCGACCAGTCGAAGATCCGGGCCCGGTCCTCCTGCGGTATGCCGATGAGCTCGGCGATGGCCTGGAGCGGAAGCTCCACGGCGATGTGGGTGACGAAGTCGAACGAGCCGTCCCCGTCGGCCGAGGCGAGCGCCGTCTCGACGATCGACCGCGCCCTGTTGCGCAGCGCCTCCTCCAGGGAGCGGATGGCGCGGGGCGTGAAGCCGCGCTGGACGATCTGGCGGACCCGGGTGTGCTCGGGCGGGTCCATGTTCAGCATGATCAGCTTCTGGACGTCGATCTGGTCCCGGCTGATGGACTCGTTGAAGCGGATGACGGCGGTGTTGGTGTTCGACGAGAACAGCTCGGGATGGGTCGAGACGTACTTGACGTCCGCGTGCCGGGTGACGACCCAGTAGCCCGAGTCGTCGAAGCCGGAGATCCCGGCGGGCTGGGTGCACCACCAGACCGGCGCCGTCTCCCGCATGAGGGCGAACTCCGGGTGCGGGACGCGGGCGTGGAGCAGGTCGGGATCGGTGAAGTCGAACCCTTCGGGCAGATGGGGGCAGGACATCGGCAGCTCCAGGGACGAGAACTCCAGGTCGGTCCGAGAGCCGCCGGAACGTTGTCTGACGACCCATCAGAAGTTGCCCGCAAGGTAGTAACGAGTTCTACAACTGACAAGGGGCATGGCCGGATCTGTTGCGTGGAGGGCGGGTGAACCGGGGTGTTCCGTGCTAGGTGCTGCGCGCAAGGGTGGGGCACAGTGCGTGCAAGACCCTTGCGTACCGGGGGTAAGCCTCATAAGACTGCTTGAAGAACTAGAACGCGTACTAGTTCCTTCCGTGGGCGCCGGGACGCCTCTGCGGAAGCGAGGAGAGGACGAGCTCATGGCCGCGGAACCCGTCATCGTCGAAGCCGTACGCACCCCCATCGGCAAGCGCCAAGGCGCGCTCGCCAATCTGCACCCCGCCTATCTGCTGGGTGAGACCTACCGCGAACTTCTCGGCCGGACCGGCATCCCCGCCGACTGCGTGGAACAGATCGTCGGCGGCACCGTCACCCACGCCGGCGAACAGTCCATGAACCCCGCCCGCACCGCCTGGCTCACCGTGGGACTTCCGTACGAGACCGCCGCGACGACCGTGGACTGCCAGTGCGGCTCCTCGCAACAGGCCTCCCACATGGTCGCCAACATGATCGCGGCCGGGGTGATCGACGTCGGCATCAGCTGCGGTGTCGAGGCGATGTCGCGCGTACCACTGGGCAGCGGCTCCAAGCACGGGCCCGGCAAGCCGTGGCCCGACGAGTGGAACGTCGACCTGCCCAACCAGTTCGAGGCCGCCGAGCGCATCGCCCGCAAGCGCGGCCTCACCCGGGAGAACGTCGACGCGCTCGGCCTCCTCTCGCAGGAGCGGGCGGCCGTCGCCTGGGCCGAGGAGCGCTACAAACGGGAGACGTACGCGGTCCAGGTGCCCACCACCGAGGCCGAACAGGCCGCCGGCCAGGGCATGTGGCGGCTCGTCGACCACGACGAGGGGCTGCGCGACACCACGATGGAGGGGCTCGCCCGGCTCAAACCCGTGATGCCCACCGCCGTCCACACCGCGGGCAACTCCTCGCAGATCTCCGACGGCGCCTGCGCGATCATGTGGGCGTCCAAGCGGATGGCGCGGGCCCTCAAGCTCAAGCCGCGCGCCCGGATCGTCGCCCAGGCGCTGGTCGGCTCCGACCCGCACTTCCACCTCGACGGCCCCGTCGACGCGACCCGCGCGGTGCTCGGCAAGGCCGGGATGTCACTCAAGGACATCGACATCGTGGAGATCAACGAGGCCTTCGCCTCCGTGGTCCTGAGCTGGGCGCAGGTCTTCGACCAGGACCTCTCGAAGGTGAACGTCAACGGCGGGGCGATCGCCCTCGGGCACCCGGTCGGCGCCACCGGAGCCCGGCTGATCACCACGGCCCTGCACGAACTGGAACGCGCCGACAAGGAGTTCGCCCTGATCACCATGTGCGCGGGCGGCGCCCTCGCGACCGGCACGATCATCCAGCGGCTGTAGATCCGGGAGGTGTGCCCCGGAGCGCCCGCCCGGGGCACACGCCCCCTCAGCCGGTCAGCGACCACCCGCTGAACTCCGCCCGGCCGCGCCGGCCGGACCCGCCGTTCGCCGCCGTCATGAAGAACCCCACGTCCTGGACGGCCACCGCCCCCGGCACCGTCACCGCCGCCAGGGTCTGCCAGGTGGCCCCGCCGTCCGTCGAGCAGGAGCCCGTGTACGCGGCGCCGGCCCGGGTCAGCCGCAGCAGCACCGGCCCGGTGACCCCGAGCACCGAGGCCCGCTTCTCCAGGGCGCCGTCACCGTTGCCGTCGTACGAGAGCACGACCCCGTTGACCGGGGTCAGGGCCAGGTTCAAAAACCCCCGGGACCCGGTCGTCGCCATCGCGTTGCGGACGACGATGCCGGCCCGCGCCCAGTTGCCGGTGTACTCCTGGGAGTCCACGCGCACGGTCACGCACGCGCCGTCCCCGTACGCCGCAGTGCGGTACACCGCGCCGAACTGGGCGGTCGACCCCCAGAGGTCGCGCCCCGCCCCGTCGATGGCGAAGCGGTCGGCGGCCTGGCCGAACGAGGCGTCGTTCGCGTTGTGCGTCAGCCACTGCGCGTCGAGCGGACCCGCCACGTAGATCCGCCCCTGCGTCACCGCGGTGACCGGCCGCTCCCCGAGGGGCCCGTACTCCGTCCGCAGCTCGAAGGGGTGCGGCTCCAGCGGCTCCTTCGGCGCGGCCGCCGGGGCGGTGACCCGCCAGCTCGCCCGGGCGCTGCCGCCCGCCTCCACCCCGGGCAGCTCGACAGGCCCCTGCGCCACGGCGTCGAGTCCGGGCGCACCCAGGGAGAAGCGGACGGGCCCGGTCGCGCGCAGGCCGTTGACATTGCGGAAGTCGGCCTCGACGACCGCCGCACCGCCCGGCGCGACGGCGGCCCGGTCGGCCGCGACCGTGACCGTGCCCTGATACGGGGCGGCGGCGAGCGTCTCGTACACCCGGCGTGCGACCCGGTGCACGCCGCTCGCGGACAGCTCCCGCAGCGGGTAGCTCTTGCGCTCGCGCGTCCACGGCTCCTCGACGGCGTACCAGTCGAAGACCCGGGGTGCCCGGTCCTGGGCGAGCGCGTCCGCCATCTCGTCCAAGTAGCTCTGCCACTGCGGCAGATGGAAGTCGCCGATCAGCCCCTGCCAGTCGCGGTTGGCGTAGTTGTCGAGCAGCCCGGTGTCCGCGGCCGCGCGGTCGCCCCACGTGGTGATCAGCGCGCGGGCGCTGTGCTCCAGCTGGGCGGTCTCGGCGGGCGACGAGGCGTACCGCCGCGCCTCGTCCAGCCACGGACCGAGCATGAACGCCCGGTGCCCACCGGTCACTTCGTCGCTGAGCCGCATCAGCTTCAGCCACAGCCCGGACAGGGCGGCGAACGCCTCCCGGTCCTTGCGGAGGTACGCGGCGCGTAACTGCGGCAGCAGTTGCCGGGAGCGGTTGGCGAGCGCCTGGCGGGCGAAGTCGGTCAGGTCGAAGCGGTACGCCTCGGAGCGGCGCAGCGGTGCGCTCACCGCCAGCAGGCCGGCGAAGGCGAGGTCGAAGCCCGCCGAGTCGAACGACAGCTGGGTGGTGCCGTAGTACGTGGCGTTGACCGCCGCGAGATCGGGGCGGGCCGCGAACAGGGAGTCGTGCGGGCGGCCGTCACTGCTCTGCACGTCGTACGCGGTGTCACGCAGCGCGGCGAAGGCCGCGGTGGCCTGCTGGTCCGGGCCGCCGTAGCGGAACCGCGCGTAGCGGGTGAACCAGGCGGCCCGGTCGACGGGCTCCTCGCGCCAGGCCAGTTCGGTGAACAGCTCGAAGGCGGCCGGGTCCCGGTCGGTGGACTCCGGCAGGTAGGCGGTGCCGGTGAGCGCGCTCCCCGCCTTGTCGCGCCAGGCCGGGAACTTCTGCGTCCAGGACGGAGCCATCGCGCCCAGCGTGGTCCGGCCGCCGAAGTTCGGGATCGCGCCGAAGGCGTACGGGGTGTTCCCCCACTCCTTCTCACGGTCCGTGGACTCGTCCAGTTCGGAGCGGCCGTCCACGATCAGGACGTGCGTCTTGTCGAGCGCGGCCAGCAGTTCGGGACGCGGATTGCCGGTCCAGCCCAGGATCACCCAGGTGGCGCCGGGCCGGGCGGCCTGCAGCGCGCGCTCGATGCCGCGCGCGGCCTCGGGGACGTCCACCCCGCCCGCGTTGCCGCCCTCGTGCAGGATGTCCATCTTGTACGAGGGCGCGTCGTCGAACAGCACCCGCTGGTGCCGGTAGAAGGACGCGGCGACCTGGGCGAAGGTGTCGGTGCGCGGATCCAGCCAGTCCGGACGCGGGAAGCCGCACCAGGTGCCCTGCGGGACGACGGCGGCGCCGGGATTGCGGTCGGCGAAGCCGCCCGGGACCGTGCCGAAGTAGCCGGGCAGGACCGGGGCCATGCCGAGCTCCCGGAGGCGGTCCGCGGCCCGCCGGCCCATCGCGGCCCGCCGGGCGACGAGCTCCGGGGTGACCGGGCCCCCGTACCCGCTCATGTTCTGCAGCAGCCACCACGGCTGGTGGGTCGGCGCCGGGATCCAGGCCCTGACCTCCGCGTCGCCGTAGCCGAACTCCTGCATCACGCGGTGGTACACGGCCTCCTGGCCCACCGTCAGGAAGACCTCGTTGCAGCCGTGCAGGGCCAGCACGTCGAGCGTCCGCTCCCAGCGCGCCCAGTCGGCGTACGGGGCGGTGTACCCGTCGTACGTGTCGTTGAAGGCGAACCGGTGCCGGACCGTCGCCCGGCGCTCCAGCGGACTGCCGGGCGCGGGCAGCACGGCCGGCAGCCCGAGTTGGCTGCCGGCCCAGGAGATCACCGCGTCGCACACGTACTTCAGGTACCAGTGCACCCCGGTCAGGATCACCGCCGGGCTGGTCCCGGCGACCTCGACGCGTCCGCGCGCACCACCGACCCGGAAGCGCTCGCCCCCGTCCGCCGGATCGAGCAGGGTGAGGTGGAACTGCTCGGCGTGCTTGCCCAGCAGCCGTCCCAGCACCGCCTGCGCGGCGCCGGTTCCCGTCACCCGCGGCGGCGGACCGGCCACCGCCGGGAGCTGAGCGCCGAGGGCGGCGGACACGCCCACCGCTCCGGCCGAGGTCAGTAGCGTACGTCTCGACAGCTGCGTCACGAGCACTCCTTGGTCGTAGCCACGGATGGTGCGTCAGAGGTGAACCGGATTCTGCGGTGCGCACGTTAATGGGGTGCCGCAGGCGCGACAACGGGCCCCCAACATCTTTCGGACAGGCCACCGGACGGCGCAGAGACAGGTCGTGAGCACGCCGAAGAGCCCCCGTGCGCCGCGCTGTGCGGCGTACGGGGGCTCTTCGGTGCTGCCGGCTCCGGTCCGGGTGGACTCAGTACCAGTTGTGGGCCTGCCAGAACGACCAGGCGCCGCACGGGCTGCCGTAGCGGGAGTTCATGTAGTCCATGCCCCACTTGATCTGCGTGGTGGGGTTGGTCTGCCAGTCGGAGCCGGCGGACGCCATCTTCGAACCGGGCAGCGCCTGGACCAGGCCGTAGGCGCCGGAGGAGGCGTTGGTCGCGCTCGGGTTCCAGCCGCTCTCGTGGCTGACGATGTTGCTGAAGCACTGGAACTGCGCGTCGTCACCGATCATCTGCTTCGCCGTGTCCTGCGCACTCGCGGCAGCGGACGTCGGGGCGGCGGAAGGGGCGGCCATGGCCGGGGAGACGCCCAGCGCCACACCGGAGGCGCCCAGCAGCACGGCTGCACCGGCGACGGCGGACTTGCGACGGGCGAGGATGTTACGGGCGAACGACACAGGGAACCTAACGTCGGGTACGGGGGAGTCGCGTGCTCCGGTCCGAATCCTGCGTGGACCGTTGCGCGTTGACCGCTGTGAGTCCCGGTGGACGCTGCGGTGCTCGGCGACGTCTCCAGTGTTAGCCGCGCCGTTCAACCACCGCAACGACCCCCGGTACGGCCCCGCCTCGGACCCGGGGCCGAAGGTCCCGAACCACCCCGAACCGCTTACCGGCAGGTCGCGGCGGCTGGGACCGGGTCCGGCGACCGTGCCCCGTACCTCCTACCGCGCTTCGTACGGGACCAAGGTCCTGTGGGTGCCCTCACTGTTCCGCAGCCTCGAATGTGACCTGGGCCTCGAAGGCGGCACGCCGGGTGGCCCGGCGCAGGGCCTTCAGCAGCGCGGCCCCGACGGTCAGAGTCAGTACGACGGTGAGGACGGCACGGCCCAGGTCCCAGCCGAGCGAGGTGGCCGTGCAGTACGCGAGGAAGCGCACCAGGTTGTCGCCCAGCGGGTCACCGGGCCGGAAGGAGATGCCCGAGCCGAGCCCCGGCACGATCGTCCACCCGTAGAGATTCATGACGGTCCCGTACGCGAACGAGGCCACCGCCCCGTACACGGCGAGCATCAAGAGCTCGGCGCGCCCGCGCAGCCGGTCGGGGCCCGGGAGCAGCCCGGCGCCCATCGTGAACCAGCCCATCGACAGCATCTGGAACGGCATCCACGGGCCCACCCCTCCGGTCAGCAGCGCGGAGGCGAACATCGTCACCGAGCCCAGCACGAAGCCGAAGCCCGGCCCGAGCACCCGCCCGCTCAGCACCATGAGGAAGAACATCGGCTCCAGACCGGCCGTGCCGGCCCCCAGGGGACGCAGCGCGGCCCCGACCGCGGCCAGCACCCCCAGCATCGCGACGGCCTTGGCGTCGAGCCCGGCGTCCGCGATCATCGCGACCACCACCCCGACCAGCAGCGGCAGCAGCGCGGCGAACAGCCACGGCGCGTCCTTCGCGTGCGCGAGCCCGGAGTCCGGCCCGGCCAGCAGCGGCCAGCCGAAGGCGACCACCCCGATCGCGCTGATCAGCACCAGCGCGGCGACGGCCCGCGGCCCGAGCCGCACCGGCCGCGCACGCCGTCCGGTCGTTCCGCTCATGCCCCGCCCTCCAGGGCCTCGCGCACTTGCGACACCGTGAGCCACTCCTGCGGGGCGAGGATCTTGGCGATCTGCGGGGCGAACGCCGGCGAGGACACCACGACCCGCGGGGTCGGCCCGTCCGCGACCACCTCGCCGTCGGCGAGGATGACCACCCGGTGGGCCAGCTCGGCGGCCAGCTCCACGTCATGCGTGGCCAGCACGATCGCGTGACCCTCGGCCGCCAGGGTGCGCAGCACCCCGACCAGCCGGGCCTTCGCCGCGTAGTCCAGACCACGGGTCGGTTCGTCCAGGAGCAGCAGCGGGGGCCGGGCGGTGAGGACGAGCGCGAGCGCCAGGGCGAGCCGCTGCCCCTCCGACAGATCACGGGGATGGGTGGCGTCCGCGACACCGGGCAGCAGCTCCGAGACCAGGGCCCGGCAGCTGCCCGGCGCGGCGCCCGCGTCGGCGTCGGCCGCCGCGCACTCGGCGGCGACGGTGTCCGCGTACAGCAGATCGCGCGGTTCCTGCGGTACGAGACCGACGTGGCGCACCATCTCGCGCGGCGGGGTGCGGTGCGGGACGCGGCCGCCGACGAGCACGGTGCCGGAGGCCGGTTCGACCAGGCCGACGAGGGCGGAGAGCAGCGTGGACTTGCCCGCGCCGTTGCGTCCCATCAGGGCGACGGTCTCCCCGGGGGCGACGGTGAGCGTCACCCGGCGCAGCGCCTCGACGCGCCCGCGCCGCACCGCGAGGCGCTCGACGCGGGTGGTGGCGTCGGGGGCGGCCACGGGGGCGGGGGTCTCCTGCGGGCCGCGGCCGAACAGCCGGGCCAGCGCGCCCCGCCTCGGCGTGGGCTGCGGGGGCGGCGGAAGCAGCTTCTGGTTCCCGCCACCGCCGACCGGCCCGGGCTCCACGCCCGCCAGCCGCTCCCGCATCCCCGACGCCCGCCGCCGGGCGTCGCGGACCGACAGCGGCAGCGGCTCCCAGCCCGCCGTACGCCCCAGCGCCACCACCGGCGGATGCACCGGCGAGAGGGCCATCACCTCGGCGGGCGGACCCATCACCGGGGCGGCGCCCGGCGACGGCAGCAGAAGCACCTGGTCCGCGTACTGCACCACGCGCTCCAGCCGGTGCTCCGCCATCAGGACCGTCGTCCCCAGGTCGTGGACGAGCCGCTGCAGCACCGCGAGGACCTCCTCGGCCGCCGCCGGGTCGAGCGCGGACGTCGGCTCGTCCAGCACCAGGACCCGGGGGTGGGGGGTCAGCACCGAACCGATCGCGACCCGCTGCTGCTGGCCGCCGGACAGCGTGGCGATCGGCCGGTCGCGCAGCCCGGCGAGGCCCAGCAGATCCAGGGTCTCCTCGACCCGCCGCCGCATCACGTCCGGGGCGAGGCCCAGCGACTCCATCCCGTACGCCAGCTCGTCCTCGACCGTGTCCGTCACGAAGTGGGAGAGCGGGTCCTGCCCCACGGTGCCGACGAGATCGGCGAGCTCACGGGGCTTGTGGGTACGGGTGTCCCGTCCGCCGACGGTGACCCGGCCGGTCAGCCGGCCGCCGGTGAAGTGCGGCACGAGACCGGACACGGTACCCAGCAGGGTCGACTTGCCGACCCCGGACGGCCCGACGAGCAGCACCAGCTCACCCTCGGGAACGGTCAGGTCGACGCCCGACAGGGTGGGGTGGTCCACCCCCTCGTACCGCACCGAAACATCGTCGAACCGGATCACACCTGCTCCTCGAAGCCCGTGGGGGAAGGCGGGACGGGCGCGACCACCGCCGGCACCAGACCGATCAGCACCGCGGCGGCCGGCCACAGCGGCAGCACGGGCGCGGTCAGCGGTACGACACCGGGGTGCAGCGCCGCCGGATCCGCGCCGGCCGCCCAGATCATCGCCCCCGCGACCGCCGCGCCGGACCCCGCGACCAGCCAGGCCCGGACCCCCCACCGGTCGGGCCGGTAGCGGGTCCGTACCGAACGCGCCCCGCCGAGCCGCAGCCCGGCCATCGCGGCGACGAGACCGGCGATCAGCAGCGGCAGCCCGTAGACCGCGCCCTGCGCGGCGAGCAGCCCGTACGTACCGGCGCAGACGCCCAGCAGTCCGCCGAGCGTGAGGACGTTCGTCGTGTGGCGGACGGCGGCCGGCACCCGAGCGGTACGGCCGTAGCCGCGCGCGTCCATCGAGGCCGCCACCGCGACCGACCGCTCCAGCGCGCCCTCCAGCACCGGCAGCCCGATCTGGAGCACAGCCCGCACCCCGCCGGTCGGCCGGCCGCGCAGCCGCCGGGCGGTGCGCAGCCGCATCACGTCGGCGACCATGTTCGGCGCGAACGTCATGGCGACGACGACCGCCACCCCGGCCTCGTACAGGGCGCCGGGCAGCGACTTCAGCAGCCGGGCCGGGTTCGCGAGGGAGTTCGCCGCGCCGACACAGATCAGCAGAGCGGCCAGCTTCGCCCCGTCGTACAGCGCGAACAGCATCTGCTCGGCGGTGACCCGACCCCCGATCCGCACCCCCTTCGCCCAGCTGGGCAGGGGCGCCTCGGGCAGCGTGAGGACGACATGCGTACCGGGGACGGGGGAGCCGAGGAAGACGGAGAAGAGGAGCCGCACGCCGATGACGAACAGCCCGATCTTGATGAACGCTCCGTACGACCGGGCCCACGGGGCGTCCGTGCGGCGCGCGGCCACGACGTAGCCCGCCACCCCGACCAGCAGGCCGAGCACCAGCGGGTTGGTGGTCCGGGACGCGGCGGTGGCCAGCCCGAGCGCCCACAGCCACCAGGCGCCGGCGGGCAGCGCGTTGCTCCGGGTGGCGGCGGGGGCGCGCCAGGCGCGGACCGGGGCCGCCGGGGCGTCCGTGCGGCCGGGGGCGGTGCCGGTCATCCGCGGCGGCGGCGGGCCTGCGCGACTGCGGCGATGCCGAGGAGCAGGACCGCGGCGACCCCGACGAGGACCCCGGCGGACGGTCCGCCGCCGTCCGTACCGTCGTCACCGACGGCGACCCCCGCCGAGGCGGGCGCGGAGGCGTCGGCCGGGGTCTCCTGGCCGCTGTCCCCGTTCCCCGCCACCTGCTCACCGCAGCCGGAGGCCGGATAGCCGGAGATCGCGCAGAGCAGCGCGTCGCTGCCGTACCGCAGCGGCTTGGCCACCGAGGCGAGCGCCTCCGCGCTGCTCGCGTCCTCGGGTACCCGTGCGCACGCGGTCCGCAGCGCGGGCGGTGTCGCCCCGTCCGCGGCGTCGGCGGCCGTACCGGGATCGATGACGAGCGCGACCCGCTTGGCGCCGCCCTCGGCGGGGGTGTTCGCGCAGATCTTCGCGAAGTCGGGGGAGTGGCGCGGCTTGGCCGCGTCCTCGGAGTCCGCGCTCACGGCGAACCGGAAGCCCTGCACCGCACCGTCGGCCGGGCGGACCAGGGACGGCCCCTGGGTGGCGTACGCCCACCCGCTGCCGGAGCCCTCCCAGAACGACCAGTAGCGGTAACCGGCCGCCTGGGCGGTGCCCGAACCGAGCACCGCCAGGACGGCGCCCAGAACCACCAGCAGCGCGGTGGACCGTATGGCGCGCCTCACAGCTGCTGGTTCTTGCGGCGGCCGCTGATCAGGAACCCGGCGCCGGCGCCGACGGCGAGGCCGATCCCGACGAACCACCAGACCCCGCCGATCCCGTCCCCGTCGCCGCTGTCCTTCTTCTCTTCCTCGGTGGCGCTCGCCTTCGGCTTCTCGGCGGCGGCGGGTGCGGGCCCGGTCGCGTTCAGCTGGGCCACGAGGTCGGCGCCGCCGAAGTCATGGACGTCGGCGCCGGTGGAGTGGGCGGCCATGACGAGCTGCGCGTAGGCGGCGGGACCGTTCTCCTTCGCCCAGTCGGCGGAGTTCTCCGCCAGCCACTTCACGGACGCGGCGGCCTTGTCCTTGTGACCGGACGCGGACAGGGCGACCACGGCGTCGGCGGTGTTGCCGAAATCGGGCTGCGGGGTGCTGTCCTCGGCGCCGGGCATCGGCGGCGCGTCCAGGTGGCCGGTCTTCGCGAGGGCCCCGGCGAGGTAGTGGGCGCCGTTCTGGGCGGCCTGCTCGGGCTTGCGGACGGCCCCCTCGGTGCAGGAGGGGTCCTTGACGGCGGCGTTGTCGCCGACGACGAGCCCCTTGCCGAGCGAGCCGAGCACGGCGGCCGCGGTGGCGTCGCCGTTGGCGACGAGCTTGCCGGCCTTGTCGGGCTGGTACGCGAACGCGCCGCCGTCCTTGCCGCCGCAGGGGATGGCGAAGGTGAGCAGGGCGTCGTACGGGGTCTTGCCGCCGTCCGTCGTCACATCGCCGAGCTTCTCCCCGGCCCGGGCGAGGGCGCCGATCACGATCGAGGTGGAGTTCGCGTCACTGGGGCTGCCGGCCGTGTACCCCCAGCCGCCGTCCTCGTTCTGCACGGTCTTCAGCCAGGCGACCCCGTGGTGCACGAGCTCCTCGTGCCCGCGGACCTCGTGCAGCGCCTGCACGGCGGCCGCCGTCGCATTGGTGTCGATCATGGTCTTGGCGTCGCAGGGCACGGAGGGGTCGGGCCGGTACGCGGGGAACGCCCCGCTGTCGCACTGCTGGCCGATCAGCCAGTCGACGGCCTTGTCCGCGGGCGTGACGCCCACGGCCCGCTGCGAGACGAAGGCCAGCGACTGCCGCCACACCCCGTCGTACGTCGGGTCCTTCGTGCCGTACAGCCCCGAGGGCAGAGCCGCGGACGGCGACGGCGAGGGCGACGGCGCGGCGACCGCGGCCGGGGCTGCGGCCGCACAGAGCGCGGCGGCGGTGGCGGCGAGCGCAGCTGCGCTGCGGCGTACGGTCATGGCGGGCGGGGCCTCTCCTGGGGGAACCGGGCACAGGCACACACAGGCACCAGGCTCCGGCTCCGTATACCTCGACGGTGCCGGCCACCGGGGGATCCCGACGGCACGAGCCGGTCACGACACGGACAGGGCATTCCGGCTCCCGCCCGGACGGGCGGTCACGGAACGGGTTTCCCCGGCTCGAGCGAAGTCGAGAGAGAGGGGAAGGGCCGGCGCCGGATTCACACCGGCTTCCCCCTGAACGGGCATGATGACGACTCGCACACTCTACCGGGCGGGTGCCGGGGCGCCTCGGCATGGTCGGCCCCGGGGCCGGGAGGCCGGGCCGTCACGGGAGCGCGACTGCTCGCGGGCTCGCCCCGGGGGGCCGGAGGTCCGGGGTCAGAGCATGCGCACCTCGCCGCCCTCGGGGAGCTTCGCCCACCAGTGGTGGTAGCGGCTGTAGGCCTGCGTCTCGCGGTCGTCGAGCAGGGCCTTCAGCGACCGGGCCTCCTCAGTCAGCCGGTCCCAGGTGGCCGGGGACAGCGGGTGGAAGGCCGTGGCCTCGATGCCGTCGGCCGTGGGACGCCACACACCCGCGACGTGGCCGTCCACCAGGAGGGTGGGCAGGACATCGCCGTTGCGCCGGATCACCAGGGGGCGGTAGTCCGGCGGCAGGACCCGGCCGCGGTCGGCGTAGGCCAGCAGGACGCTGTCCCACATGGCCATGAGGCGGGGAGGGGCAGGCGTGCCGGCGGGCGGCCGCGGCGCGTCCGGGAGGTCGAAGAGCGTGCTGCCGTCCGGCCCCTGGAGCTGCTCGACAGCGTCGCCCATGGACCCGAGCACCGTGCGGACGTGCGTCCGCCGCACCATCGCGAACTGCGCCACGTCCGCGACCGATGCGGGCCCGAACCCCGCCAGGTAACGCAGGATCAGGGTCCGCAGCGCCTGGACGTCCAGCACCCGGCCCCGGGGTGCGGGGCCGGCGCCGGCCGCGACGAAGGACGGCCGGTGGCCGAACGACCACGGCGGGCCCGTCGGGGCGTGGTGCAGCGGCGCGTAGGCCTTCAGCCCCCACCACCCGCCCTCCTTGCGCTCGGCGCCCAGCCGCTCCTCGGCCCACGCCTGCATCTGCGCCGAGGTCCTGGGACTGCGGGCGAAGTCCAGCAGCTCCGGCACCAGCTCCTCCGCGTCCGCCGGAGTCAGCCCCCCGACGGCGAACCGGGCGCCGAGCCGGGAGGCGTACAGCGTCGGCTGCATCGCCGTGCGGAAGGCCGGATAGTCCTCGGCGTGCACGGCGTGCAACGTGATCCGCATCAGGGAGGCCTTCACGACCGCCCGCTCGGTGAACGCGGCGTCGAGTTCGGCCGGAGCGAAATCGGTGAGCCGGTTCCACAGGGCGACGTACGGCGAGGCCGGGTGCTGCGCCTGGAGCGCCACCACCTGCCGCACCGCCTCGGGAACGCTCAGTGGCACGCGTTCCAGGAGCAGTTGGCGGCTGAGGGTGGCCCGGTTGAGTTCGCCCGCGGTGATCGTCACAGCTCGGCATTGTGCCCTGGACGGCGCCCGGTGGGGGCCGGGTCCTCCTTTCCTGTGGTCACCCGTCGGAGATCCGGCACGGGGGTGCGGCCGGTAGGCACCCCTCGCGGGGTCCTGTGCTCACGGGCAGGGCCTCTTCCGCGGCGGCCGGTGCGTCACCGCGGGGACGGCTTCGGCGCCGGGGTGCGCCGGTCGAGCGGCACGATCGCCGGGTGCGGGTCCTGGCCGAGGAAGACCCGGCGGACGACGCGTTCGGCGGCGTGGCCGTCGTCGTACTGGCAGAAGCGCGCGCGGAAGGCGCGGCGCAGCGCGGTGGCCTCGGGTCCGTGCCAACGGCCGCTGCGGAAGGCGTCGATGAGTTCGTCCTCGGTGGTGACGACGGTTCCGGGGGTGTCGCCCGGCCGGCCGGACAGGAGGTCGAAGGTGACGCCGCGGACCTGGGTGTAGATGTCCCAGTCGGCGGCGTCGATGACGATGGGGCGGTCGAGGTTGGCGTAGTCGAAGGTGAGGGACGAGTAGTCCGAGATGAGCGCGTCCGCCGCCAGGCAGAGGTCTTCGACGCGGGGGTGGTGGGACACGTCGATGACGCTGCCCTGTTCGGCGAGGTCGTCCAGGTGAGGGTGCCCGCGGTCGAGGTGGTGGGTGCGCACCAGCAGGACGAAGGCGTCGCCCAGCGCCTCGGCCACCCGGGCCAGGTCGAAGGTGGGGGTCCAGTCCTTCCGGTAGTCGCGGTGGGTCGGCGCGTACAGCAGGGCGGTCCTGCCCGGGGCGATGCCGAGCCGGTCGCGGACGGCGGCGACGTCCTCGGCGCGGGCGGCGTAGAAGCGGTCATTGCGCGGGTAGCCCGTGTCGAGGGACTCGAACGTGCCGGGGTAGACGCGCTCCCACTGTTCGGTGGAGTGCTGGTTGGAGGAGACGCTGAGGTCCCAGCGGTACACGTGCTTCAGGAGACGGCCGAAGTCCGTGTTCCGCGCGGCGGCGGGGTAGGCCAGCTGGTCCATGCCCATGCGCTTGAGCGGGGTGCCGTGGTGCGTCTGCAGGTGGATCTGCCCCGGGCGCTTGACGATGCCGTCCGGGAAGTCGGCGTTGCTCACGAAGTACGTGGCGCGGGCCGTCACCTCCCAGTAGCGGCGCGAGCCGCGGACGACGTGGTCGATGCCGGCGGGCACCTGGCCGGCCAGTTCCTCACGCACCACCCAGACGCCGCGCACATGGGGAGCCAGCTCCTTGGCCTTGTCGAAGAGGGCGGCCGGGTTGCAGGACGGCAGCAGGTCCCCGTACGAGGTGTAGACGGCGAGGTGCGGATCCAGGGAACGCCGGCGGTGCAGGGAGTACAGCCCCGCGTACGCGTGCTTGCCGGCCCTGTCCGCGGCTTCGAGGACCTTCCTCGGGCCCGCCCTCTTGACCCGGGCGGCGCATTCGGCCGCCTGGTAGGCGCGGAAGGACCGCTTGGCCAGGGCGCGCATGTGGACGCCGAGCGATCCGCCGGGGCGTGTGAATCCGGGCGGGAGATGCCCGGCGTAGAAGTCCGCGGTGCGGCCGAAGAACGCCCTGCGGTCGCAGGCCTTGACCCGCTCGGGACGCTTCAGCGTGAACAGCATGTGGTACACGGCGCGCTCGAACAACAGGTCCCTCGACCAGGCCAGTTCGGGCCGTCCGTCGAGGAAGGTGAACAGCCCCTCGTACTGCTCGAAGATGTCGAAGTGCTTGCGGCCCGGCGTCTTGGTGATCGCGCCGTGGCGGCGCTGGCGGTACTCGACGCCGACCCTGTTCAGACAGCCGATGCGCTCGGCCGTGACCATCGCCATCTGGGTGACCGGCGCGTCCTCGTACAGGCCGGGTGCGTACCGGAAGCCCTGCTCCACGAAGAACGCGCGGCGGAACGCCTTGTTCCAGGCCACCAGGAACAGATGGATGTACTCGGGCCGGTCCCTGAGGCGGAAGACGTCGGTGCCCGCCCGTTCGAACAACTCCGCGGACTGGCTGCGGCCGCCCTTGCCGTGCCAGTAGGTCCGCACATGGTCGAAGGCGAGGATGTCCAGGTCACCGACCGCGTCGAGCCGGGCGGCCAGCGCCTGCAGCAGACCGGGGGTGTAGCGGTCGTCACTGTCTAGGAAGAGGACGTAGTCGCCCCGCGCGCGCTCCAGTCCGGCGTTGCGCGCCCGGCCCAGCCCCACGTTCCTGGGCAGGTGCACGGCCTGGACGCGTGCGTCGCGGGCGGCGTACTCGTCGATGATCGATCCGCAGGAGTCGGGTGAGCAGTCGTCGACGGCGATGACCTCGACGTCCTGGAAGGACTGCCGCAGGACCGAGTCCAGGCACTCGTGGAGGTAGGCCTGCACCTTGAACACGGGGACGACGACACTGAAACGGGGCATTCGGGCAACTCCAGGTGACGTACGGGTTCACTGACTCGAGCGGGGGCTCCCGGACCTGCCGCGGGGGTGCGTGCGCTCCTCCACGCGGCCGGAGGCGAGGGCTGCCGACGTCGAGCGGGCGGGCGAACACCGTGCAGGTGTCTAATCATTCCGGTTTGTCCCCCGGAGTCCGACACCTATAGATTCCTACCACGGCATCCGTTAACTGTCGTCATGCTGACCGCAGTTGAACAGCAGTGCGACGCGTCCTCATCGGCTGGGAGGGTCCTGCCCACATGTCCGCAACCGTCGAGCGGTGGACCACCTCGCTGCGTGAGAACTGGCGCGACGGCACGCTGTGGCCGTGGTGCCTGGCGGCCGTCGCGGCGGCCTGCGGCTACGGCGTGGCGACCGTCTTCCACCCCGGCTACCTCAGCGCCGACAGCAACACCCAGTTGTGGCAGGCGCTGGGGGACGAGCCGGTGAACGACTGGCATCCGCCGGTGATGGCGCTCGCGTGGCGGGTCCTCATCGGGATCACGGGGAACTTCTCCGCCATGGCCGCCGTGCAAGCCGGCCTGCTGTGGGGGACGTTGTGGGTTCTCGCGCGGCTGGTGTGGAAGAGGACCGGCAGCCGCGGGCTCTCCCTCGCGGTGCTGGCCGTCGGCTTCGCGCCGCACATCGTGAACCTCACGGGGGTGGTGTGGAAGGACGTGCACCTGGCGTACGCGCTCCTCGCGGTCTTCGCGATCGCGCTCACCGTGCGCGACCTGCCGCCGAGCCGGGTCAAGGCCCGCTGGGCCCTGCTGGTGACGGCCCTGCTGTTCCTCGTGTACGCCGCCCTCGTGCGCAAGAACGGCGTTCCGGCCGTGATCCCGGTCTTCGCCCTGCTGGTCCTCGCGGCCTGGCCCGCCCCCGGCCGGCGCCGCTGGGCGGCCGCCACCGGTGTCTTCGCCGCGGCCGTGCTGGCCGGCGGCGCCGGGGTGTCCGCGGCGACCGACCCGCTGGCCACCCGGGTGTACGCGGTGATCCCGGTGGACGACCTCGTCCACGTACTCACCCCCGAGCAGGTGCGCACGGCCGCCGAACGGGCGGGGGCGGACGCGGACCTGCGCGACCGCCTGGTCACCGCCGCCGTCACCTGCCGGAAGCGGAACATCACCTCGGACGGCTACCTGCAGTGCTTCCCGCAGCGCCGGCCGTTCGACGTGACGTACCTGGACCGGCGCGCCGACGTCATCGTCCGGATGTGGACCCAGCAGATGCCGAAGCACTGGAAGGGCTACGCCGAATACCGGGCCCGGGTCTTCAGCAAGCTGCTCTTCCGGAGCAACCAGGTCTTCTGGAACGGCACCCACGTCAACGCCGGCGCCCGGCTGCACCCCGAGGCGCGGAAGCAGCCGCTGAACGACACGCTGAGGTTCGCCCTGCAGAACTACGTGACCGGGTCCGCCCGCGACCTGCCGATGCTCTTCCAGGGCTGGTTCTGGCTGGCCGTCTCGCTGGTGCTCGTGCTGCGCCGCCGGTGGCCCGGCCCCCACAGCCGGGAGCTGCGGCTCCTGGGGGCGAGCTCCCTCCTCTACATCCTCGCCTACCTGCCCACCGCGCCCGAGTCCAACTACCGGTACGTGTACTGGCCCGCACTCGCCGGGACCGTCGCCCTCACCCTCGTCGCGACCGCCTACGCGGCGCGCCGCCGCGCGGCGGGCCCGAGTGAGGCCGCGGCCCGCCCCGCCGTGCCGCCGGCCGGCCGGACCCCCGGAGCCACCCCGGCGGGCCCGCGCGAGGACGCCGGCGCCGCCGTGTGACTCCGGCCCCCTGTTCCGCCTCGGACCGCCCCGTACGTGGGCTTCGGCCGGGACCGGCCCGTGCGTGCGCTTCGCCTCAGACCGCCACGTACGTCACCGGCTCGCTCCCCGCCACCGCCTCGGCGCGCCCCAGCTTCACCAGGCGGCGCAGGTGCGACTCGGCCTCCGAGACGGCGATGTTCCGCGAGCCGTAAGGGATCTGCTCCCAGGGCCGGTTCCACTCCATCCGTTCGGCCACCTGCCACGGCGTGAGCGGTGCGGCGAGCAGGGCGAGGAGGCCCGTCAGGCGTTCCTCGTGGTGGTCCAGGAGTTCCTGTACGCGGCCCGCCGCGTCCGCGAAGGCGTGCTGGTGGGCCGGGAGCACCTCCGCGACGCCGAGGCGGCCGATGCGCTCCAGGGAGTCCAGGTAGTCGCCCAGCGGGTCGGTGGCCGTGGCGTCGTCCGGGTCCTCGTAGAGGCCGACGTGCGGGCTGATGCCGGGGAGCAGGTGGTCGCCGGAGAAGAGGCGGCCGCGCCCCGGGAGGTTGGCCGGGTGGTCCTCCTCCAGGTGCAGGCACACGTGGCCCGGGGTGTGGCCCGGTGTCCAGATGGCGCGCAGGGTGCGGCCCGCCAGGTCGAGGAGTTCGCCCGGCACGATCTCGCGGTCCGGGACCGCGGCCCGCAGCCCGGGCAGGGTGCGCATGCGGCCGCCCTGCTCGCGGGCGGCCCGCAGCGGGGCGATGTGGTCCTCGGGGGCGCCGACCGTCGCCAGCTTCGTCGCCAGGTAGGCCAGCCAGGTGCCGGGCTCCGACGCGCGGGTGCGGCGGACGATCGCCGTGTCGGCCGCGTGCATCGCGATCCAGGCCCCGGACGCCTCGCGGACCTGGCCGGACAGGCCGTGGTGGTCGGGGTGGTGGTGGGTGATGACCACACCGTGGATTCCGGAGATGTCCACGCCCACGGTGGTGAGCCCCGCCGTGAGGGTGTCCCAGGCCTCCGGGTCGTCCCAGCCGGTGTCGATCAGGACCGGGCCGCGGTCCGTGTCGAGGAGATGGACCAGGGTGTGTCCCAACGGGTTGTCCGGGATGGGGACCTTGATGCTGTGGACGCCTCCACCGTGGTTGATCACCTGCGTCATGGACTCCCCATCTCTCCGCGGCCTCGGCGGCGTGCGCGGTACGGCCACGACGCGCCGCGTCCACTGTAACGAGAACTTGTTCCAGTGGTAGCCCCGGTCGACCCTCCGTGTCGGCTGTTCGGTCACCGCGGCTGCCTGGTGCGCGGTCCCGGCCGGTACGCGTGGGGCGCGCAGCCGGTGCTGTCCCAGCCGTGGACTCCTTGAACTGGAACTGGTATCAGTTCTGACACTAAGTCAGGTGCGCTGTGCCGATCGGCTCCGCTCCGGACGCGGGGGCGGCCGGACGGGGAGCGGTCCCCCGCAGGTCAGTCATCGAGTCGGTCGGTCACGTGCCGCGTCGCGGGAGGCAGCAGCCATGAGCGAGCTTGTCGAACACGGAAAACTGTTCATCGGCGGGGAGTTGGTCGATCCGCTCGGACGGGATGTCATCGACGTCATCTCCCCGCACACCGAGCAGGTCATCGGCCGGGTGCCGCACGCCGCCGAAGGGGACGTGGACCGGGCCGTGGCCGCTGCCCGGCAGGCGTTCGACCACGGGCCCTGGCCGCGGATGCCGCTGGACGAGCGCATCGCCGTCGTCACGCGGATCAAGGACGCCTTCGCCGTCCGGTACGAGGAGATCGCCCGGGTCATCAGCTCGGAGAACGGCACCCCGTACACCTCCAGCGTCATGGTGCAGGCCCTCGCCGCGATGATGGTGTGGGACGCGGCGATCACCGTGGCCCGCACCTTCCCGTACGAGGAACGCCGGGACGGGGCGCTCGGGCCGCTGCTCGTGCGGCGGGAGCCGGTCGGGGTCGTCGCGGCCGTCGTGCCGTGGAACGTGCCCCAGTTCACCGCCGCGGCGAAGCTCGCGCCCGCACTGCTCGCCGGCTGCTCGGCCGTCCTCAAGGTGTCGCCCGAGTCGCCGCTGGACGCCTACATCCTGGCCGAGATCGTCGCCGAGGCCGGGCTGCCCGAGGGCGTGCTCTCCATCCTGCCCGCCGACCGTGAGGTGAGCGAGTACCTCGTCGGGCATCCGGGCGTCGACAAGGTCTCCTTCACCGGGTCCGTCGCCGCCGGCCGGCGGGTCATGGAGGTCGCCTCGCGGGGTCTCACCCGCGTCACCCTGGAGCTCGGCGGGAAGTCCGCCGCGGTGATCCTTCCCGACGCCGACCTGGACGCCGCCGTCGCCGGCATCGTCCCCTTCGCCTGGATGATCAACGGCCAGGCCTGCGTGGCCCAGACCCGGATCCTCGTGCCGCGGTCCCGGTACGCGGAGACCGCCGAGGCCTTCGCCGCGGCCGCCGGCGCGCTGAAGGTCGGCGACCCCCTCGACCCCGCCACCGAACTCGGCCCGCTCGTCGCACAGCGCCAGCAGCAGCGCTCCCTCGACTACATCAGGATCGGGCAGGAGGAGGGGGCGAAGGTCCTGACCGGGGGCGGCCGTCCGGCGTCGCAGGAGCGCGGCTGGTACGTCGAGCCGACGCTCTTCGGCGACGTCGCCAACTCCATGCGCATCGCCCGCGAGGAGATCTTCGGCCCGGTCATCTGCCTGCTGCCGTACGGCGACGAGGACGAGGCCGTGCGGATCGCCAACGACTCCGAGTACGGCCTCAGCGGCAGTGTCTGGACCGCCGACACCGAGCGCGGCATCGACATCGCCCGCCGGGTGAGGACGGGCACGTACAGCGTGAACACCTTCAGCCTCGACATGCTCGGCCCGTTCGGCGGCTACAAGAACTCCGGCCTGGGCCGCGAGTTCGGGCCCGAGGGGTACGGGGAGTACTTCGAGCACAAGATGATCCACCTGCCCGCCGGGTACGGGGGCGAGGCCTGATGGGGGACCGCTGGAGCGTCGAGGTCGACCGGGGCGTCTGCATCGGGTCGGGGATGTGCGTGAACCACGCGCCGGACGGGTTCCGGCTGGACGCCGCCCGGCAGTCCCACCCGCTCGACCCGGAGACCGACGCCAACGAACGCGTCCTCGCCGCAGCCGAGGGTTGCCCGGTCGAGGCCATCACGATCGCGCTGGCCCACTCGGGAGAGGTGGTGTTCCCGCCGGAGGAGTGAACGGGCGCGGCGGTCGGCTCCCGGCCCGCCGCGGCCCCGGTGCGTCCGGCGGGCAGGGCGACCGGTATCTCGGGCCGGTGCGAGCGGAGCGGCGTGCCGGCCATGAATCCGTCGGCCTTCAGCTCCCCGGCCAGGTCCCGCGGGGACCGCACCGTCCCGGGGGCCCGGCCCCGGGCCGTCCCCACCGCCTGCCGGATCTCCATGACCCGGTCCTCGATCAGCCGTACGTCGCCCGGGTGCTCGGCGACGTACGCGGTCAGCGGCTGACGGATACCGGCCGCGACCTCCCGGAGGACAACGACCGCGAACGGACTGCGTCAGCGGCCGCCTGTGGGCCGTGCGCCCGACAACAGGTGCAGCCGCAGAGCCAGTTGCAGCTCCAGTGCCCGGTCCGGCTCGTTCCAGTCCCGGCCCAGCAGCACCTGGATCCGGTCCAGCCGCTGCACCACCGTGTTCACGTGCACGTGCAGCTCGTCCTTGGCCCGGATCAGGCTGCCGCCCGCACCGAAGTACGCGCTGAGCGTCCGCACCAGATGCGTGCCGCGCTGCGCGTCGTACTCCAGCAGCGGCCCCAGCGCCGCCGTCACGAAGCCGTCGACGTCCTGGGCGTTGCCGAGGACCACGCCCAGGAAGCCCAGTTCCTCCACGCACGCGCCCTCGCCCGTACGCCCCAGCACCCGCATCGCCCGCAGACAGCGCGCCGCCTCGCCGTAGGCCGAGGCCAGCTCCCGGGGGCCCCGGGCGGGGCCGGCGGCGGCGACGGTGACGGGGGACTGCGCCAGCTGGCCCAGCTGGGCCGCCGCCGAGCGGGCCGCGCGTCCTGCCGCCGTGCCGTCGTCCTCGATCAACAGCACGACCGTGCCCGCGTGTTCGGCGCTCACGCCGTGGATGTCCCCGCCGAACAGATAACGCATGGCGGCCGGGGCCAGCCGCTCCCGCGCCCCCGACTCCGCCACCAGCAGTAGGTGCGGGCGGTCCAGGTCGATGCCCAGCCGGCGCCCGCGCTCGGCCAGCCCCGCCGGGTCGCGGCCGGTGTCCGTCAGCAGGTCGGCGATCAGCTCGCCGCGTATCCGGTTCTCCGTCTCGGCCACCGTGCGCCGCAGCAGCAGGAGCAGCCCGGTGACCACCGCCGACCGTTCGAACAGCCGGCGGTCGGAGTCGTCCAGCGGCCGGCCGCGGTGCAGCACCAGTCCGGCCAGCAGCTCCTGCCCGGCGAGCACCGCGCAGACCACCCTCCCCTCGCGGTGCACCGCGCGCGCCCCCGTACGGGACTCCTCGGCCGCCTCCGCCAGCCACCCGGCGTCCATGCTGTCGGCGGCGAAACCCGTGCCGTCCGGGCGCACCGCGGCCAGCGGGCGGCCGCCCGGGTCGTGAATGGTCAGCGGGGAGCCGAGCAGCCCGGCGACCGCCGCCGCGACGTCCTTGACGTCGCGGCCGCGCAGGACCAGGTCCGTCAGCCGGTCGTGCGACTCCTCGGCCCGCCGCATGGCCGCCGAGTGCGCCCGTACGGAGGCGTTGGCCTCGGCCAGTTCCGCGTTCGCCTCCGCGAGTCCGGCGAGCGCCGCGGTGGTGTCGGCGAGCGCGCGGGCCGTGTCGATGGCGATCGCGGCGTGCGCGGCGAGTGAGCAGAGCAGGGCCACCTCGTCCGGGCTGAAGACCCGGGGCGCCCGGTCGGCCGCGAACAGGACCCCGATCACCTTGCCCGTGCCGCCGCGGCTGGAGCCGAGGAGCAGGGGCACGCCCAGGATGGCGACCAGGCCCTCGTCGAGGACCCCCGCGTTGATGTTGCGGGTGTGGTGGAAGCGTTCGTCGGCGGGGTAGTTGGGCGTCGCGTACGGGCTCGCGGTCTGCGCCACCAGACCGCCGAGCCCTTCGCCGAGTTCCAGCCGCAGGCGCTGGAACAGCACGGACACCGACCCGTCGGTCACCCGCATGTAGGTGTCGCCGGCCTCCTCGTCCGGGAGGGTCAGATACGCCGTGTCCGTGCCGAGCAGCATCCTGGCCCGCCGCACGATCGCCTTCAGCACGTCGTCCAGGTCGCGGGACGCCGCCAGATCGCCCGCCGTGTCGAACAGCGCCGTGAGCTGGAGCTCGCGGCGCCGGTGCTGACGCAGCGCGCCCCTGATCCGCAGCGCGGTGGCCGTGGCCCGCTCCACCTCGGCGAGCTCCTCGGCGGGCACGCCGTCCCCCCGGGCCTGCGAGGAGACCGCCCCCAGCGCCTCGGCGGGCGCGTCGTCGGCCAGCAGGTCGAACAGGCGCCGGAGGTGGGGTGCGGCGGAGGGGCGTGGTTCAGACATGGCGTCCAGCGTTCGTAGGGTCGGCCCGGCCGAGCGGTCAGTTGGCGGTCCAGCCGCCGTCCATGGAGAGCGAGGTGCCCGTGATGTGCCCGGTGCGCGGCCCGCACAGCCACAGGACGGCCTCGGCGACGTCCGCCGGCTCGATCAGCCGCTTGACGGCACTGCGCTCCAGCATCACCCGCCCCACCACGTCCGCCTCCGAGATGCCGTGCGTCCGCGCCTGGTCGGCGATCTGGTTCTCGACCAGGGGCGTGCGTACGTATCCGGGGCTGACGCAGTTGCTCGTCACCCCGTGCTCCGCCGCTTCGAGCGCGACCACCTTGCTCAGCCCCTCCAGTGCGTGCTTGGCCGTCACATAGGCCGATTTGTACGGGCTCGCGCGCAGCCCGTGCACCGACGAGATGTTGACCACGCGTCCCCAGCCGCGTTCGTACATCCCCGGCAGGGTCCGGCGCAAGACGCGGAACGGGGTCTCCACCATGACGCGCTGGATCAGCGCGAAGCGGTCCGGCGGGAATTCGTGGACGGGGGCGACATGCTGGAGCCCCGCGTTGTTGACCACGACGTCCACATCGGCCGGCAGCGTGTCGACGACCGCGGGGTCGGACAGGTCCACCACCCACGGCGTCCCGCCGATCTCCCGCGCCAGTTTCCTCGCGGCCTCGCCCGACCTGTCCACGACGTGCACATGGGCGCCCGCCGCGGCCAGCGCGACGGCGCAGGCCCGCCCGATCCCGCTCGCCGCACCGGTCACCAGCGCGGTGCGCCCGGCCAGCAGGGGTGCGGCGGGCACCTGCGACGGCCCGGGGGAGGGGGCGGCGGGTTCGTGATCCGGTCTGCGGGAAGTCTCCATGGCCGTCACCGTAGGTACGCGGCGGCCCGTGTCACACGGCGTCGGTGCACACACCCTCCCGCCCCGGCGTGGTGGCGGCGTACATGGTGCGTGTCCCCGCCCGGGCCGTCAGCGCGCGGCGCCCGGCACCGCCCGCCGCTCCCCGGGCGGGTCCGGCCGGCCGCCGGGGCCCGCCGTCCGGAGCGCCCGCCGCCGCGCAAGGGCGGCGGCGCACACAGCCGGGGCCGGGGAGTGGCCACCGGTCCCATGGGCGCGGACGGCCCCCGCTCGTAGGTTCCGGCAGCAACCCGCACCCCCCACTCACCGACCAGGGAGGCAGCCCCGTGCGCCCACCGATCCTGAGACGTCTGCTGCGCCGCGTCGCGTCCACGGCCGTCCTCGGCCTGCTCGCGGCGACGCTGAGCACCACCGCCGCCACCGCCGCCGCCGCTCAGCCTGGCGCCGCCGCTCAGGCCGCCGCCGGCCTCCAGCAGGTCACCGGCTTCGGCTCCAACCCCGGCAACCTCCAGATGTACGCGTACACGCCCGCGAATCTCCCCGCGAACGCGCCGCTCGTCGTCGCCCTGCACGGCTGCACCCAGACGGCCAACGCGTACTACACCAACTCCGGCTGGCCGAAGTTTGCCGACAAGTGGGGCTTCGCCGTCGTCTTCCCGCAGACCACGTCCGCGAACAACTCGCTCTCCTGCTTCGGCTGGTTCGACCCGGCCGAGGACACCCGGGGCAAGGGCGAGGCGGCGTCCGTCGTGCAGATGGTCGACTACGCGAAGGAGCACTACGGTTCGGACGGCCGCCGGGTGTACGTCACCGGCCTCTCGGCCGGCGGCGGCATGACCGCCGACCTGCTCGCGGCCTACCCGGACGTGTTCGCGGGCGGCTCGGTGGCCTCGGGGCTGCCCGCCCAGTGCGCGACGAGCCAGGCGGCCGCGTCGGGCTGCCAGACGGGCCCGCAGAAGCTGACGCCCGCGCAGTGGGGCGACAAGGTGCGCGCGGCCTACCCCGGCTACAGCGGCCCCCGGCCCCGGGTGGCGATCTGGCAGGGCACCTCGGACTACACGGTCTACCCCGCGAACGCCACGGCCCTGCGCGACCAGTGGACGGACGTCTGGGGCATCGGGCAGACCCCGTCATCCACCGACACCCTCCCGGGCAACACCACCCGCAGCGTCTACGCCGACGCCTCCGGCCGGCCGGCCGTGGAGACGTACTCCGTCTCCGGTATGGGCCACGGTCTCCCCGTCAGCCCCGGGTCGGGCGACCAGCAGTGCGGGACGGCGGCCGCCTACTTCCTGAACACGATCTGCTCGACGTACTACACGGGCGTCTTCTGGGGCCTGGACGGGGGCGGCAGCCCCGGCGGCGGAGGCGACGACGGGCTCCCCGCCCCCGCCGGCGTGACCGTCACCGGCACCACCGACACCACTGTCTCCCTGTCCTGGAGCGCGGTCGCGGGCGCCACCTCGTACGCCGTCCACCGCAACGGCACGAAGATCGCCTCGCCCACCGCCACGACGTACACCGACACGGGGCTCACGGCCGGGACCGCCTACCGCTACACGGTGGCCGCCCTCGACGCATCGGGCACGGCGGGCAGCGCCTCCGCCCAGGTGACCGCGACCACGACCGGCGGCAGCGCCCCCGCGACGTGCTACACCGCCACCAACTACGCCCATGTGACGGCGGGCCGGGCGCACACGTCCGGCGGATACGTCTACGCGAACGGCTCGAACCAGAACATGGGCCTGTACAACGTCTTCGTCAGCCACACCCTGAAGGAGTCACCGGCGGGCTACTTCGTCCTCGCGGACAGCGGCTGCACCGCCTGACGCGCAGGACGGTACGGGCCCGGCGGCGCACCGCCGGGCCCGTACCGGCGCCTCCGTCACCCCCGCGCGTACGCCACCAGACGGTCGGCTATCTCCCGCCCGCCCCGCTCACCCGTGAGCACCGTGTAGTGGTTCACGTCCTTCACCGCTACCGGCTCGACCCGCGTCCCGCCCAGGTCCGCGGCCGCCAGCCGGCTCTCGTCGTACAGCCCCTGCTCCTCGTCCATCAGACCCCGCGCCGCCCACAGCAGCGTCGCCTCGACGGGCAGCTTCCGCACCGCCGTCAGGACCTCCGCGTCGAACAGGCCCACGCCGTCCGTGCGGATCGCCTCGATCCGGCACGTCGAGCGCAGGGCCGGCTCCTCGCCGGTCAGGTCGCGCTGGATGTACGCGTCCACCTCGTCGGACCAGGCGCCCGCGAACGCCGGGTGCGCCTGCCAGAAGGCGCGGTAGGCGGCGCGGTCGGGGAAGGTCATGGACAGGCGGTCCATCGCCGGGCCGATCACCGCCGTCATCAGCTCGTCGGGCGTCAGGTGCGTGGGCGCCGGGAAGCCGATGCCGCCGTCGACGAGCAGCAGCGGGCCGAAGCGGCCCGGGTGCCGCACCGCGGCCAGCGCCGCCACGAACGCGCCCATCGAGTGGCCCGCCAGCACCACCCGGTCCAGGGAAAGGGCCTCGGTCAGGGCGGCGATGTCGTCGGTGTGCGTCGCGATGCCGTACGGGCCGGGGAGGCCGGAACTCCCCGCCCTGCCCCGCAGATCCGGCGCGACCAGGGTGACGCGGCCGGCCAGCAGCCGGGCCACCGGGCCCCAGGACAGCGCGTTGGCCGTGATGCCGTGCAGCGCCACCACCGTGGGCGCGCCCGGATCGGTGGCCGGCCAGCGCAGCGCGGCCAACGCGCCGCCTGCCACGGGGACTTCGATCTCCTCGTACACGGTCACTGGTGTCCGGTCTCCTTCCGGTGGGGGACGGCCCTGAGCCGGGAGGGCAGCCGGGCCAGGCCGCCCGGCAGCAGATGTACCACGGCCACGAACAGCACGCCCAGCAGGAACAGCGGCTGGGAGAGCGGGACGCGGAGCACCGCGGGCAGATCGGCGACCGCGCCCGAACCGGCCAGGTCACCGAGCCGGTGGTCCGCCCAGGTGTAGAGGATGCCGCCGACCATCGGCCCCCAACGGGTGCCCGATCCGCCCAGCACCACCATCACCAGCAGCGACAGCGTGAAGTCGGACGTGGTGGTCTGCGGCGTGGAACCACCGGTCAGCAGCAGGTGCACGATGCCGCCGAGCGCGGCGAGCGCGCCCGCGAGGACGAAGGCGGTCAGCTTGAATCCGTACGGTTTCAGGCCCAGCACCTCCACCCTGCGCTCGTTCTCCTTGATGCCCTCCCAGACGCGCCCCGTGGGGGAGCGGACCGCCCAGGTCACGACGGCCAGGGTGAGGACGAGGTAGGCGAGGGCGATCCAGTAGAGGTTCGCGGTGTGGTCGATGCCGACGAGCCAGGAGGGCAGCAGGTCGGCCGGAGCCGCCCGGCCCTCCTCGCCGCCGGTGACGCCGCCGGGGTCGCGGGACACCAGGATCGAGCCCGCCTGGGCGAAGGCGAGGGTCACCATGGAGAAGCCGATCCCGGTGACGCGCAGGCTTACCGACCCCAGGACCAGCGCCAGCGCGATCCCGGACAGCAGGCCGAGGAGCGCGGCGAGACCGAAGGGGAGGCCCGCCTCCAGCAGGAACACGTTGGTGGCGTAGCTGCCCGCCGCGAAGTACAGGGCGTGCCCGAACGAGAGCAGTCCGGTGCGCCCGAGCAGCAGGTCGTAGCCGGTGGCCAGGGCGCCGAACAGCAGGCAGGTGGCCAGGAGTTGGAGGCTGCCCGCGCTGCCGAGCGGCCCGTCCAGCAGGCCCGGCACCGGTACGGCGCTGAACGGTGCGAACACCAGGACCAGCAGGACGGCGGCGGGCCACCAGCGCAGCGGCCGGGCCCGGCCGACGGGCGACGGCGCGGCCGCGGGGCCGCCGGTGCGGTCGTGTGTCTCGGTCGCGGTGCTCACGCGAGCCTCCCCGTCAGTCCGCGCGGGCGGATCAGCAGCAGGGCGGCGAGCAGGACGACGACCGCCAGATCACCGAGCCCCGCCGCGGTGTAGTAGTTGGCGAACTGCTGGACCAGGCCGATGACGACGGACGCCACGGCGGCGCCGGTCACCGAACCCATGCCGCCGGTGACCACGACGACGAACGCGAAGATCAGCAGCGAGGTGCCCTGCCGGGGGTCGACCGAGCCGAAGTACAGCCCGCCGAGCGCCCCGCCGAGGGCCGCGGCGCAGCCCCCGATCGCGAAGACGAGCGTGAACGCCCTGCGGACGTCGATGCCGAGCGCGGTGACCATCGCACGGTCCTCGACGCCCGCCCGTACGACGAGGCCGTGCCGGGTCCGGCCGAGGAACAGCCGCAGCGCCACCAGGACGACGACGGCCGCCGCGATCAGCACCAGCCGGTTGGCGGGGACCTCGGCGCCCAGCAGCCCGAAGGTGCCGGACAGCGCCTCGGGCCCCGGGAAGGTCCGGGCGTCGGAGCCCCAGATGCCCGACAGCAGCGCCGGGACGGCGAGCCCCACCCCGACGGTGGCCAGCACCTGCTCGCGCGGCCGGGTGTAGAGCGGGCGGACGACGGCGAGTTCCAGGAGTACGGCGGCCGCGGCGCCCACCGCCGTACCGAACAGGACCGCGAGGACGAAGCCGGCGCCGCCGGGCCCCGCGCCGGGCAGGTTCCCGGACGCCGCCCACCAGGTGCCGTACGCGCCGATGGACAGCAGCGCCCCGTGCGCGAAGTTGAGGACGTCCATCAGGCCGAAGATCAGCGAGAGTCCGGACGCGATGAGGAAGTAGAGGGCACCCAGACCGAGTCCGGTCAGGGTGAGCAGGACGAGGGTGGACATCAGGAATCCGCCTTCAGGTCGGGTTCTTCGGTGACCGGGCCGTGTCCCACCCCGAGCAGCCGGCGGGCCGCCTCCGCGTCGCCGAGCAGGTCCGCCGCCGGGCCCCGGTGGGCGGTCCGGCCGTCGGCCAGCACCACGCAGTGCGCGGCCAGCCGCCGGACGACGGCGAGGTTCTGCTCCACGAGCAGCACCGGCACCGCCTCGGCGGCCCGCTCCAGCACCTGGGCGACCTCGGTGACCACCTTCGGCGCCAGGCCCTTGGTGGGTTCGTCCGCGATGATCAGCCGGTTGGCGTTGAGCAGGGTGCGGCCGATGGCGACCATCTGCTGCTGTCCGCCGGACAGGGTGCCGGCCAACTGCCGGGCCCGCTGCTTCAGTTCGGGGAACAGCTCATGGACCAGGGCATACGCGGGCTCGCCCGCGCCGCGCCGCTCGGCCAGCCGCAGGTTCTCCGCGACGGTCAGGCCGGCGAAGACGCCGCGGTCCTCGGGGGCGTAGCCGATCCCGCGCCGGACCAGCGCGTGCGTGGGCAGCGCCACGGTCTCTTCGCCGTCGAGGCGGACGCTGCCCTCGCGCGGGACGAGGCCGAGGATGCCCCGTACGGTCGTGGTCTTCCCGGCCCCGTTGCGGCCGAGCAGCGCGGTCACGCCGTGGCCGGCGACCTCCAGGCCGACGCCGTGCAGGATGTGCCGGCCGCCGATCAGGACCCGCAGGTCCCGTACGTCGAGCAGGGGGTGCCCGGTCACAGTCCCTCCCCGAGGTAGGCCTGCTGCACGGTCGGATCGGCGGTCACGGCCTCGGGCGTGTCCAGGGCGAGCAGCCGGCCGTGGTGCATCACGGCCAGCCGGTCAGCGAGACCCAGCAGCACGTCCATGTGGTGCTCGACCATCAGGACCGTGCGCCCCTCCTCCCGGTGCAGGGCGCGGATCAGTTCGGTCAGCGCCGGGACCTCCTCGGCGCTCACCCCGGCCATCGGCTCGTCGAGGAGCATCAGCCGGGGCTCGCCCACCAGCAGCACGGCGAGCTCCAGCTTCCGCTTCTCGCCGTGCGAGAGTTCGGCGGCCGTGGCCCCGGCCCGGTGACCGAGGCCGGTGCGCTCCAGGACGCCGGCCACCTCGGCGGTGTACGGGTCCGCGCGGCGCCAGAGACGGTACGAGCCGCCCCGGGCGGCCTGCGCGGCCAGCCGGACGTGGTCGGCGACGGTCATCGCGGGCCAGAGGCTGGACGTCTGGAACGTCCGGCCGATGCCGCGCCGGGCCCGGACGTGCGCGGGCCGGTCCGTCATGTCCGCGCCGTCCAGCGCGATCGTGCCCGCGGTGGGCGCCGTGAGCCCGCTGATCAGGTTGAACAGGGAGGTCTTGCCCGCCCCGTTGGGGCCGATGAAGGCGAGGAACTCGCCCTCGCGGACGCTCAGGCTGATGTCCTGGACGATGGTCGCGCCGCCGACGCTCCAGCCGATCGTGTCGAGCCGGAGGACGGGGGCCGCGGCGTCCGGCGGGCCGCCGTCCCGCTGCCCGAGGGTGTGGGGTGCGCTCACGGTTCAGCCCGCCGAGGGCTTCACGGGCGGTGCCACGGCGTCCCCCGCCTCGGTGTCCAGCAGCTCCGGCTTCACGGCCGCGCCCTTGCCGGTCAGCCTGGCCACGAACATCGGCTGCACCAGCGCGTGGTCCTCGGTCCGGACCCGCTGCTTGCCCTTGGCCCCGTCGAACGTCCAGCCCTCCAGGGCCTTCACCATGGCGGCCGGGTCGGTGGCGCTGCCCTCGGCAAGGGCGTGCACGATCATCTGGGCCGCGGTGAAGCCGTCCGGGGTGAACAGGTCGGGTGTGCCGCCCGCCTTCGTCACCGAGTCGAGCATCGCCTTCTCCACGGCGTTGCCGCCGCCCGCGCCCGGGAAGTAGTGCGCCAGGAACGACACCTTGGACCCGGCCGCCCCGAAGACCGGGTACGAGGCGGTCCCGGCGAGACCGGTGACGACCTTGCCCGCGCCCAGCACGCCCTGCTGGTCCAGCGCGGTCCACAGCGCGGGCGCGGTGGAACCGGCCCAGGCGACGAAGACCAGGTCGGGCCCGCCCGCCTTGACCTGCCGGGCGAACGGCGTCAGGTCCGTCGCGCTGGGCGGCGCCATTACGGAGCCCACCGTCGCGCCCTTCGCGCCGAGCACCGCCTTGACGGCGGCGACGTTGGCCTGGCCGAAGGTGGAGTCCTGGGCGAGGACCGTGACCTTCTTCCCCTTGGCGTCGCCGAGCATCGCGCCCGCCGTGAGGATGTCCTGGTAGGACTGGCGGCCCGAGCGGAAGGTGTAGTCGTTGACGCCGGTCACCGCGTCGGTGGCCGCCGGGCCGCTGACGTACAGCACCTTGTTCTGAGCGGCGAGCGGCGCCATCTGGAGGGCGACGCCGGAGTCGGTGGTGCCGGCCAGCACCTTGAAGCCCTTGCCGATGAGGTTCTTCGCGGCGGAGACCGCCTTGCCGGGGTCGCCCGCGTCGTCCTGCTCGGTGACCTCGACGCGCCGGCCCGCGACCTTGCCGGTGCCCTTCGTCGCGTAGTCCAGTCCGGCCATGAAGCCGTCGCGGTACTGCTTGCCGTAGTCCGCGAGGAGGCCGGTCCGGGAGTAGACCAGGCCGACCTTCACGGGCGCGTCGGCGGCGGACTTCCCGGACCCGTCGCCGCCCGCCGTTCCGGCGGCGGTGCAGCCGGTCAGCAGCAGACCGGCGGCGGCCAGTACGGCCACGGCGGCCGGCGGCCTGGGCAGGACGGTGCTGCGGATGCCTGTACGGGATCTGCTGGCTCTGCGACGCATGGTGACCGGCTCCTCGGCGTGTTCCTGTGATGTCGCCGAACCGTATGAAGAGCGTGCCGTCGTCGATATGGTGCAGGGCGCCCCACCTGACCCGGGTGGCATGTGGGCGCCCTACATGGGCCGGGGGCCGGGAGCCGGCGGGGCTCAGCGGGCCGGATCCTCCGCGGTCAGGCCGATCAGCCGGCAGACCGTCTCGATGTCTATCTTCACCTGTGCGATCGACGCCCGGCCCGAGAGCCAGGTGATCAGTGCCGAGTGCCAGGTGTGCTCGATCACCCGGACGGCCGAGAGCTGCTCGGCCGTCGGGTGGTCGAGCTCCATCGCGTCCAGGATGATCGCCGTCGTGAGCCGCGAGACCGTGTCCACCTCGGGGCTCACGCTGCGGTCCGCGAAGGTCAGCGCGCGCACCATCGCGTCCGCCAGATGCGGTTCCCGCTGCATCGCGCGGAAGGCCCGCATCAGGGTGTCGGCGACCCGTTCCGCCGCGTCGTTCCCTGCCGGGGGCCGTTTGCGGAGCGTCCCGTGCATGTGCTGGAGCTGGTCCTGCATGGTGGCGACCAGCAGGTGGACCTTGGACGGGAAGTAGCGGTAGAGGGTGCCCAGGGCCACCCCCGCGGCCTCCGCCACCTCCCGCATCTGGACGGCCTCGAAGCCGCCCCTGCTGGCGAGCTGGGCGCTGGCGTGCAGGATGCGGCGGCGGCGGGCCTCCTGGCGTTCCGTCAGGGGCGGCGATGCCGGTCTGGCTTCCGCTGTCATGTGTCCCATCCCGAGGCTTCTCTCCGCGACCGCGAGGCTGCGGCGGCCGGTCCGGCGGCGCACAGCATGCCAGGGTGTGTGCCGTGGCGCGAATCACCTGATCCGGCCGTTGCGCCGTTGCTACCTGCCGGTAGATTCGTAGCTCATCGAACGGTCGGTCTGTAACTTGTTCTAGATTAGCGCGAGCGGTTACGCTCCGGCGGACACGCAGTGAGAAGGGGGCCGAGTGTGACCGCTGAGGCCATAGAGTCGGGCCCCCGTGCGGGCACCACCACGCCGGACACGGGCGCCGGCGGCTCCGCCGGTGACCGGCCCCTGCGCATCGCGCTCCTGACCTACAAGGGCAACCCCTTCTGCGGCGGCCAGGGCGTCTACGTACGCCACCTCGCCCGGGAGCTCGCCCGGCTCGGCCACAGCGTCGAGGTGATCGGCGCCCAGCCCTACCCCGTGCTCGACGAGGGCGTCCCGCTCACCGAACTGCCGAGCCTGGACCTCTACCGGCAGCCCGACCCGTTCCGCACCCCGAAGCGGGGCGAGTTCCGGGACTGGATCGACGCCGCCGAGGTCGCCACCATGTGGACCGGCGGCTTCCCCGAACCGCTCACCTTCAGCCTGCGCGCCCGGCGCCATCTCGCGGCCCGGCGCGGCGAGTTCGACGTCATCCACGACAACCAGACACTCGGCTACGGGCTCCTCGCCGACCTCGGCGCCCCGCTCGTCACCACGATCCACCACCCCATCACCGTCGACCGGCAGCTCGACCTTGCCGCCGCCCCGACCCGTCGCCGCCGCGCCTCCGTACGCCGCTGGTACGCCTTCACGCGCATGCAGAAGCGGGTCGCGCGCAAGCTGCCGTCCGTACTCACCGTCTCCGGCTCCTCCAAGCAGGAGATCGTCGACCACCTCGGCGTCCGCCCCGGCCGCGTCCACGTCGTGCACATCGGCGCCGACACCGATCTGTGGTCGCCCGACCCCGCCGTCGCCGAGGTGCCCGGCCGGATCGTCACCACGTCCAGCGCCGACGTCCCGCTCAAGGGCCTCGTCCACCTCGTCGAGGCGCTCGCCAAGCTCCGCGCCGGGAACCCCGCCGCCCACCTCGTGGTCGTCGGCCGCCGCGCCGAGGACGGGCCGGTCGCCCAGGCCATCGAACGGCACGGGCTCGGGGACGCCGTCGAGTTCGTGAAGGGCATCAGCGACACCGAACTCGTCGACCTGGTGCGCGGCGCCCAGATCGCCTGCGTCCCCTCGCTGTACGAGGGCTTCTCGCTGCCCGCCGCCGAGGCCATGGCCACCGGCACCCCGCTCGTCGCCACCACGGGCGGTGCGATCCCCGAGGTCGCCGGCCCGGACGGGGAGACCTGTCTGGCCGTCCCGCCCGCCGACCCCGGGGCCCTGGCCGACGCGCTCGGCCGGCTGCTCGGCGACCCCGCCCTGCGCGCGCGGCTCGGGGCCGCGGGCCGCGAACGGGTCCTCGCCCGGTTCACCTGGAAGCAGGCGGCGATCGGCACCGCCGCGCTCTACCGGGAGGCGATCGCGGCCCGCGCCGCCACCGGCCCGGGCGGCCGGCGGTGACACCGCCCCCACTCCCCGCCCCCTGACCTCCGTCCTCCCCTCCCGACTCCCTCGACCGCGAAAGCAGGCATTCGTGCTGACCGTGGACTTCACCCGCTTCCCGCTCGCCGCAGGCGACCGAGTGCTCGACCTGGGCTGCGGCGCCGGACGCCACGCCTTCGAGTGCTACCGGCGCGGCGCCCAGGTCGTGGCCCTCGACCAGAACGGCGAGGAGATCCGCGAGGTCGCGAAGTGGTTCGCCGCGATGAAGGAGGCCGGGGAGGCGCCCGAGGGCGCCACGGCCACCGCCATGGAGGGCGACGCCCTCAACCTGCCGTTCCCCGACGCCTCCTTCGACGTCGTGATCATCTCCGAGGTCATGGAGCACATCCCGGACGACAAGGGCGTGCTCGCCGAGATGGTCCGGGTCCTGAAGCCCGGCGGCCGCATCGCGATCACCGTGCCGCGGTACGGCCCCGAGAAGGTCTGCTGGACGCTCTCCGACGCGTACCACGAGGTCGAGGGCGGCCACATCCGCATCTACAAGGCCGACGAACTGCTCGGCAAGATCCGCGGCGCCGGCCTCAAGCCGTACGGCACCCACCACGCGCACGCCCTGCACGCGCCCTACTGGTGGCTCAAGTGCGCCTTCGGCGTCGACAACGACAAGGCGCTGCCGGTGCGGGCGTACCACAAACTGCTCGTCTGGGACATCATGAAGAAGCCGATGGCGACCCGCGTCGCCGAGCAGCTCCTCAACCCGGTCGTCGGCAAGAGCTTCGTGGCGTACGCGACCAAGCCGCACCTGCCCGCCACCCTCACCGCCGGGAACCCCGCCGGGGCCGACGACTCCGCGAAGGCCGAGGCGTGAGTCTTCCCGAGCGGACCGAACACCTCGTCCTGCCCGGAGTGCTCACCGCCGGGGAGGCCGCCGAGACCGTCGCCGCGGTACTCGCCGTGCAGTGCGAGGACGGCGCGATCCCGTGGTTCCGCGGCCACCACCTCGACCCGTGGGACCACACCGAGGCCGCCATGGCCCTGGACGCCGCCGGCGAGCACGCCGCCGCGGAACGCGCGTACGAGTGGCTGGCCCGCAACCAGAACGAGGACGGCTCCTGGTACGCGGCCTACCACGACGGCGACCCGCGGCAGCCGACCGACCGCGGCCTGGAGACCAACTTCTGCGCCTACGTGGCCGTCGGCGTCTGGCACCACTACCTGGCCACCGGCGACGACGCGTTCGTCGACCGGATGTGGCCGACGGTCTTCGCCGCCGTCGAGTTCGTCCTGCGGCTCCAGCAGCCCGGCGGGCAGATCGGCTGGAAGCAGGAGGCCGACGGCACCCCGGTGACGGACGCGCTGCTGACCGGCTCCTCCTCCATCCACCAGGCCCTGCGCTGCGCGCTCGCCATCGCCGAGCGCCGCGAAGAGCCGCAGCCCGACTGGGAGTTGGCGACCGGGGCGCTGGGTCACGCGATCCGCAGCCACCCGGAGCGCTTCCTCGACAAGAGCCACTACTCGATGGACTGGTACTACCCGGTCCTCGGCGGCGCGCTCAGCGGACCGGCGGCCGAGCGGCGGATCCAGGAGGGCTGGGACCGCTTCGTCGTCCCGGGCCTGGGCGTGCGCTGCGTCCTGCCCAACCCGTGGGTGACCGGCGGCGAGAGCTGCGAACTCGCCCTCGCCCTCTGGGTGATGGGCCAGTCGGACCGCGCCCTGGAGATCCTCCAGTCGATCCAGCACCTGCGCGCCGAGGGCGGGATGTACTGGACGGGGTACGTCTTCGAGGGCAACCGGGCGTTCTGGCCCGAGGAGCACACGGCGTGGACCGCCGGCTCACTCCTGCTGGCGGTGGCCGCGCTCGGGGGGGACGAGGCGACCACCGCCGTGTTCAGCGGAGAACGGCTGCCCAGGGGGCTGGAGCCGGACTGCTGCGGCTGAACGGCTGCGCTGTTCCTTCGGTGTGCTCAATGCCGGATGCGGCCTGCCACCGCGTGACCGACGAACAGGTACACGACGGCGGCCAGGCCGTATCCGCACACGACCCGCGCCCACGCCTCGTCGAACGTGAACAGGTCGTACGACCAGCCGGCGAGCCACCGGGCGGTGTGCCGGACGAACTCCACCAGGTCGTTGCCCCGGTTGGCGTCGAGCAGGTACATCAGAATCCACAGGCCGATGACGAAGGCCATGACGTCGGCCACCAGGGCGATGACCCGTGCCGCGCTGCTGCTTCCCTTGCCTCTGCTGTAGGACATGGAATCCGGATTGCCGCTATCGGCCCCGTGAAACACGGACGGCGGCCCCGGGATGGCGGGGCCGCCCCGCCGGAGCCAGCCTGACGGGGGAGAGCCGGACCCGGCGCCCCTCGTGATGTCCCCGCTCAGGGAGGCCCGCCGTGCCCCGATCCGTACCGCTGCGCCGGCTGTTCGTGGCGCTGCTGCTGTCGTGCTCCGTGCTGGTGGGCACCACCGCGTGCGGGGGCGACGACACGAGCGGCGCGAGCAGTTCGGCATCACCCACCGGTACGTCGTCGGCCCAGGCGCAGAAGTTCGCCAAGACGCGGTTCGTCGCCAACGCGGGCCTGGCGGCGGGCGCGACGTACCAGTGGATCGTCAAGCCGTACCGGGCGGGGAAGTTCAAGAAGGGCGCGGACGGACGGACCTTCGCGCTCGTCAAGGCCGGGGTCGCGGGCGGCTTCGCCTACAACCGGCTCAAGGCCGCCTCGGACAACGCCAAGGCCGACCCGCTGCTGTCGAAGGCCGTCGCCCCGCTGACGGCGGGCATCGAGTCGCTCAAGGGCATGGCCACCAAGCTCCGCAAGGGCGAGGCGGGCGACGGGGACGTCGGCGCGTTCGAGAGCGTCATCAACGACATCAAGGACGCCGGGAAGAGCGCGGGCGCCGAGGTGAAGGACAAGGTGCCGTCCAGCGGCCAGCTCGGCGGATAACCCCGGGTGAGCAAGGCGCGAGGGCACTAAGGTGCGCGCATGGGTCTTCTCGCGCACGAGCGCTACTGCGACGAAATCGTATCGGGCACCGACGCGTTGAGGGCCGCGGTCAGGGGCGCGGACCTCGATGCGACCGTCCCGACCTGCCCGGACTGGACGCTGCGCGAACTCGCCGTCCACGTCGGCGGCGGCCACCGCTGGGCCGGGGAGATCGTCCGCACCCGGGCGCGTGAGGCGCTCCCGGACGAACGGGTGCCGGCCTTCACGCCCGAGGGCGACGACCCCGCCGTGCTCGACGCCTGGCTGGCGGACGGGGCGGCGCGGACCGCCGAGACGCTGCGGGAGGCGGGCCCCGGTCTGGAAGTCTGGTCCTGGTACGGCCCGGACCGGAGTGCGGGCTTCTGGGCGCGGCGCATGGCGATCGAGACGGTCGTCCACCGGGCGGACGCCTCCCTGGCCGCGAAGGTGGCGTACGCGGCCTCTCCCGACCTGGCGGCGGACACGATCGACGAGTGGCTGGAGATCGTCGCCTGCGCCCAGGCCGACGGCGACCCGGAGGCCGCGGAGCTGCGCGGGGCCGGGCGCTCCCTCCACCTGCACGCCACCGACGTGCCGGACGCCGAGTGGCTCATCGAACTCGGCGAGGACGGCTTCACCTGGCGCCACGCGCACGCCAGGGCGACCGTGGCGCTGCGGGGGCCGCTGACCGACCTGATGCTGGTCTTCAACCGCCGCCTCGCCCCGGACAGCGACCGGGTCGAGCTGCTGGGCGACGCGGAACTGCTGGACTTCTGGCTGGCCCGGTCCTCCTTCGGCTGACGGGGCGGGCGGGCCCTCGCGGGTCTGCCGGGCATGCGGGCCGGGCGGGGCTGGGCCAAGCTGGACGGGCAGCCCGTCCCGTCCTGGCAGGAGGTTCGATGGACCCGGTCCCGGCCCTGGAGCGGATCGCCTTCCTGCTGGAGCGCGGCCGGGCCGAGACGTACCGCGTCCAGGCCTTCCGCAACGCCGCCCGCACGGTCGCGGCGATGGCCGACGGCGACGTCGCGGAGCGGGTGGCGAACGGCTCCCTGGAACGGGTCAAGGGCATCGGCCCCCGCACCGCCCAGGTCGTCCGCGAGGCGGTCGCCGGGCAGACCCCGGCCTATCTGGAGCGGCTGGAGACGGAGGCCGTGCGCGAGGGCCCGCTCGCCGAGGGCGGTGAACAGCTGCTCGGGCTGCTGCGCGGTGACTGCCATCTGCACTCCGACTGGTCGGACGGCGGCAGCCCCATCGAGGAGATGGGCCGTACGGCGGCGGAGCTCGGCCACGACTGGGCGGTGCTCACCGACCACTCGCCCCGGCTGACGGTCGCCAACGGGCTCTCGCCCGAGCGGTTGCGGCAACAGCTCGATCTGGTCGCCGAACTCAACGAGCGCTGGGCGCCGTTCCGGCTGCTGACCGGCATCGAGTGCGACATCCACCTCGACGGCTCCCTCGACCAGGAGGAGGAGCTGCTGGAACGGCTGGACGTCGTGGTGGTGTCCGTCCACTCCAAGCTGCGGATGGACCCCGGCCCCATGACCCGGCGGCTGGTCGCCGCCGTCAGCCACCCGCAGGCGGACATCCTCGGGCACTGCACCGGGCGCCTGGTCACCGGCCGGGGCCGCCCCGAGTCGCGGTTCGACGCGGACGAGGTCTTCGCCGCCTGCGCCGAGGCGGGCACGGCGGTGGAGATCAACAGCAGGCCCGAGCGGCTCGACCCGCCCCGGCGGCTGCTGCGGCAGGCGGTGGACGCGGGCACCCTGTTCGCCGTCGACACCGACGCGCACGCCCCCGGACAGCTCGACTGGCAGATCTACGGCTGCGCCCGCGCCGAGGAGTGCGGCGTGCCGGCGGAGCGAGTCGTGACGACGTGGACGGCGGACGAGCTGCTCGGCTGGACCCGCGAGGGCACGGTCCCGGACCGCACGGGCTGAGGCCCGGGCGATCCGTGGCCGCGCACGGCCGGCAACCGGAGCGGTCAGCTGCCCGGCGGGCGGAACTCGGGCTGGTCGATCACGCGTAGCCAGCTCCCGTCGGCCTGTCGCCGGACCACCTGGGCGCGGGCGCCCGAGCCGTCCTTCGGCGGGGTGGAGGTCAGGGCGATGTCACCGCGGACGAGAGTCGGGAGCGGTTCCTCCGCCTCGAAGTGGGGAGCATGGGCGAGCACCTTCTCCCAGAGTTCACGAATGGCTTCGCGCCCCACCGTGGTACTGCCGGGCGGGTAGGCCATCACCGCATCCTCCTCGTACAGCGCGGCCAGACCGGCGGCGTCCCCGGCGTTGGCGCGCTCCACGAAGAGGCGGGTGAGGTCCTCGGGAGCCAGGGCCTTCTCGTACTCGGGCACAACGTTCCTTCCGTGCGGGCGAATGCGTCACCACCATCGTCCAGCGTCCCGTGACAAGAAGTCCAATCAATCAATCCGATCTCCTCTATAATCAGAGGTTATGGAACTCAGGCAGCTGAAGTACTTTCTGGCCGTGGCGGAGGAAGCCAACTTCACCCGGGCCGCCGAGCGCGTGCACATCAGCCAGCCGGGGATCAGCGCGCAGATCCGCCAACTGGAGAACGACCTCGGCGCGACCCTCATCGACCGGTCCGGCCGCAGCGCCGGACTGACCGCGGTGGGGGAGGTGGCTCTCGACCACGCGCGTGCTGTCCTCGCCGCCGCCGAAGCGCTCCGGCACGCGCTGGACGAGATGAACGGTCTGGTACGGGGCCGGCTGGTGGTCGGCATGGTGACGGCGTGCACGATCACCCCGCTGTTCGAAGCGCTGTCGGCCTTCCACCGCGCCCACCCCGGCGTGGAGATCAGTCTCGTCGAGGGCGATTCCGCCGCGCTGGTGGAAGACGTCCGCGAGGGAACCGTCGACCTGGCGCTGGTCGGCACGGCCGGCCCGGCACCGGAGGATCTGGACGGACAGCAGGTGATCAGCGAGGCGATCGTCGCGGCGGTACCGCCCGGACACCCCCTGGCCGAGGCGGACGGTGTCACGCTCGCCGAGCTGAGCGCCCATCCCGTCATCTGCCTGCCCCGGGGCACCGGCATCCGTGCCGTACTGGACCAGGCCTCGGCCGCCCGCGGCCTCACGCCCACCGTGGCCCTGCAGGCCGCCGCGCCGGGCGCGGTGGTCCAGCTGGCGGAGCGCGGACTGGGCGTGGCGGTCCTGTCCGCGTCCATGCTCGCGCAGCACCCGCGGTTGCGGACCGTGCCCGTCACCGATGCCGACATCGCCGCGGTACTCAGCCTGGTCTCCTCGCCCACCAAGAGTCCGGCCCTGCGCGAACTGCTCGTGCACTGCCGGGATTCCTTCGGGCCGCCGGCCGGCCAGGCGCTGGTCCCGGCCGGCCGGGGCGCCGCGGGCCAGGACGGGCCGTAGCCTCCGGGGCCCGCGCGGTCCGCCGGCGCCGCCAGGGGCCGGCGGTCCGCCGTCCGGGCCGTCGGAGTCAGCTCTCCACGGCCACCGCCGAAGGGCCGGGGGCCTCGGGGGCGGGTGCCTGCGGTTGCCGCGCGGCCTCGAAGTCCGCCGCCCGGATCAGCCACAGCGACAGCAGACCGCCCATGAGGGCGAGACCTGCCGAGAGGGTCAGCAGGGTGTTCAGGCCGTCGACGTACCCCTCCACGGCGAGCCGCCGCACGGTCTCCCGCTGCGCCTCGGGCACCAGCGCCACCGCCTGGTCGATCTCGCCTCCCCGCACGAGGGCGGCGAGCCGGTCGCCGCGGTCGCCCACGCCGGGGACCCCCGCCAGGCCGTCACGGAGACGGTTGCCGATGATCACCGCGAAGGTGGAGCCGAGGACGGCGACACCGGTGCTCACGCCGAGCTGGCGGAAGGTGCCGTTCACACCCGAGGCCATGCCGGAGCGGGAGAAGTCCACGACGCCCACGGCCGTCGAGGCGAGCGGCGGGTTCACCAGGCCGGCGCCGATGCCGCCGAGCACCAGACCGGGCAGGAAGTGCTCCCAGCCGGTGTCCGTGTCGACCCCGCCCATGAGCAGCAGGCCGGCGCCGACGAGGAGCAGCCCGACGCCGATCAGCAAGCGCGCCGGGATCCTGGTGCTCACACGGCCCGCGACGAGCGAGGCCACCAGCATCGACAGCGAGGCGGCCAGCAGCCGGACGCCGGTCTCCAGGGACGAGTACTGGAGCACTTCCTGGAAGTAGATGGCCAGGAAGAGGAACATCGCGAACAGCGAACCGTTCATCGCGAACGCCGCGACGGACCCGCCGACGAAGGTCGGGATGCGGAAGAGCCCCAGCTCGAACATCGGCTGCTCCACCCGTGCTTCGACGACGAGGAAGGCCGACAGCAGGACACCGCCGACGACGAGGCACGTCACCGCGCCGGCATCGCCCCAGCCGTCCTCGCCGGCGCGGATCAGCCCGTAGACGAGGGTGACCAGCCCCGCGGTCAGCAGGACGAAGCCGGGCCGGTCCAGCCGGCGGGCGAACGGCGACCTGGCCTCGTCCACCCGCAGGACGACGATCAGCGCGACCAGGACGCCGAGCGGTACGTTGACCAGGAAGATGCCCCGCCAGCTGATGCCGCTGGAGATCAGCCCCCCGGCCACCGGGCCGATCGCGGAGGCGAGACCGGTGACCATGCCCCAGACACCGAACGCCGTGCCGCGTTCCTTGCCCTGGAAGCTTCCGGCGAGCAGCGCGAGGCCGGTCGCGAACATGACCGAGCCGCCGACTCCCTGAAGGATCCGGGCCATTACCAGCGTCAGCGGGGACTGCGCCAGACCGCACAGGAGCGAGGCGAGCGTGAACAGGACGACGCCGATCGCGTAGAGGCGCTTGCGGCCGAACCGGTCCGCGAGGGTCCCGCCGGTCAGCAGCAGGGCCGCCAGCGCCAGCGCGTATCCGTCGACCACCCACTGGAGATCGGCGAAGCCGGCGTGCAGATCGGCCTGCACGTCGGGGAGCACGACGTAGACGATGGTGGTGTCCAGCAGGAGCATGAACGTCCCGCCGCACACCGCCAGCAGCGTCCACCATTTCTTCGGCATCTTCGTTCCTTCTGGTTGTCGAGCGGCGCGGCCGGTGCCGGGGCGCCGCCTCGGGCCGTCGGCCGGCGGACGGATGCGGAGGCGCCGTTCTCGGGGCCGCCGTCGTCCGCTGTTCATGCTCGGCAGGGCCGAACCAGAAGTCCAAGAACCTAGTTTCTTGGGAGTTCCTAACTTCCGCTTATGGGCTCGGACATCAGGGCTCGGGGCTCGCCCCGATGTCCCGGGAGCCGCCGGCCGCCCGCCCGTCAGGTGAGCTCCGCCAGCACCCGCAGGGTGTGCGGGTCCGGAGCGGTCACCAGGAGGTCGGTCACCGGGCCCTTCCGCCACAACTCCAGCCGCTCCGCTATCCGTTGCCTCGGCCCCACGAGCGAGATCTCGTCGGCGAACGCATCCGGCACGGCCAGGACCGCCTCCTCCTTGCGCCCCTCCAGGAACAGCCGCTGGATCCGCCGCGCGTCCTCCTCGAACCCCATCCGCGCCATCAGGTCCGCATGGAAGTTGCGGGCCGCGGCGCCCATGCCGCCGATGTAGAAGCCGAGCATCGCCTTCACCGGCAGCAGGCCCTGTGCGACATCGTCACAGACGTGCGCCCGGGCCATCGGCGCGATCATGAACCCTTCGGGCAGGCCGCTCAGCGAGGCCTCGTACACGTCCGTGCGCATCGGCGACCAGTACAGCGGCAGCCAGCCGTCCGCGATCCGGGTGGTCTGGGCGATGTTCTTCGGCCCCTCCGCACCCAGCAGCACCGGGAGGCCGGCGCGCAGCGGATGTGTGATCGGCTTCAGCGGCTTGCCGAGGCCGGTGGCGTCCGGACCGTTGTACGGATGGGAGTGGAACCGGCCGTCCAGGGCGACGGGCGCCTCGCGGCGGAGCACCTGACGCACCACGTCGACGTACTCGCGGGTCGCGGTGAGCGGGCTCCTCGGAAACGGGCGCCCGTACCAGCCCTCCACGACCTGGGGGCCGGACAGCCCGAGGCCGAGCATCATCCGGCCGCCGGAGAGGTGGTCCAGGGTCAGGGCGTGCATCGCGGTCGCGGTCGGGGTGCGGGCGGCCATCTGCGCGATGGCGGTGCCCAGTCGGATGCGGGAGGTGTGGGCGGCGATCCAGGTCAGCGGGGTGAAGGCGTCCGAACCCCAGGCCTCCGCCGTCCACACCGACGCGTAGCCCAGATCCTCCGCCTGGCGGGCGAGGTCCAGATGGGCCGGGTTCGGGCCGCGGCCCCAGTAGCCGAGAGCGAGTCCGAGCCGCATTCCGCTGCCTCCCCGTGTTTCTGACGGTGCATCAGGTGTAGCCGGAGGGTACGGCAGCGGCCCCCCGCCCGGAAGGGGCAGGGGGCCGCTGTCGGTGGTGCGTGCGCCGTGGCGTCGGCCGCTCAGCCGCGCTGGATGCCCGTGGTGTCCTGGAGCACACCACGACGGCCGTCCTGCGTCTGGGCGATGAGGCCCGGACCGCGCTGCTCGACCGCGAGGTACCAGGTACCCGGGGCCAGTTCGGCGATCGGGGACGGCGAACCGTCCTCGCCGTACAGCGGACGGGCCACCGGCACGGCGAACCAGAACGGGGTGAAGTCACCGGCGGGCGCGGCCTGCTGGGCGGGCGCCTGGCCCTGCTGCGGGTCGGGCTGACCGGGCTGCGGCTGACCGCCGAACGAAGGCGCCTGGCCCTGCGGCTGACCACCGTACGGCGGCTGCTGCGCACCCGGGTAGCCGTAGCCCTGGCCCGGCTGGCCACCGTACGGCGGCTGTACGGCCTGCGGCCTCGGCGGGCCCGCCAGCGGGGCCTTGAGGGCCGGGAGCAGCGGGGAGGCGACCGCGGCCGCGGCCAGCGCCAGGGAGGCGATCAGGCCGAGGATCAGGCCGGCGCCGGCGTCGATCTGGCCGAGGTCGATGATGGTCCAGAAGAGGCTCCACGCGGTGAACACCGTGGCGGCGACACCGAACTGGGCCAGGTCGAGGCCGGCGACCTTGCGCGGCTGGGGCTGCGAACGGGACAGCACGATGAGTGCGGCGCCGATCACTCCGACCATGTAGACACCGATCGCGTTGCCCAGGGACTCCCAGGAGTTGGGCGCGTCGATGTCGGAGCTTCCGTAGGAGAAGTAGTCGAGGAAAGAGGCGATGAACAGCACGACCGCTGCTCCGATCACCACGCCATCGCCTCGAGTGAGGGAGCGGATATTCACGTGAAGGTCCTTAGTCGGTCGTCTCGTCGGGGCGGTCGTCGCTGCCACCGGTACGGCGGGTACGGCGCGAAGCTCGGGAGCGGCCCCCCATCGTACGGATGAATCTATCGTCTGCCCGGGCGGGTTGTGTCCCTGCCCGGCCCCTGGGCGGGCATCCTCCCGAATTCATCGCAGAACCACCTCTTACTACCCCTTGAGGTAGCTGCTGATGCCGTCCGCGATGCCCTGGGCCGCCTTCTGGCGCCAGCCCGCGCTGGTGAGCAGGGCGGCATCCTTCGGATCACGCATATTGCCGCATTCGATGAAGACTTTGGGGACGGTCGACAAATTCAGTCCGCCGAGATCCTTGCGGGTGTCCAAGCCGGTATTGCCGCCGATGTAATTGGAAGGCGCACTTCCGGTAGCGCGCACGAAGAGTCCGGCGATCCGGGTGCCCAGATCGCGCGAGGGGCCCACGATCGTCGAGGTGTCCGCGGCGCCGCCGCGCACCGCTGCGGGAAGGATCACGTGGAAGCCGCGGTTCCCGGCCGCCGAGCCGTCCGCGTGCACCGAGACGACGGCATCCGCCCCGGCCTTGTTGCCGATCCGGGCCCGCTCGTCGACACAGGGCCCGAACGCCCGGTCGCCGTCGTACGTCAGGATCACCTTCGCGCCCTGTGCCCGCAGCAGGGTGCGCAGCCGGTGCGACACGTCGAGTGTGAACCGGGCTTCGGCGTAACCGGAGTTGGTGGAGGTGCCGGTGGTGTCGCACTCCTTGTGCGTGGTGCCGATGTCCACCTGGCGGTTGATCTCGGCCGTGTGCAGGTGGTTGTCGGGGTTGTGCCCCGGGTCGATCACGACCGTCTTCCCGGCCAGCGGCCCGGAGGGGGCGTCCGGCGTGGACGGCGGGGGAGAGGCGGGCTTCCTCGACGGGGACGGGCTCGTGCGCACCGGTGACGGCGAGGCGGGGGAGGCCGCGGCCGACGGGGCCGCGCCGCCGCTGCCGGGCCGTGCCTGCGCGGCTCCGCCCGTACCGCCGCAGCCGGCCAGGCCCAGACACAGCACGGTCAGGGTCGCGGCGGCGGGCAGGAACGGCCGGCGGGGGGCGGTCGGAACACTCTCGTCGTGACGCACCCGGCGATGCTATCGGGGAGCCCGCGCGGTGTCCGGGCCGATCAGATCCCGGCCCCGGTCCGCCGCAGCACGCGCAGCGAGTCCGTGACGGAGATCTCGGTGAACGCCCCCGACTCCAGCGCCCGCAGATACACCCGGTACGGGGCCTGGCCGCCGTGCGCCGGGTCCGGGAACACGTCGTGGATCACCAGCAGACCGCCCTCCGCGACATGCGGGGCCCAGCCCTCGTAGTCGCCGTTGGCGTGCTCGTCGGTGTGACCGCCGTCGATGAAGACGAGGCCGAGCCGGCCGCCCCAGACGGCCGCGACCTGCGGGGACCGCCCCACGAGTGCCACCACGTGCTCCTCCAGGCCGGCCGCGTGCAGCGTCCGGCGGAACGTGGGCAGCGTGTCCATCCGGCCCACCTCGGGGTCCACCACCGTCGGGTCGTGGTACTCCCACCCGGGCTGCTGCTCCTCGCTGCCCCGGTGGTGGTCGACGGTGAGGGCCGTCACGCCCGCCGCACGCGCCGCGTCGGCGAGCAGGATCGTGGAGCGCCCGCAGTACGTGCCCACCTCCAGCAGCGGCAGACCGAGCGCGGCCGCCTCGGTGGCGGCGGCGTACAGCGCGAGCCCCTCGACCACCGGCATGAAGCCCTTGGCGGCCTGGAACGCGGCGAGAATCTCCGGCTTGGGCTCGGCGGCCACGGTGTTCCTCCTGGTGGGACGGGTCGTTTCGACGGCGCCCCATCGTGCCGCACACCCCCGCCGACGCGGTCGGCGGGGGTGTGCGGTCGCGGATCGGTCCGCCTTACGCGGCCCGGGCCCGGACAGCACCCGCACGCGCGTCTCTCATCTCCTCACGACCGTGCCGCGGTTCGCCGCTCCGGTGCGCTGAGTGTCAGCACCAGATCGGTCTCGGTCTCGGGCCCGTGGCCGTGCGCCGGGTACGAGGCCGGGCAGGCCCGCGGCGCGTAACCGCTCGCCGATCCGGCCAGGACGAAACTGCCGCTGCCGGGGGCGGCGAGCGCGTAACGGCCCTGGGCGTCCGTCGTGGTCAGCCCGGCCTGCCGGCCGTGCCGGTCGATCAGGGTCACGTTGGCGCCGGCCACCGGCGTCCCGTCCGCCTCCAGCACCCGGCCGCGGAAGCCGTCGGAGCCGGCGAAGGGGTGCGGGACGGCGGGGAGCGGTTCGCCGGCGGCGCGCGCGGCCGCGTCGGCCGCGCTGCTCGCCAGCAGTACCGGCGCGGCGGCCTTCCGCTGCGACGGCAGGAACGCCGCCAGGACGAGACCGATCAGCACCGCACCCGTCGCGATCATGAACGAGGTCCGGAACCCCTCCATGCTGGGCACCGCGACCGGCCCCATCGGCACCGAGGTGTTCGCCAGCACCATGCCGATCACCGCGCTCGACACCGACGTGCCGATCGAGCGCATCAGGGTGTTCAGCCCGTTGGCGGCGCCCGTCTCCGAGGCGTCGACGGCGCCGATGATCAGCGCGGGCAGCGAGGAGTACGCGAGTCCGATGCCGGCTCCGAGCAGCACCGCGATCACGATCGTCTGCCAGGCGGCACTCATCAGGCCGAGCCCGGCCCCGTAGCCGATCGCGATGATCAGCATGCCGAGCATCAGCGACACCTTGGGGCCGTACCGGGCGGAGATCCGGGCGTACAGCGGGGCGACGAGCATCATCGTCAGGCCGAGCGGGGCCACGCACAGTCCGGCGACCACCATCGACCGGCCGAGCCCGTAACCGGTGGACACCGGCAGCTGGAGCAGCTGCGGAAGCACCAGCGAGACGGCGTAGAAGGCGACCCCGACCATGATCGAGGCGAGGTTGGTGAGCAGCACCTCGCGCCGGGCCGTGGTCCGCAGATCGACCAGCGGCGCGTCGCTGCGGAGCTCGAACACGCCCCAGAGCACGAGGACCACCAGGGCGGCGGCGATCAGGCCGAGCGTGGTGCCCGAGGTCCAGCCCCAGTCGCTGCCCTTGGTGACCGGCAGCAGCAGGAGGACCAGGCCGAGCGAGAGGCCGAGCGCGCCCGTGACGTCGAACCGTCCGGGAGCGCGCAGCGAGGTCTCCGGCACGGCCAGCACGGTCAGCACCATGGCCAGCACCCCGAGCCCGGCCGAACCGAAGAAGAGGGTGTGCCAGTCGGTGTGCTGGGCGACGAGGGCGGCGGCGGGCAGCGCGAGTCCGCCGCCCACCCCGATCGAGGAGCTCATCAGGGCCATCGCCGAGCCGAGCTTCTCGCGCGGCAGCTCGTCACGCATGATGCCGATGCCGAGGGGGATGGCGCCCATGGCGAAGCCCTGGAGCGCACGGCCCACGATCATGATCACGAGGTCGTCGGTGAACGCGCAGATCAGCGAGCCGACCACCATGACGGCGAGGCTGACCAGCAGCATCTTCCGCTTGCCGTTGAGGTCTCCGAGCCGCCCCATGATCGGGGTGGACACGGCCCCCGCGAGCAGCGTCGCCGTCATCACCCAGGTGGCGTTGGACGGATCGGTGTCGAGAAGGGCGGGCAGGTCCTTGATGACGGGGACGAGCAGGGTCTGCATCACCGCGACGGTGATGCCCGCGAAGGCGAGTACGGGAACGATCCCGCGACCCGCCTTCGATGTCCGCGGACCGGAAGGTTCCGCGGCGGACTGTTCGTGCGTCGTCTGTGGCATGCGTGCGGCCTCCGGGCGGCGGAAGAGGAAGGGCGGGGCGGGTGTGCGGTCCCCGTGACGGACAGCGCTGACCGCCAAGTGTGTGCAGGGTGAACCTTCCGCACCTCCGCGGTATTCCGGTGAACGGGGCACGAACAGGACACGGCGGCCGGACCGGCCGCAAGCAGTCGGTCATCTGACCTTCCGTCAGATTGGAACGTGTTCTACTCTTGCGCCGTTCCAGTGGCTGCGACCGGCGAGGATCCGCATGGGCATCGGAATCACCGAAGAACACCGGGAGCTCGCGCAGGCCGTGCGCGGATGGCTGGCGCGCGCCGTACCGCCCGCGGAGATCCGCGGCCTGCTCGACGCGGACGCCCCCGTCGTGCCCGGCGCACGCCCCGCGTACTGGGACGGACTCGCGGAGCAGGGCCTGCTCGGCGTCCATCTGCCCGAGGCGTACGGAGGCGGCGGCGGCGACCTCCTCGATCTGGCCGTCGTCCTCGAAGAGGCGGGCCGCGCCGCACTGCCCGGCCCCTGTCTGGCGAGCGCCCTCGCCTCGGCCGTCCTGCACGCCGTGGGCGCCGGGGAACTGGTGCGCGCCCTGGCGGCCGGCACGCGCGTCGGGGCCGTCGCACTCGGCCCCGGCACACTCACCGCCGTCGCGCACGAGGACGGCCATCTGCTCGACGGCGAGGCCCCGCCCGTCCTCTCCGGCGCCGAGGCCGACCTGCTCCTGCTGCCGGCCGCCTCGGCGGCCGGTACCCGCTGGTTCGCCGTCGACGCCGCCGCGCAGGGCCTCACCGTGCGCCCGCACCACAGCGCCGACCCCACCCGCCCCACGGCCGCGGTCCGCGCCGACGGGGTCCTCGTCCCCGCCGCCCGCGCCCTGCGCACCGACTCCGGCCTCGTCCAGGACCTCGCCGCCGTCCTCCTCGCCGCCGACGCCTGCGGCACCGCCGCCCGCTCGCTGGACACCGCCACCGAACACGCCAAGACCCGCGAACAGTTCGGCCGCCCCATCGGCCGGTTCCAGGGCGTCAAACACCTGTGCGCCGACATGCTCGTGCGCGTCGAACAGGCCCGGGCCCTCGTCTGGGACGCCGCCCGAGCGGCCAGGGAGCCCGAGGAGGTACGGGGCCTGGTCGCCGCGCTCGCCGCGGCGACCGCACTCGACGCCGCGTACAGCTGCGCCAAGGACGCCATCCAGATCCTCGGCGGCATCGGCTTCACCTGGGAGCACGACGCCCATCTGTACCTGCGCCGCGCCCTGGTGGCGCGGCAGCTGCTGGGCGCCGGGGACGCGCACCGGCAGCGGGCCGTCCGCCTGGCCGAAGGCGGCACGCGCCGCGAACTCACCCTGGAACTCCCCGCGCGGGCCACCGCGTACCGCTCACAGGCCCGCGAGGCCCTCGCCGCAGCCCGCGGCCTCGACCCGAAGGCCGCCCGTCGCGCACTCGCCTCCACCGGCTACGCCGCCCCGCACCTGCCCCCGCCCTACGGACTGGGCGCCGGCCCCGTGCGGCAACTGGCCGTCCAGCAGGAGTCGCGCGAGCAGGGCGTGAAGCTGAGCGATCTGGGGATCGCCACCTGGGTGGTGCCCTCCCTCATCGCGCACGGGAGCGCCGCACAACAGGACCGCTACCTCCTGCCCACCCTGCGCGGCGACCTCCTGTGGTGCCAGCTGTTCTCCGAACCCGAAGCCGGCTCCGACCTCGCCTCGCTGCGCACCCGGGCCGAACGGACCCCCGGGGGCTGGCGGATCAACGGCCAGAAGGTGTGGACGAGCGCCGCCCAGTGGGCCGACCACGGAATCCTGCTCGCCCGGACCGACCCGGACGCCCCCAAGCACCAGGGGCTCGGCTACTTCCTCGTGGACATGAAGAACACCGAGGGCATCGACATCCGCCCGCTGAAGGAGATCACCGGCGACTCCCTCTTCAACGAGGTGTACTTCGACGACGTCCTGCTGCCCGAGGACGCCCTCGTCGGCGAGGCCGGCGGCGGCTGGCAGGTCGCCCGCAACACCCTGGGCAACGAACGCGTCCACATGGCCGACCAGGTGACCTTCACCACCGGCCTGGAAGCGCTCATCGACCGCGCCGCCGGACTCGACGGCGCCTGCCGGGCCCGGATCGGAGCACTCGCCGCCGAGGCCCACGCGCTGGCCTGCATCGGACAGCGCACCACGCTCCAGCAGGTCTCCGGACTGGAGCCGGGCGCGGGAGCCTCCGTACGCAAACTCGTCCAGACCACCCACCAGCAGAAGGTCGCCGAACTCGCCCTCGAACTCCTCGGGCCGGACGGGGCGGTGTGCGAAGGGGCGGGGGAGCGGGCGGTGCACGGCTTCCTGATGTCCCGCTGCCTCACCATCGCGGGCGGCACCACCCAGGTTCAGCTCAATGTCGTCGCCGAGCGCATCCTCGGCCTGCCGCGGGACTGAAGGAGATCCATGATGAGGTCGTACATCGTCGGCGTCGGGATGACGAAGTTCGAGAAGCCCGAGACCCGCGACTGGCAGTACTGGGACATGGCCACGGAGGCCGGGACCGCGGCGCTCGCCGATGCCTCGGTCACGTACGAGGACGTCCAGCAGGCCGCCGTCGGCTACTGCTTCCAGGCCTCCACCGCCGGGCAGCGCGCCGTCTACGGACTCGGGCTGACCGGCGTGCCCGTCTACAACGTCAACAACAACTGCGCCACGGGCTCCACCGCCCTGATGATGGCCCGCCAGTTCGTCGAGGGCGGCGGCAGCGACTGCGTCCTCGCGCTCGGCTTCGAGAAGATGGCGCGCGGATCGCTCGGCGGTGGCGGATCCGACGGCGGCGCGGGCGACTTCAGGACATCCCCGGTCGCCCGGCACTACGGGATCATGGCCGCCGCCCACGGCTTCGAGATGACCCCGCCCACCGCGCAGATCTTCGGCAACGCCGCCCGGGAGCACATGGAGCGGTACGGCACCACAGAGGCGCAGCTCGCAGCCGTGGGTGCCAAGAACCACCGCCACTCGGCCGGCAACCCGTACGCGCAGTTCCAGGACCCGTACACGGTCGACGAGGTCCTCGCCGCCAAGACCGTCCACCACCCCCTCACCCGGCTCCAGTGCTCACCGACCTCCGACGGGGCGGCGGCGGCCGTCGTCGTCTCGGAACGCTTCGTCGAGCGGCACGGGCTCGGTGAGCGGGCCGTCGAGATCGCCGCCCAGGCCATGACGACCGACACCGAGGCCTCCTTCGCCTCCGGGACCTGCATCGACGCCGTCGGACTGCCCATGTCGCGGGAAGCGGCCCGCCAGGTGTACGAGACGGCGGGCGTCGGCCCCGCCGACCTCGACGTCATCGAGCTCCACGACTGCTTCTCCATCAACGAACTCCTCACCTACGAGGCGCTCGGACTGTGCGGCGAGGGCGAGTCCGGGGCGCTCGTCGAGTCCGGTGCCACCACCCACGGCGGCCGCTGGGTCGTCAACCCGTCCGGCGGACTGATCTCCAAGGGGCACCCGCTCGGCGCCACCGGGATCGCCCAGGCCGCCGAGCTCACCTGGCAGCTCAGGGGCGAGGCCGGAACCCGCCAGGTCCCGGGCGCCCGCACCGGGCTCGCCCACAACATCGGGCTCGGCGGGGCGGCGGTGGTGACACTCCTGCGCCGCTGAGGCCCCGGCGGAGCCCGACCCACGCCCCGGGACAGGCCCGGGGACCGGAAAAGCGGAGTACGGGGTGCGGGGCGGCTGCGAGTATGACGCTCATGGTTGACGTCTCGACGCCCGCACGCCGTACCGACCGGCTCCGTCCCCGCACCTGGGCGGTGGTGCTCGCCGCCTGCGTCGGTCAGTTCCTCGTCGTGCTCGACGTGTCCGTCGTCAACGTGGCCCTCCCGTCCATGCGCACCGACCTGGGGCTCAGCGCCGCGGGACTGCAGTGGGTGCTCAACGCGTACTCGATCGCCTTCGCCGGGTTCATGCTGCTCGGCGGGCGGGCCGCCGACCTCTACGGCCGCAAGCGGATGTTCCTCGTCGGCCTCGGCCTGTTCACCGCCGCCTCCCTCGCCGGCGGGCTCGCCCAGGAGGGCTGGCAGTTGCTCGCAGCCCGGGCCGCCCAGGGACTCGGCGCCGCCGTGCTGGCCCCCGCGACCCTCACCCTGCTCACCGCGGCCGTTCCCGAGGGGCCCGCCAGGACCCGGGCCATCGGCACCTGGATGGCCGTCGGCGCGGGCGGCGGCGCGGCCGGCGGACTGATCGGCGGGGTGCTCACCGACACCCTGTCCTGGCGGTGGGTCCTGCTCATCAACGTGCCCATCGGGGTGCTCGTGGCGATCGGCGCCGCGCTGTGGCTCGCCGAGGGCCGGGCCGGCGAGCGCAGCCGGATCGACCTCCTGGGCGCGGTCCTCGTCACGGCGGGCCTGGCGACGACGGCGTACGGCATCGTGCAGACCGAGGAATCGGGCTGGACCGCCACCGCGACCCTGGCGCCCCTGCTGGGCGGACTGGCGCTGCTCGCCCTGTTCGTCCTCGTGGAAGCCCGGACGGCGAAGCCGCTGATGCCCCTGCGGGTGCTCGGGGCGCGGCCGGTGGCGTCGGCCAACGTGGCGATGTTCGTGATCGGCTCGGCCACGTTCTCCATGTGGTACTTCATGACCCTGTACGCACAGAACGTGCTGCACTACTCCGCGCTGGAGGCCGGACTCGCCCTGATGCCCACCTCGGTGGCCATCGTGGCCGGCTCCAAGTGCGCCCCGCACCTGATGGCCCGCACCGGCGCGAAGAACCTGGCGCTGACCGGCACGGCGATGACCGCCGTCGGCTTCGGCTGGCAGTCCACGATGACGGCCGGCGGGTCGTACCTCACGGCGGTCTGCCTGCCCGGTGTCCTGATGATGGCCGGCAGCGGCCTCGCGGCCACCCCGCTCGCCTCCCTGGCCACGGCGGGCGCGGCCCCCGGCGAATCCGGCCTGGTCTCCGGCCTCGTCAACACCTCCCGCACGATGGGCGGCGCCCTCGGCCTCGCCATACTCTCCACGGTCGCCGCGGCCCGCACCGGGGCCTCCACCGGCGCGGTGGAACTCACGGCCGGCTACGCACTGGCCTTCCGGACGGCGGGCTGGGTACTGCTCGGCGGACTGCTGCTGATGGCGCTCTGGCTGCCGCGCCACCGGCCGGTGAAGCACTGAGGGCCGGCACCGGACGCCGGGCACACCTCAGAGCCACCCCTGCTGCCGCGCCGCCCGGACCGCCTCCATCCGGTTGCGGGTGCCCGTCTTCCCGATCGCCGCGGAGAGGTAGTTGCGGACGGTCGACTCCGACAGGTGCAGCTTCGACGCGATGTCCGCGACCGTCGCCCCGTCCACCGAGGCGACCAGCGCGTCGCGCTCCCGGGCGGTCAGCGGGCTGGGGCCCGCGCTCAGCGCGGCGGCGGCCAGGGCCGGGTCGATGACGGTCTCCCCGGCCAGCACCCGGCGGATCGCCGCCGCGAGCTCCTCGACCGGGCCGTCCTTCACGAGGAAGCCCGCCGCGCCGGCCTCCATCGCGCGCCGCAGATAGCCGGGCCGGCCGAAGGTGGTGAGGATCAGCACGCGGCAGTCCGGCACCTCCTCGCGCAGGTCGGCGGCCGCGTCCAGACCGCTGCGGCCCGGGAGTTCGATGTCGAGGAGCGCCACGTCGGGCCGGTTCAGCAGGGCGGCAGCCACGATCTCGTCGCCGGCGCCCACCTGGGCGACCACCTCGATGTCCGGCTCCAGACCGAGCAGCAGGGCGAGCGCACCGCGCATCATCCCCTGGTCCTCGGCGAGCAGCACCCGTACGGACTTGGTCGGCCGGTGATCCTGCGGCATCTCGTTCACGGGCCCAGGGTAGGGGCCGAACCGGCGCCGCCGCCCGGTCCTCCGGGCGCGTCCGCCGGGAGTTCCGCCGTGACCACGAAGCCGCCCGCGGGTCCCGGGCCCGCCTCCAGGGAACCGCCGGCGGTGGCGAGGCGTTCGGTGAGGCCCTTCAGGCCGGTGCCGCCGATGCCGGGGGTGGGCGGGGCGGCCGGGGTCCGGCCGTCGTCGGTGACCGTGAGGCGGACCCGGCCGGGCGTGCCGTCGACGACGAACGCGCAGCTGGTGGCGGTGGAGTGGCGGACGACATTGGTGACGGCCTCCCGCACCACCCACCCCAGCAACGCCTCCGTCTGCGGGGCGAGCGGCGGACCGGAGCGGCGGACGGACGGTTCGATCCCGGCGGCGGTCAGCGCGGACCTCGCCCGGTCCAGTTCGGTGGCCAGGCTGCCCTCGCGGTAGCCGGTGACCGCCTCGCGGATCTCGGTGAGCGCCTGCCGGCCGACGGACTCGATGTCGGCGACCTGGGACAGCGCCGCGTCCATGTCGCGCGGCGCGAGCCTGCGCGCGGCCTCCGACTTGACGACGATCACCGAGAGCGTGTGGCCCAGCAGGTCGTGCAGGTCGCGGGAGAAGCGCAGCCGCTCCTTCTCAACGGCGGTGCGGGCCAGCTCCTGCCGGGTGGCGCGCAGTTCCATCACGGTCTCCGACAGGGTGAGGATCGCGGCCGTCACGGCACCGGAGATGAACGTCCCGTAGCCCAGCGTCCAGGGCGTGGACCCGCTGTCCTCGCGCCACACGGCGATCAGGCAGGCCGCCACGGCCAGGCCGAGCAGTCCGGCGGCGAGCATGCGGTGGCGGAGGATGGTGCCGCACGCCAGCGAGAGCAGCGGGAAGTAGAGCAGCCAGCTGCCGCCGTACCCGATCGCCAGACCGAAGGTGATGACGGCCATCGCGCCGAGCAGGACGTACGACACCGGGCTCTCGCGCTTCTCCTTGACGAAGCCCCGGAACACCACGGAGATGTACAGGGAGTTGAAGGCGAGCAGCCCCAGGCCGCCGATCCAGGGGTTGGGGGTCTCGCCCTGGAAGAGGTTGGAGAAGGAGCCCAGACCCATCAGCAGCCAGGGCAGCAGGGCGTACGGCCCGGGCGGGCCGGGGCGGCGTCCCTCCTTGCGCAGCCGGCGTCGTTCCTTCCGTGCTGCTCTTGCGCTGTCCGGCATGTTCACTCCCGTCACAGGGTCCTCGCGGACCGACGGTACGAGATCACGGCGTAGGCGCCGAACAGCAGGAGCCACGCGGAGAGTACGGCGAGGGTCGTGGCGCCGGGCGCGTGGCCTTCGGTGGTCGCCCATCCCAGGTCGGCGAACCGGTTGGCCGGGGTGAACCGGCCGAGGGAACGCAGCCACCCGGGCAGGAGGTCCAGCGGGAACCACAGCCCGCCGACGACGCCGAAGCCCATCAGGCAGGCGACGTTCACGACCCCGGTGCCCTGCGGCGTGAGCCGGTATCCGTTGCCGAGGCCGAGCAGGGTGAAGGGCAGGGCGCCGGCCCACAGCAGCAGCACCAGCACGGCCCACTGCCAGGCGGCCATCCGTACGCCGTTGACCAGGGCGCCGGCCAGCAGCACCGTCAGGATCGTCGGCAGCACGGTCACCGAACCGCTGATCGCCCGGCCCACGACCGCGCGCGTCGGGGAGAGCGGCGTGATCCGCAACTGCTGCAGCCAGCCGAGGGACTTGTCGGAGGCGACGCCCGTCCCGGTCGACATGGCGGAGCCGAGTGCTCCGTACGCGGCCATGCCGACCATCGAGGCGGTCTTCCAGCCGTCGACGTCACCACCGCCGCCGATGTTCGTGAAGATCAGGTACATCATCACCGGCATTCCGGTGCCGAAGATCAGGAAGGTGCTGTCGCGCAGGGTGCGGCGGACTTCGAGCACGAGGTAGCGGTACATCAGACGGACTCCTTCGCGGGCCGGGAGGGCTGGGAGGCGCCGGCGGCCGGCGCGGTCAGGGAGAGGAAGGCGGCCTCCAGCGTCGCCAGGGACACCTGGAGACCCCGGACCGCGCCCAGCCGGGCGAGTTCCATGACCGTGGCGTCCGAGTCGGCGGTGTGCAGCAGCGCCCGGTCGCCGGTCACCTCGACGGTCACGACGCCGGGCAGCAGTTCCAGGCCCTCGGTGGACCGGCCCGCCAGGTCGAAGGAGACCTGGCTGTGGCCGGCCGCGGCCTTGATGGCCTCGCCGCTGCCGTCCGCGACGGTCCGGCCGCGGTCGATGACGACGATCCGGTCGGCGTTCTCGTCGGCTTCTTCCAGGTAGTGGGTGGAGAAGAGCACCGTGTTGCCGCGCCGGGCATAGGCCCGCATGGACTCCCAGAACGCGCGCCGCCCCTCCACGTCCAGGGCGGCGGTCGGCTCGTCCAGCACGATCAGCTCCGGATTCCCGGCCAGGGCGACGGCGAACCGCACCCGTTGGACCTGGCCGCCGGAGAGCTTGTCGATCCGCCGGTTCGCGTACTCCGCCACGCCCGCCAGGGCCAGCGCCTCGGCGACCGGCATCGGCTGCGGGTAGGTGGAGGCGACGAAGCTGATCAGCTCGCGGACGGTGACCCGCTGGATGGGACGGCCGTCCTGGAGCATGGCGCCCACCAGGCCGGCCCGGACCGCCTGTCCGGGGGAGCGGCCCAGCACCCGCACGCTCCCCGCGTCCGGTTCGTTCAGCCCGAGCAGCAGGCTGATCGCGGTGGACTTTCCCGCCCCGTTGCGGCCGAGCAGGGCGACCGTCTCGCCCCGTTCGACGGTCAGGTCGATCCCGTCCACGGCCCGCACCCGCTGCCCGGATCGGCCGAAGGTCTTCACCGCCCCGGTGAAGACCACCGCGGCTTCGCTCCCCGTCGTCTGCGTCATGTCTACGACGCTACGGAGCCCGGAGGCGCCCCGGCAGAGGCGCATGTACGCACTCGGCGATGACAAATGTCATCGCTCGCGGCGGCGGGAAAGCGGCTGCCCGAAAGGAATCTGATGGGCTGTCAGCAGTCTTCCCAAGTGCTGGGTGCTGCGTTATACATAGGGCCAACCGGCTAGAACGCGTTCTAGAACGGCGTGGTCTCCGGTCCCCGCACGACCTCGGTGCGGCCGACGGTGCGGACGGCCGCACCGAGGTCTTCCACCGTCGAGGAGCAGCTTCCCCATGCCCATTGATGCCGAAAAAGCTCTCGCTGCCGAACCCCGGACCAGCCGGATCAGCTGGGACCACAAGGACGTCCAGCTCTACCACCTCGGGATCGGCGCGGGCGCCCGCCCCGACCTGGCCACCCCCGCCGTCGACCCCGGCGAGCTGCGCTACACGCTGGAGTCCCGGCTCCAGGTGCTGCCCTCCTTCGCCACGGTCGCGGGCGCGGGCACGGCCATGGCCGGCGGCCTCTCCGCGCCCGGTGTCGACGTCGACCTCGCGGCCGTCCTGCACGGCGGGCAGAGCGTACGGGTGCACCGGCCGGTCCCGGTGAGGGGCAGCGCCGTGACGACCTCGAAGGTCGCCGCGGTGTACGACAAGGTCAAGGCGGCCGTGCTGGTGCTCCGTACCGAAGCGGTGGACGACGACGGCCCGTTGTGGACCAGCGACTCCCAGATCTTCGTGCGCGGCGAGGGCGGGTTCGGCGGCGAGCGGGGGCCGTCCGAGCGCGTGGCCTGGCCCGCCGTCGCCCCCGACCACATCGCGGAGCGGCCGGTCCGCCCCGACCAGGCGTTGCTCTACCGCCTCTCCGGGGACTGGAACCCGCTCCACGCCGACCCCGACTTCGCCGCGCGGGCCGGTTTCGACCGGCCGATCCTGCACGGGCTGTGCACCTACGGCATGACGCTCAAGGCCGTCACCGACACGGTCCTCGGCGGCGATGTCACCCGTATCCGCTCCTACCGCACCCGTTTCACGGGGGTCGTCCATCCCGGCGAGACCCTCGGCATCGAGATGTGGACCGCCGATCACCAGGTGCGCGTCGAGGTGCGGGTCAGGGAGAGGGACAACGCCCTGGTCCTCGGCGACACCTTCGTCGAGCACTCCTGAACCCGGGACCTGAACCCGGTCCCCGTATCCGAACCGATTCGAACCGCACCGCAGGCCCGTGAGGGGAGCCGCACCATGCGCGCAGCCGTACTGCACGAGATAGGCCAGGACAAACTCGAAGTACTCGACGACGTCGAGGCGGTGGGCTTCGGCCCCGGCAAGGTGAAGCTCCGCATCCGGGCCACCGGGCTGTGCCATTCCGATGTCTCCGCGATGAGCGGGGTGCTGCCGCAGCCCGCGCCCTTCATCCCCGGCCACGAGGGCGCCGGCGAGGTCGTCGACATCGGTGACGGCGTGACCGGGCTGAGCGTGGGGGACAGGGTGCTGGTCTGCTGGCTGCCGGCCTGCGGGACCTGCGCGGCCTGCAAGCGTGGCCAGACCCACCTGTGCCTCGCCGGTTTCATGAACGCGGGCACCCCCAACTTCAAGCGCCCCGGCGGCGACGTCTTCGGTTTCGCCGGCACCGGGACCTTCACCGAGGAGGTCGTCGTCGACGCCGGCTGCGCGGTGCCGATCCCCGACGACGTGCCGTTCGAGATCGCCGCGCTGATCGGCTGCGGGGTCACCACCGGTCTCGGCGCCGCCATCAACACCGCTCAGGTGGAGGCGGGTTCGTCGGTCGCCGTGATCGGCTGCGGCGGCGTCGGCATCTCCGCCGTCCAGGGGGCCCGGGTTCAGGGCGCCGCCCAGATCGTCGCCGTGGACCCGGTGGCCTCCCGGCGTGAGGCGGCGCTGCGGTTCGGCGCGACCGAGGCGGTCTCGCCCGACGAGTTCGCCGACGCCAAGCAGCGGATCACCGCGGGCGAGGGCTTCGACTACGTCTTCGAGGTCGTCGGAAAGTCCGCCACGGCCCGCACGGCGTACGAGCAGACCCGGCGCGGCGGCACCCTCTGCATCGTCGGCGCGGGCGCCATGGACGACAACTTCCAGGTCAACATGTTCGAGCTGTTCTTCGACGAGAAGCGGATCCTGCCCTCCATGTACGGAGGCGGGGACGTGCTCCGGTCGTACGAGCGGGCCATCGCGCTCTGGCGGGCGGGCCGCATCGACCTGGAGTCGATGATCACCCACCGGGTGCGCCTCGACGGCGTCAACGACGCCCTCGACCAGATGCGGACCGGCGAGTCGCTGCGTACCTGCATCGAACTCTGACGGCCTCACCGCCCCGCCCCCTCCCGAGAGGATCCCGAGAACCGATGTCACTTCCCCTGGACGGACTGTCCGCGATCGTCACCGGTGCGGGCCGCGGCCTCGGACGGGCCGAAGCGCTGGAACTGGCGCGGCTCGGCGCGGCCGTCGTCGTCAACGACTACGGGCAGCCCGGCCGCGACGGTTCGGGAGAGGCCTCCGCCGCCCCCGCCGAGGAGGTCGCCGAGGAGATACGCGCCGCCGGCGGCCGCGCGGTCGCCCATCTCGGCGACGTCTCCGACCACGAGCAGGCCCGTTCCCTGGTGGCGCTGGCCGTCGGGACGTACGGCCGGCTCGACATCCTGGTCAACAACGCGGGCATCCTGCGGGACCGGATGATCTTCTCGATGTCCGAGGACGAATGGGACTCGGTCGTGCGGGTGCACCTCAAGGGGCACTTCAACACCACGCACTTCGCCGCCGCCCACTGGCGGTCGAGGTCCAAGGAATCCGGCGGCCCGGTCTACGGCCGGATCGTCAACACCTCGTCGGAGGCCTTCCTGGCCGGCTCTGCGGGCCAGCCCAACTACGCGGCGGCCAAGGGCGGCATCGTCGGGCTGACCACCTCCACCGCGCTGGCGCTGGCCAAGTACGGCGTCACCGCCAACGCCATCTGCCCGCGCGCCCGGACCCGGATGACCGAGGACGTCTTCGCGGGCTTCCAGGAACCGCAGGACGGGCGGCTCGACGCGCTCGCCCCCGAGCACGTGTCGCCGCTCGTCGGCTATCTGGCCTCCCCGGCCGCCGCCAAGGTCAACGGGCAGCTGCTCGTGGTGCACGGCGGGATGGTCGCGATCGTCGAACGCCCCAAGGTGGCGGCGAAGTTCGACTCGTCGAAGGAGACGTTCTCCTTCGACGAGCTGGACGAGCTGATCTCCCCGTACTACGCGGACCGGCCGCCGGACGAGACGTTCGCGGCGGCGGAGGTGCTCGGTCTCAGGCGCGGCTGACCCGGCCGCTCGCGGACACGGAGGAGGGGGGGGGCGCGCGGCGGGGGGCGGGGGGGGGGGGCGGGGGCGTGGGCGGG